>JBEVMR010000029.1:0-23314 GCA_040508545.1 Solirubrobacterales bacterium
GCAGGCCGCCCTTGGGCGAGAGGGTCGGCATCTGGCGGACGGTCATGACCCGGCCGGGGAGGGCGTCGAGGCGGCGGCGCTGGAGCAGCATCGTCGCCGCCATCTTCACCTCGATCTGGCCGAAGCGCTTGCCGATGCAGATCCGCGGGCCGGCGCCGAACGGCACGTAGGCCCCCCGCGGCAGCGCCGCCTTGCGCTCGCGCGTGAAGCGCTCGGGGATGAAGGCCTCGGGGTCCGGGAAGACCTCGGGGATGCGGTGGCTGGCCCACGAGCAGTAGTTGACGTAGGCGTGCTTGGGGACGGTGTAGCCGCCGAACTCGAAGTCACGGACGGCGCGGCGCGGCCCGATCCAGGCGGGCGGGTAGAGCCGCAGAACCTCGTCGAGGACCATGTCCAGGTAGGGCATCTGCTCGAGCAGGTCGACCGTCGGCGGCTCGCCGCCGAGCACCCGGTCCTGCTCCTCGCAGAGCCGTTCGGTCACGTCTGGATGGCGGGCCAGCTCGTGCATCATGAACGTCAGGGTCGAGGTCGAGGTGTCGTGGCCGGCGAACATCAGGGTCATCACCTGGTCGCGCACCTCGCGATCGGTGAACGCCTCCCCCGCCTCGCCGCGGGCGCCGAGCAGCAGGCTGAGGATGTCCTGGCGCTCGTCGTCGGGCGCCGCCCGCCGTCGCGCGATCTCGCCGAAGACGATCTCGTCGAGGACCGCTCGCGAGGCGTTCAGCTTGCGCCAGGGCGACCCCGGGCCGCGCAACAGCCGCAGCGGGTAGTCGATGCCGTAGAAGCCGAGCGCGCGCTCGAAGTGCTCTGCCGCGGCGGCGCCCTTGCCGGCTTCGTCCGGGTCGAGTCCGAGCAGCGCCCGCATCGCGATCCGCATCGCCAGGTTGCGCATCCAGTCGTAGACGTCGGCGACGGCGCCGGGGCGCAGCGCGGCGATCGCCGCCCCGGCCTCGACCACCATCGCGTCGACCGACGCGGTCAGCTGACGGCGGTGGAAGGCCGGCATCATGATCGCCCGAGCGCGGTCGTGGTAGTCGTCGTCGATCGTCAGCAGGCCGTCGCCGAGCAGCGGAATCAAGTCGCCGAAGCTCGACTCGCGCCAGTGGAAGTTCTCGGGATGGGCGACGGTGATGAAGTTGTTGGCCTCCGGCCCCAGCATGAAGACGACCCGGGTGTGGAGCAGCCGGAGGCTGAAGATCGGCCCGTGCTCTTCGTAGTTGGAGAGCAGGAGCGGTAGCGGGTCGTGGGCAATCTGGTGGGTGCGAGCGAGGCTGAAGTCGCTCGGCCCAGGCGGGTACTTGCCCCTCCCCCGCCACTCGGCACGAAGATCTTCGGCCACCCGCCGCACCGGGTTGTCGGACATCTGCTGCGGTTTGGCGACGGGTACGGCGGTCTCTGCCGGCATTCTCCGGATGCTAGCTGGCTGACCGGCCAGTCGCTGCCCGCGCTCCGCTGCGTCGCGCTCAGCTGCGGTGGCTGAACAGCTCGAGCACCTGGTCGCCCTCGCGCAGCTCGGCCGCGCGATCGTCGTCGAAGCGGATCACCTCGCCGTCGCGGACGATCGCGAGCATGATCGCGGACCCAGGCCGGAACGGATTCGGCCCGCCCTCGCCAGGGCCGACGCGGCGCTCGACGAGGTCGAGGCCCTCGCCGACGGTCAGCAGGTCCTCCATCAACTCCGTCACCTGGGGCGTCTGGGTCGAGAGCCCGAGCAAGCGGCCGGCGGCGCCGGAGGAGGTGATCACGGCGTCGGCCCCACCCTGGTGCAGGAGGTGGGCGTTCTCCTCCTCGCGCACGGCGGCGACGATCGTCGCCTCGGCGTTCAGCTCGCGCGCGGTCAAGGTGACCAGCACCGCGGTGTCGTCGCGATCGGGGGCGACCACAAGCGCCGACGCGCTTTCGATGCCGGCCTCGCTCAGCACGTCCTGCCTCGCGGCGCTGCCGGCAACGACGGCGAGCCCGTCGGCCGTGGCCCGCGCACGCCCCTCGGGGCTGGGCTCGATCGCGACGATCTGCTCGGGCCGCACCCCCTTGTCGAGCAAGGTGCGCACGGCAGCGCGACCCTTGACGCCATACCCGCAAACGATCGTGTGGTCCTTCAAGCGCTTCCTCCAGCGTCCGAGTCGATAGGCCTCCCTGCTGCGTTCGGCAAGTATCTCCAACGTGGTGCCGACGAGCAGGATCAGGAAGAGGACGCGGGCCGGGGTCACGAGCACCGTGGTGACCAGCCGAGCCCCCTCCGACACCGGCCGGATGTCGCCGTAGCCGGTGGTGGTGATGCTGACCGTCGAGTAGTAGAAGGCGTCGAGCACGCTCATCCCGCCGCCCTCGGGATCGGCGTAGCCGCCGCGGCCGGCGTAGGAGACGGCAGCGACGAAGACGATCAGCCCGAGGGCGATCGCGAGCCGGCCGAGGATCTTGCGCAGCGGGCCGACGTCACCGCCCGGCAGTTCGACCGGAAGCTGGCTGCCGCTCGCGGCCACGATCGAGTCGACTCAGCTCGCCGTCGCGCTAGCGGCGAGCTGGCCGCAGGCGGCCTCGATGTCGCGGCCACGGGTGAGGCGGACGGTGGCGGAGAGCCCGTGCTCGGCGAGGATCGCGCGGAAGACCTCGATCCGCTCCGGTGAGGAGCCGTCGTAAGCGCCGGTCGGGTTGTAGGGGATCAGGTTGACCTTGTAGGTGCGGCGATCGAGCAGGGCGGCGAGCTCGCGCGCATGCTCGGGCAGATCGTTGACCCCGTCCAGCATCACGTACTCGACGAAGACCTTGTTGCGGCGGCGCTGGGCGTGGTAACGCTCGCAGGCCGCGAGTACCTCGGCGAGCGGATAGCGGTCGTTGACGGGCATCAGCTGCGAGCGCAACCCGTCGTTGGGGGCATGCAGGGAGAGCGCGAGGCTGACTGGCATCGCGCACTCGGCGAGGCGGTCGATCCCCGGCACCCAGCCGACGGTTGAGATCGCCGTGCGCCGGTTGGTGACGCCGAGGTCGGGCAGCCGTTCGCAGGCGCCGAGCACAGCGTCGAGGTTCATCGTCGGCTCGCCCATCCCCATGAAGACGACGTGGTCGATCGCTTCGGCGCGGCGGAAGTGAAGCGCCTGGTCGAGGATCTCGTCGGCGGTCAGGTTGCGGCCGAACTTCATCTGCCCGGTGGCGCAGAAGGTGCAGGTGAGCGGGCAGCCCGATTGCGAGGAGAGGCAGACCGAGCGCCTGCCGTCGCGGTAGCGCATCAGCACCGCCTCGATCGGCCGCCCGTCGGTGGTGTGGAAGAGCGCCTTGACCGTGCCGTCGTCGGACTTGGCCTCGGCGCGGAGCTCCAGGGTCGAAAACGGGACGGTCTGCTCGAGCCGCTCGCGCAACGGCGCGGGCAGGTTGGTCATCTCCGCGTAGGAGTGCGCCCCACGTGCCACCCACTCCCATATTTGGGACGCACGGTAGGAAGGCTCGCCGGCGGCGGCAAGGGTTTGCGTCAGCAGGGAGCGGTCCATGCCCGCGAGTGTACGGAGGGGGAGCGGGATTCATAGACGGGACTCTGGGTAGTCTCGAAGCATGCGGCGGCGCCATTGGGCTCTCATATCGATCGCCGCTGTCGCTGTGTGTGGTGTACTCGCCGCGCCGGGATTGGCTGGCGCGGCGCCGGCGCCGGTCGAGGTGACGCCGAGCAACCCGTTCTACCCGGTGCTGCTCGCCTTCGGCGAAGGCACCGTGGAGGTCGGGGCCAGCGTCGGCGGTTGCAACCTCGATCCCTTCGTGACCTGCCCGCGGGCGGTGCTCGAGGACCAGAAGCTGACCGGAGCGACGCTTCCCTACGCGAAGTTGCCGGCGCTGCGGGCGACCGGCGCGTCGCTGGCCGGGGCAACCGTCTCCTTCGCCGATCTGCGCGGCGCCGATCTGCGCCGGGCCAAGGCGGCCGCGCTCGTGGCGGGCTACACCCGCCTGGATGGAGCTGACCTGCGCGGAGCGGACCTCACGCTTGGCGGCCTCGCCGAGATGCAGGCGCCGGGGGCGAACCTGCGGGGGGCGACGCTCTTCGTCGCCGACCTCACCGGGGCCGACCTGCGCGCGACCGACCTGCGGGGGGCGAACTTGTCCGGCGCCCTCGCGGCCGGGGCAGACCTGCGCGGGGCGGACCTGCGCGGGGCGGACCTCTCGCTCACCGATCTGCACAAGGCCGATCTGCGCGCCGCCCAGCTCTCCGGCGCCCGCTTCTGCAACACGATCATGCCCGGCGGCCGGCTGCGCCACCGCTCCGAGAGCTGCCCGTCGCCGCGGCCGCTCGACGACGGGCCGACGATCAGCATCCCCCCCGAGAGCGCCCTGTTCACCGTCCTTGCGGCGATCGGCAGGCCGCCGACGCTGCCCGGCGCGCGCGTGAGCGGGTGCACGGTCGCGCCCTCGGCGGTCTGCGACCACGCCGACCTGAGCGGCGCCCACCTGCCCGCCGCGTTCCTCTCCTACGGGCGGCTGCCGCATGCTGACTTCCGCCACGCCGACCTCACCTTCGGCAACCTCTCCTTCGCCTCGCTGCGCCACGCCGACCTGCGGCACACGTCCCTCGCCGGGGCTGCCGCGGTCCACACCGACTTCCGCGACGCTCGCTTCTTCGGCGCCGACATGACCCTGGCCGACCTGGTCAGCGCTGACCTGCGCCGGGCGAGCCTGCGCCAGGCCGACGTCCGCGAGGCCAACCTGACCCGAGCCGATCTGCGCCACGCCGATCTGCGCGGCGCGCGGCTCGGCTCGGCCGACCTGGTTGGCGCCGACTTGCGCCGGGCCCGGCTCTCCGGCGCCGACCTGAGCGAAGCGGTGCTCGCCGGCGCCAAAGTCAGCCCGCCCTTCCCGTCCGGCGTCACCCTCTGCAACACGGTGATGCCGAACGGGTCGGTGGCCAAGCGCTTGCCCGACTGCGGCGGCTGAGGCCGCTCTGCTCCTGCCCTAGGACTGCGGCTGGTCCGGCGGCGGTGCCTGCTGCTGCTCGGGCGGCAGCGGCTGGGGATTCAGCGTGGAGCTCGGCGGCAGCTCGTTGCCTGGCAGCGCTTCGGCTTCCTCCCGCCAGATGTCGTTGAGCGAGACCTGGATGTAGGCCCATAGCGCCGGGGCAAGCAGGAGGTAGAGGATGATCGCGATCCAACCGTTGAGCGGCTCCTTGCCGGCCAGGCGCGAGGCCCCCATCACGCGCTTCGTGCCGCGCCAGTAGGTGATCAACGCTGGGACGACGATGAGGCCGCCGGGAAAGAGCGCCAGCACCGAGTTCGTGGGGTTCTGGCCGAGGTCATAGCCTTTGGCCTGGCCGTAGTCGCGCAGCTCGCGATTGATCTTGTACCACCAGACCAAGTGGTAGATGCCGAGGGTGATGATCGGCAGCAGGGCGGCAGCCCAGGGGCTGCGGACCTTCACCTCGTCCTGCGTGCCACGGATCTTCATCTCGTAAGCCATGCGGGAACTCCGTTCTGGTGGGGGAAGCTGAGTGGTAGGGCGACCCTAACCCACCGCACGGCCGCTTTCCAGCATCACCTCTGCTGAAGCCCGATCCCCGGCCTCGAGCGCCCCCTCCATATATCCACTCCATATCGTCGCGGTCTCGGTGCCGGCCCAGTGGACGCGGCCGGCAGGCTCGCGCAACACCGGGCCGGATGCGGTCCAGCCACCCGGGCCGAAGTTCGAGGTCGGGCCGCCGCCGGAGAACTCCTCCTCGGCCCAGGTCTGTTCGGCGTAATCGAGGGGCTGCGCCGCACGGGGGCCGTAGAGGCGCTCGAAGCAGGCCAGAACAGGGGCGCGGCGCTCGGCGGCAGGAAGCGCCGCCAGCTCGCGTGCCTCCGGGCCGCCGACGAAACCGAGCAGCACGCCGGCCGAGCCGTCGCGGGGTGAGCTGTCGAAGGTGAGCGTAACCGGGCCGGTGTCGGTGACCGCCTCGCCGCTCAGACCGTCGCCGCGCCAGAACGGCTCCTCGTAGAGCGCCATGCACTTGGTCAGGGCGCCGGGGCGCAGGCGCTCGGCCAGCTCGGGGCGGCCGGGTGGCAGGGGGTCGATCTCGATCCGGGAGGCGATCGCCGGGGGGACGGCGACGATCGCCCGCTCAGCATCGACCTCGACCCCGTCGGCGGTGATTCGGACTCCGTCGCCGTGATCGGAGATCCGCCGCACCGCGGCGCCGAGCCGCACGCGGTCGCCGAGCGACTCGGCAAGGCCAAGGGGCAGCAGTTGGGCGCCACCGTCGAGGCGGTCCTGCTGCGCCCCGCCCTCGGTGTCGATCAGCTTGTCGAAGCTGCCGGCGGCGGCGACGTAGAAGAGGACGTGGAGCATCGACAGCTGCTCGGGCGCCTCGCCCCAGACCGTGCGCGTGGCCAAGCCCAACAAGTCGCGGGCGATCTTGCTGCGCACGTTGCGCCCACACCACTCGGCGAGCGTTTCGCTGTCGAGCTCGGCGGCACGCTCGGCCGCCCACGGCTCCTCCGCGCCGACGATCTGCGCCAGCCGATGGAGACGACGGCGGACGATGAACAGGTCCCAGAGGCCGCGCGGGTCGACGCGCGGGATCGTGCCGCGGTAGCGGCGCTGCTTGCCTTCGAGGTCGAGCAGGTTCCGGCCGGCGCCGTGCTGGGGGAAGATCTCGATGCCGAGCTCGGAGGCAAGCCCCTGCACCCGCACGTGGTCTGAGCCGACCCACTGGCCGCCGACGTCGACGCTGACCCCGTCGCCCAACGTCATGTTGAGCAGCCGCCCGCCAACCCGGTCGCGCGCCTCGAGCACGATTACCTCGCGGCCGGCGTCGGCGAGCGCGCGCGGCGCGCAAGCCCGAAAGCCCTGCGCCGACGACGGCGACGTCGGCGCTGACAGCAGCGCTGGTCGGTCCCTCCATCCGCTCAGCTTCTCACGACCTTGCCGGCCCGTGCGATCGAAACTAGAGTGGCGGTGTGAGCGACGCCGACTCGATCGAGAGCCTCACCGAGACGATCGGGCGTTACAACGACGCCTGGAGCGCGCAGGACCTCGACGCGATCGTGGCGATGCACGCGCCCGACATGGTCTTCGCCAACCACACGGCCGGCGAGTCGGCGATGGGTGAGGAGGTACGCGCGCACATCGCCTCGATCTTCGCGAGCTGGCCCGACCTGCGGTTCGAGACGCGGCGGCTCTACGTGCGCGAGGGCTTGGTCGTGCAGGAGTGGACCGCGACCGCGACGCACTCGAACCCGATGCGGCGCGGAGACATAGAGGCAGCGCCGAGCGGGCGCGCGATCAGCTGGGACGGGATCGACTCGATTCCCTTCGAAGAAGGGCTGGTCAAGCGCAAGGACGTCTACTCGGACTCGGTCTCGATTCTGCGCCAGGTCGGCTTGCTGGACTAGAGGCCAGCCGCGTCGGCCAGCAGGTCGACCTGCTGCGGATCGGCGGAGCTGGGGCAGAAGACCAGCTCGTCGCAGTCGAGCCCCTCATAGGCGGCGACGTACTCGGCAACCTTCCCCCCGTCCTTGGCGGCGCTGTCGCCGATCATCCTGGCGATGTCCTCGCCGAGCCAGGCGTAGTAGTCCATCAGGTTCTCGCGCACGTCCTCCTCGGCGCGCTCGCCAAGCGAGAAGTAGACGAGCGCCATGATGTGCGGCTCGCCCTCGCGGCCGGCGTCGCGCCAGGCCGCCCTCGCCTTCTCGGCTCCCTCTCTGGCCTGGTCGGGGCCCGAGCCGGCCGCGATCCAGCCGTCGCCGAGGCGGGCGGCGCGAGCGTAGGCGGGGTCGGCGTGACCACCGACGATCAGCCGGGGAGCGCCCCCGATCTTGGGGCCTACCTCGTCCCCCGCCCAAATCTCCCTCATCTCCTCCAGCATCGCGTCGAGGCGCTTGCCGCGGCCGCGCAGCTCGACCCCGCTCGCCTCGTAGTCGTCGTCGCGGGCGCCGAGCCCGATGCCGAGGGTGAGGCGCCCGTCGGAGAGGGCATTGACGCTGTGCGCCTGCTTCGCCAGCAAGGCGGTGTTGGTGCGCAGCGGCGCCAGCAGGACGGTCGTCGAGAGGCCGATTCGCTCGGTGACCGCAGCCGCCGCCGCCAACGCGACCAGCGGCTCGTAGTTGTCGTAGACGATCCGGTCGATCGTCCCCAGCGTCGAGAAGCCGCGGGCCTCCGCCCGCCGCGCCCACTCGGTCATCTGATCCCCCGTGGCGCCGGGCACGGCGTTCGGAAGTGCGACTCCTACATCCATCCTGCGCTCCTTGCCTCGTTGACTGCGGCCAATCTAGCCAACGCGGAACGCCGGCCGGCCGACTCAGCCGTAGCGCTCGCCGATGACGGCGCGCAGCTTGGCGCGATCGTGGCGGGCGTGCACGCGGCGCACCGTGCCGGAGCGCGAGCGCATGACCAGCGATTCGGTGCTGGCGCCGGCGCCGCGGTAGCGGACGCCCTGGAGGACGTCGCCGTCGGTGACGCCGCTGGCGGAGAAGAAGACGTCGTCGCCGGAGCAGAGGTCGTCGGCTGTGAGGATGCGGTCGAGGTCGTAGCCGGCGTCGACCGCGGCGCTGCGCTCCTCGTCGTTGCGCGGCCAGAGGCGGCCGAGCAGCTGGCCGCCCATCGACTTCAGCGCCGCGGCGGAGAGGACGCCCTCGGGCGTGCCGCCGATCCCCCAGAGCAGGTCGACGGGCGAGCGGTCGCTGACCGCGAGCAGGGCGGCGGAGACGTCGCCGTCGGTGATCAGTCGGATCCGGCCACCGGCCTCGCGCACCTCCACCATCGCGTCTTTGTGTCGTGGGCGGTCGAGCATGACGACGGTGACGTCGCCGACGCTGCCGCCCTTGCGCTCGGCGATCAGCTTCAGCGTCTCCGGCAGCGGCCGGTCGAGGTCGAGCAGGTCGGCGATCTCCTCGCCGCCGGCCATCTTCTCCATGTAGACGCAGGGGCCGGGATCGAACATCGTGCCGCGCTCGGCCAGTGCGATCACGGAGAGGGCGCTGGGCATGCCGAGCGCGCAGAGCGTCGTCCCCTCCAGCGGGTCAACGGCGATGTCGACCACTGGGGGGCTGCCGTCGCCGATCTGCTCGCCGTTGTAGAGCATCGGCGCCTCGTCCTTCTCCCCCTCGCCGATGACGACGACGCCGTCCATCGAGACCGAGTCGAGCACGAAGCGCATCGCGTCCACCGCCGCCTGGTCGGCGGCGATCTTGTCGCCACGGCCAACCCAGCGGGCAGCGGCTAGCGCGCCCGCCTCGGTCACCCGCACCAACTCCAGCGCGAGGTTGCGGTCAGGCTTCTGCGGAGAGGTCTCCCCCATCGAGGGCTGGAGGCTATAGGGTCGCGCCATGGGACGATGGGGACTGACGCTGCCCTTGCCCGGCACCCCGCTGCACGCGCACGAGGAGCATGTGAAGCGCGCCGAGGCAGCCGGCTACACCGACCTTTGGAGCGGCGAGACGAACGGGCCTGACGGCTTCACCCCGCTCGCCCTCAGCGCCGCCTGGACCGAGCGGCCACGGCTGGGGACCGGCGTCGTCGGCGTCTTCCAGCGCGGCCCGGCACTGCTCGCGCAGGAGGCGGCGGCGCTGGCCGACGCCTCGGGCGGGCGCTTCGTGCTCGGCATCGGCTCCTCCTCGGACCGCATCGTCGAAGGCTGGAACGGGATCCCCTTCGAGCGGCCGCTGAGCAAGGTGCGGGAGACCGTCGAGTTCCTGCGGACGGCGCTCGACGGCGAGCGCACCGTGAGCGGCTTCAAGCTGGAGACGGCGCCCGCCGAGCGGGTGCCAATCGTGCTCGCGGCGCTGCGCGGCAAGATGCTCGAGCTGGCCGTGGAGCGCGCCGACGGCGCCTTCACCAACTTCCTGCCGCTGGCCGGCCTGCCGAAGGTAACCGCCCAGCTCGAGGGTGCGCCGCAGGGCTTCGAGCTGCTCTGCCGCTTCTTCTGCCTGCCAGGCGAGCGCGAGGCGGTCGAGCCGCTGGCCCGCTTCATGTTCTCCTCCTACATCACCGTCCCCGTCTACGCCGCCTTCTACCGCTGGCTCGGCTACGGCGAGCAGATCGACCCGATGGTCGCCGCCTGGGAGGCCGGCGATCGCCAGGGCGCGGCCGCGGCGGCGCCCTGGGAGCTGATCGAGGACATGTTCATCTTCGGTACCCCGGAGCAGATGCGCGAGCGGCTAGACGCCTTCGTCGCGGGAGGAGTAACGCTCCCAATACTGACGCCGATCGTTTCCCCTGATGCGCTGGGCGAGACGATCGAGGCGCTCGCTCCTTAGTACTCCACCTCGGCGCCTAATCCGAAGGAGCGATCGGCGGCGAGTTCGACGATTTTGTCGACGATCGGCCGGTGCCAGCCTTCCTTCTTCGATCGCGTCGCGATCGTCTCGACCGCCATGCCGACCCGCGTCGCCGTCGTCGCAGCCAACCCGCGCATGACTTCGAAGTCGAACTCGCATTCTTCGCAGACTTCGGCCAGTTCGAGCAGGTAGGACGTTTCCTGGTACTCCTCGGAGATCAGCAACCCTTGGTGGATCGGGTCGTCGTAGACGACGGTCGAGGTGAGGTCGGTAAGCGGCGCCAGGCGCCATTTCCTGTCGACGCTCGAGAGCGACGTCCTGTCGCGGTCGAGCAGGGCAAAGTTCCTGCCGTGGGCATCACCGTTGCCGAGGATGTAGTTGCAAAAGGCGGCGGTGAGCAGGTTGACAATTTCGTCGGGGCGGCTGACCGCGTTCAGCAGCCCGCGGACTTCGGCCCAGCCGGGGGCTTCGCCCTCCTCGCTCTCCTCGTCGCTGGCAGGCGGGATCCCCAGCGCCTGGCAAAAGGACTCGCAGTGCAGCCGGCCGACCCCGCGGCCACCCTCACCGGCCACCCGGTCGTAGCGCGGCGAGACCAAGCAGCTGCGGCCCGCGATCTCCTCGACCGTCGCTTTCGCGACGGGCAGGCCAACCTGGCGGCAGACGGTCATGCAGAACATCTCGTTGGCGACGTATTCGGGGTATTCGCCGGTCTCGGGCTTGATCACGTGGGTGCTCGGCGCGCCCGCCTCCGGCCATGCCCAGCGGCCGCCGGCCTCGTCGCGGACGAGGCCGAGCTTGTGACGGAGACCGGGCAGGACGTAGTGCATCCGCTGCTTGCGCTCGTCACTGAAGAGGCGGGGCGGGGGCGGCTTGACCACTTCGGCCAGTTCGTCGTCGCTGAGCCAGGCGAGGGAATCGCGCTCGGGCGTCCGCAGGGGCTCCCCTGCGGGAAGGAAGGTGACCGCGCCGGCGCAGTCCTGACCCAGCTCGGCGAGCAGCAGGTAGCCGTCGACTGCGTCGAGGTCAAGCTCCCGGCCCAGCCTGGCGCGGCGCGCGCCTTCCGGCAGCAGTCCCTCGACGTATGCGCGGGTGGCTTCGGCGCTGTATGGCTCGGGCCGAGCCGGCAACGAGTTGCTGAGCAGGGCTTTCCCGGGCCCGACCCTCTCCACCGTATCGGGGTCATAGGCAAGCCTGTAGTCGTTGTCTCCCGCGGGGAACAGGGTCCCGACGCGCTCCCCGTAGAGGTAGACGTCAAGGCTCAATTTGGTCCTCCTCGATCTTCCTCTGGGTATCCACGGTCCGAGACTTTAAACCGAAGCCAAGCTCAACGCGTAATCCCCGGCGGCATCGGTGAACCAGCCGTCGGGGCGCAGGCCCGCCTCGCGGTAGATCCCTTCGAGCCCTTCGCGAGTGAACTTGGCGGATATCTCCGTCCGCATCTCCTCGCCGGCGCCGAACCGAACGGTCAGGTCGAGTCCGTCGAGCCGCACGGTCTGCTCGGCGAGCGAGCGTAGGCGGATGTCCATCCGGGCCGCGCCGGCGTCATAGCGGGCCACGTGCTCGAAGCGATCGAGGTCGAAGTCGCCCCCCAGCTCGCGGTTCAGCACGGTGAGCACGTTCTTGTTGAACTCGGCCGTGACACCCAGCGAGTCGTTGTAGGCAGCCTCCAGCCGGGCCGAGTCCTTGACCAGGTCGGTGCCCAACAGGATCCGGTCCCCGGGCTCCAACAGGGCGGCGATCCGGCCGAGGAAATCGCGGCGGGCGTCCGGGTAGAGGTTGCCGATCGTGCCGCCGAGGAAGGCGACGAGGCGGCCGCCGCCGCCACTTGGAATCCGCTCCAGGTCGTGCTCGAAGTCGCAGACCAGGCCACGGACGGCGAGGCCGGGGTACTCCTCGACCAACAGCTCGGCGGTTTCGTGGGTGATCTCCTCGGAGATGTCGACCGGGACGTAGGTGGCCAGGCAATCGGCATCCCGCATCGCGCTCAGCAGGTGGCGCGTCTTCGCTGCCGAGCCGGAGCCGAGCTCGACCAGCGTGCCGGGCTCGCCGGCCGCGGCGACGATCTCGGCCGAGCGCTCGCCGAGGATCTCGCGCTCGGCGCGGGTCGGGTAGTACTCCTCGAGCTCGGTGATCTGCTCGAAGAGCTGCGAGCCGCGTTCGTCGTAGAAGTACTTGGGCGCCAGCTCCTTGGGCTTGGCGGTGAGGCCGAGGCGGATGTCGCGCGCCATCGCCAGGCCGCCGTCGGCGCGCAGGCGCACCTCGATCTCGATCGCCTCCGCGGCGGCGCCCGGGTTCATCGCCCAGCGTCCCTCGCGCAGCGGAAGCCGGCGAAGATCTGGCGCCGCTGCGGCAGGTCCCAGTTACGGAAGCTGGGCCGCATCACGTCGCGATCGGTCGCCCAGGAGCCGCCGCGGAGGACCTTGTACTCGTCGCCGAAGAACACCTCCGAGTACTCGCGGTAGGGGAAGGCCTCGAAGCCGGGGTAGGCAAGGAAGCCGGAGGACGTCCATTCCCAGGCCTGGCCGACCGCGTGCAGGTGGTCGCGGGCGGCCTCCCACTCCTGCTCGGTCGGCAGGCGCTTGCCGGCCCAGCGGGCGAAGGCGTCGGCCTCGTGCCAGGAGACGTGGACCACGGGCTGGGCTGGATCGACCGGATCGCGGCGGCCCATCGCCGTGCGGACCCAGCCATCGCCGTCGCGCTCGCAGTAGAGCGGCGGCTCGGCGCCAGTCTCCTCGACGAAGGCGAGATAAGCGCCGAAGGTGGCGGGACTGCGGTCGATCTCGAACCGATCGAGCGTGAGGCCGTGGCGGGGTCGCTCGTTGTCGTAGGCAAAGCCGGTGCTTGGAGCGCCGATCTCGTACTCGCCCCCTTCGATCGCGACCATCTCCGGGCCGGGCGGTGCGGGGGCCGCGGCGGGGCCTGTGTCGGAGTCGTGGAGGGGCTCATAACCGTCGACCATCTGCAGGAGCTGCAGCATCGTCTCGTTGTGCTGCTGCTCATGCGCGAGCAGCATCTCGTAGACGAAGCCTTCGCGCAGCAGGGGATCGTCGACATCGGCGCCAACCTCCACCTCGTCGAGCACTTCGAGCGTGCGCTCGCGCACGTCGGCGAGGTAGGCGCGCAGCTCGGCGTCGCGCAGGATCGGCAGCTCGCCGCGGGTCTTGCGCGGGTTCTCGATCGCGTCGTAGAAACGGCCGAGCTCGCCGTGCAGGGGCTCGCGCTTGCCGATCGTCTGCACGAGCCAGAGCTCCTCGAAGTTGGCGATGTGGCCCAGGTCCCAGGCGAGTGGGCTGAGGATCGCCGAGTAGACGCGGTTGAGCTGCCCGTCGTCGAGCGGCTCGATCAGCTCATAGGTGCGCCTGCGCGCCGCCGCGAGCCGGTCCGCAATCGCTGCCTTGGAGCTCGACTGTGCCCTCACCTCGGTGGCGATGCGAACAACCCTAGCGGGGTCGGAGCGCAAGATGTGACTAAGCGATAAAACCTGCGCTGTGGGTCTGGAAAACAAAGGGGTATTGATCGCCGGTGGGGCCTCGGGGCTCGGCGAGGCGACGGCGCGGACGCTGGCCGCGGCGGGAGCAAACGTCGTGATCGCCGACCTCAACGCGGAGAAGGGCGAGGCGCTGGCGGCTGAGCTCGGCGCGAGCTTCGTCGAGGCCGACGTTACCGACGAGGCGGCGGTCTCGGCGGCGGTCGAGCAGACGGCTGGTGCGGGCGAGGATGGCCTGCGTGTCTCGGTCTGCTGCGCCGGGATCGGCTGGGCCGAGCGCGTCGCCCATAAGCGGGGGCCGCACAACCTCGAATTCTTCTCGAACGTGGTCAAGGTCAACCTGATCGGGACCTTCAACGTGCTGCGGCTGGCCGCAGCGGCGATGGGCGAGAACGAGCCCGACGCGGAGGGCCAGCGCGGCGTCTGCGTCAACACCGCCTCGATCGCCGCCTTCGACGGCCAGATCGGCCAGATCGCCTACGCGGCCTCGAAGGGAGGGATCGTCGGCATGACCCTGCCTGCCGCGCGCGACATGGCCTCGCGCGGCGTCCGGGTGGTGACGATTGCTCCCGGCCTCTTCGACACGCCGCTTTTGGCGGCACTGCCGGAGGAGGCTCGCACGGCGCTTGGCGCGGGCATCCCCTACCCCTCGCGGCTGGGCCGGCCCGAGGAGTACGCGCAACTGGTCGAGCAGATCGCCGCCAACCCGATGCTGAACGGCGAGACGATCCGCCTCGACGGCGCGCTGCGCATGCCGCCGAAGTAGGGGCGGCGGGCAGCGCCTCCGCCTCAGCTGGTCCCGGGGGCCTCGGGGTCTCCCCAGACCGCCTTGAGCCACGGCGGGCTCACGGCGAAGCGGTAGCCGCCTCCCGCGTCCTCGGCGACCGGCTCGAGTGGCACCAGATGGACACGGCGGCCCGGCGTGATGCGATCGACCCGCAGGAGCCCGTTCGCGTTGCCCGCGTGGCTGCCGCCCGAGACGACGAGGAGCCGTGTCTCGGGGCCCCAGCCGTTGCGCGGGCGGGCGCCGACCGCTTCGGCGGCCTCGGCGAGCGGCACGAGGCCGGCGTCGGAACCGACGTTGGCGAGGCTCTGAATGTGGTTGTAGCCATGGTGCGACGAGGCGCGCTGGTCGATGTCTCCGTCCGGGCCGATGCGGATCTGCACGCCCTCCCAATCGTCCACGTGGAAGCCCTTCGCCTCGGCGATCGGGACGCCGCGCAAGGTGGCCGAGTCGGGGTAGTAGGTCCAGTACTGCAAGTAGAGATTGCCCGCGCGGACACCGGAACAGTCCGGGGCGGCGGCCGTCCCCGCCGCGGGCGCATCGATCGAACCCGGGGTGCCGGCGACACCGCTCTCATCGCCCTCCCCCGCCTCGCGGCAGTCGATGACGTGGACGAAAGCGGTCACCGGCAGCCCCGCGTCGCTCTCGCCGACCAGGCCCCGCGCCGAGCCATCGGCGCAATCGCTGCTCCGGCAGCGCCGGAAGTCCACCGGCAGCGCTCGCGAGCCTCGCTCGAAGAGGATCGTCGGCATGTGCCGCCGCACCAGCTTCCCGACCTCGGATCCATAGGCAGCGATCAGCGCCGGTTCGTCCCCGCAGCGATCAGCCATCGCGACGGCGCAGAGCATCCGCGAGGCCACCGCCCGCGCCAACGCCGTCCCCGGCACCCGAACCCCGGCGGCGACCAAGCCCACGAGGAGGATCGCCACCACAGCGAGGGTCCCAACCCACTCCACACTCCCCTGCCCCCGCTCACCCTTCGCCAAACCCAGTCCAGCCTCGCTGGACGTGCCGTCACTTAGGCACCTATATGGACGCTCAAGCGGTAGCACGTCCATCACCTCGGTCCGAAGACGTACCTCGGCCCGAAGACAGCATGCGCCGAATCTGATTGGCGACTGCGGCCGGTTCACGGTCGAGCCGACGATGCGTGAGCCGGATCACCCGATACCCCTCGACCTGCATGGTCGCATCGCGCTCCCGGTCGCGCTCAAACGCTGCCGGTGGCCGTGGTGCTCCCAGCTGTCGGCCTCGACCATCAGCTTGTGATCGGGCCAGAAGGCATCTACCTCGCGACCGAGCACCACCGCGCCGGTCACTGGATGCGGGATGTCGTACTCCTGGCAGAGGTCGAGCACGCGATCCTCGAGCGGCGATTGGGTGTCCGCGGGATATCGCAGGTCCTCCAGTAGCCGACGTACTGGCCGCAGCGCCTTCCGCCCGTGACCTCGTTCGCAGACGGCCTCGAGCTCTCTGACTCTGAGCAGCCGCATGCGGTCGGCTTCTTCGAAGGCATTTCTCAGCTGCTTCCCGTCGAGAACTTCGGCCAGGTCGAACAGAGTCCGGGCAAGAGAGGTCACGGGTATGGCCGCGATCCGCGTCCATTCGGCGCCAACGAGGCTGCCCTCGTGCACCGTGATTCCCAACCGTCGCCGTCCTCGGGCCGCAGTTACGTCGATCGGGCCAGTCGCAGCTCTGGCCAAGCCCCAGAGCGCAGCGGCGCTCCGGTGGCTGAGCACCGCGCCCTCCCCGCAGGCGAGCACGGCCGCCATTGACTTGCCCTTCGAGCTGAGCTCACGCCAGCCGAACACGTAGACACAGCGATGGATGCAGTGGAGTCGACCCGCTTCGACCCTGCGACCAATTGCCCGCCTGCCAAGACCCGCATCGAGGAGCTGCTGCCGCGAAATCACCCCGTGCTGACGAGCGGCCAGGCGCACCAACGCCAGCTCCCTCCTGGCGTACGCCTGTCGTCGCATCCCCTTTCGTCGACGTGCTGCCGCTTGAGCGTCCATATAGGTGCCTAAGTGACGGCACGTCCAAACTCACCCCCCGGGGGAGGCGGGTTACTTCGAGTTTGCGAGAGACGCGGGCGCTGCGGAGCGCCGAGGCGCTAGAGGTTGCCGATCTCGCCGGCTATGTCGCTTGCCGCTTGTTTGGCGTCGGCGAAGAGCATCGAGGTGTTCGGTTCGTAGAAGAGGTCGTTGTCGATGCCGGCGAAACCCGGGCTGAGCGAGCGCTTGATCACGATCACCTGCTGGGCCTCGGAGACTTCGATGATCGGCATGCCGGCGATCGGGCTGTCGGGATCGTTTTTCGCCGCCGGGTTGGTGACGTCGTTGGCGCCGACGATCACGGCCACGTCGGTGCGCGGCATTTCCGGGTTGATCTCCTCCATCTCCTTCAGCTGCTCGTAAGGCACGTCGGCCTCGGCGAGCAGGACGTTCATATGGCCGGGCATGCGGCCGGCGACCGGGTGGATCGCGTAGTTGACGGTTACCCCGCGCGACTCCAGCGCGTCGGCGACCTCCTTGATCGCGTGCTGGGCCTGGGCGACGGCAAGCCCATAGCCGGGGACGATCGTCACGGTGTCGGCGTAGGCGAGCTTGATCGCGGCGTCTTGGGCGCCGATCGAGGTATGCGGTCGCTCCTCGCCGGTACCCCCGCCCCCACCGCTGGGGGCGCCGCCGAAGCCGGCGAAAAGGACGTTGCCGACCGAGCGGTTCATCGCGGTCGCCATCTCCATCGTCAGGATCGTTCCCGAGGAGCCGACCAAGGTGCCGGCGACGATCAGCGCCACGTTGTCGAGGGCGAAGCCGGCCGCCGCCGCGGAGAGGCCGGTGAAGGCGTTGAGCAGCGAGATCACGACCGGCATGTCGGCACCGCCGATCGGCAGCACAACCAGGTTGCCGAGCAGCGCCGCGGCGATCAGGACGCCGATGAAGATCGCCTGACTGGGATCGTCGTTGTTGATCGCCAGGTTGACGCAGGCGACGACGATGCCGATCAGCAGAACGGCGTTGATCACCTGCTGGCCGGGCACCGCAAGCGGCCTGGTCGGGATCAGGTCCTGGAGCTTTGCGAAGGCGATGTTCGAGCCCCAGAAGGAGACCGAGCCGACGACGCCGGCAAAGAGGACCGGGATCAGCTCGTCGAGCGGGATCTCCTCGCCCAGCGAGATCCCGTGGCGGATCTCCGACCAGGCGATCAGCGCCACGGCGCCGCCGCCGACGCCGTTGTAGAGGGCGACCATCTGCGGCATCTCGGTCATCTGCACGCGGATCGACGCGACCACGCCGACGGCGGTGCCGATGCCGAGTCCGAGCGCGATCAGGCCCCAGTTGCCAACCCCATCCAACAGCAAGGTAGTGACGACGGCGATCGCCATGCCGCCGGCGGCGATCAGGTTGCCCTGCTTCGCCGAGGTCGGGTGCGTACCCCGTTTCACCCCGATGATGAAGAGCGAGAAGGCGACTATGTAGAGAGCCGTCGCGGCGTCGCCGCCGGGCTCGAACACGGCCTGGGAGATCACGAAGAGCCCCCGTTAGACCCGTCCGCCCCCGGAGGCGAAGCCGAGGAGGTGGACTTGACCTTCGGCTTCGGCTTTTTGGAGAACATGCCGAGCATGCGGTCGGTGACCATGAAGCCGCCGACGATGTTGATCGTGCCGAAGGCGATCGCGATCGTGCCGATCACGTACTCGAGCCCGTCGTCGGCGAAGCCGACGACGATCAGGCCGCCCAGCATGACGATGCCGTGGATCGCGTTGGTCTGCGACATCAGCGGCGTGTGCAGCGTCGTCGGCACCTTCGAGATCACCTCGAAGCCGACGAAGGCGGCGAGGACGAAGATCGTGATCTCGGTCATCAAGCTCATTTGGCCGCCCTCTCGTTGCGGATCTCGCCGCCGTGGGTGATGCAGGCGGCGGCGATGATGTCGTCCTCGAAGTCGACGTTGAGCGCCCCCGCCTCGGTGATCAGCAGACCGAGCAGGTTCTCCAGGTTCTTGGCGTAGAGCTGCGACGCGGGGACCGGCATCTCGCTGGCCAGGTTGCTCGGGCCGACGACGCTGACACCGCCCTCCTCGACGATCTGGCCGGCCTCGGTCAGCTCGCAGTTGCCGCCGCTCTCGGCGGCGAGGTCGACGATTACCGAGCCGGGCTGCATGTTGCGCACGGCGTCGGCGGTGATCAGCAGCGGCGCCGGGCGGCCGGGGATCGCGGCGGTGGTGACGATCACGTCCTGCTTGGCGGCGTTCTCGCCGAGCGCCTCGACGACCTTGGCGTTCTCCTCGTCGGTCAGCGGCCGGGCGTAACCACCCTCGCCTTCGGCGTCGGGGATGAAGTCGAGCTCGAGCGGGCGACCACCAAGCGAAGCGATCTGCTCCCAGGCGGCGCGGCGGATGTCGAAGCCGGTGACGATCGCCCCCAAGCGCTTCGCCGTGGCGACGGCCTGCAGCCCGGCGACGCCGGCGCCCAGCACCAGCACCTTGGCCGGCGGCACCGTGCCGGCGGCCGTGGTCATCATGCCGAAGAAGCGGCCCGACTCGCGGGCGGCGATCAGCATCGCCGCGTAGCCGGCGGCGGCGGCCTGCGAGGAGAGCGCGTCCATCGCCTGGGCGCGCGTCGTCCGCGGAATCGCCTCCATCGCGAAGCTGGTCGCGCCGGAGCCGGCAAGCGCCTTGTTGGTCTCGGCCGCGGTCCAGGGCGAGAGGTGGCCGATCAGCACCTGGTTGGAGTTGAGCTTGCCGATCTGCTCGGCGGTAGGGGCGGCGACGCGAAGGACGACGTCGGCGCCCCACGTAACCTCGGCGTCGACGACGTCGGCGCCCGCATCCTCGTACTGGGAGTCGGGGTGGCCGGCAGCATCGCCGGCGCCGCGCTCGACGAGCACGTCGACGTGCTCGTTCTTCTTCAGCGATTTGACGATGTCGGGGACGAGCGCGACACGGCGCTCCCCCTCGGCGGTCTCTTTCGGCACTCCGATCTTCATGACGTCATCAACAGGTTCATGCGGCGGGGGACCTTATGACAAGCAGCTAGGCCGGTGCTTCGACGCCCGCCAGTGACGCCAACCGGGTCAACGTGTGGAGTTGTTGCTCGCGCTCGACGTGGACCGGTGAGACGATCAGGCGGTCGATGCCGGCGCCGCGGAAGCGCTCGACCCGCTCCGCCACTTCCGCCTCGCTGCCGACAAGCGAGGTCGCTTCGACGATCTCGTCGGGCATCGCCTCGAAGGCACCGCCTTTGTCGCCCTCCTGGTAGCGACGCTGGACCTCGTCGGCGACGTCGCCGAAGCCGAAGCGGTGGGCGAGGTCGACGTAGAAGTTGGTCTTGCGGCTGCCCATGCCGCCGAAGTAGAGGACGAGCCCAGCCTTGACCACGTTCTTCGCCGCCTCGAGGTCGCCGTCGATCGCGACCTGCAGGGACGGGCTGACCTCGAGGTCGGAGCGCTGCCGCCCGCCCTTGGCGAAGCCCGCCTCGAGATGCTCGCCCCAGGTCTCCTGGAAGGCGTCGACGCTGAAGAAGATCGGGATCCAGCCGTCGCAGATCTCTGCCGCCATCTCGACCGATTTGCGCCCGATCGCGCCGACGAAGACGGGGATGTTGGTCCGCTCGGGGTGGAAGTTGAGCTTCAGCGGCTTGCCCTCGCCACCCGGCAGGGGCAGTTGGTAATGCTCGCCCTGGTGGTCGATCTTGCCCTCGCGGGCGACGATCTCGCGCACGACTTCGATGTACTCGCGGGTGCGGCCCCAGGGCTTCGAGTAGGGGACGCCGTACCAGCCTTCGGAGACCTGCGGGCCCGAGGGGCCGAAGCCGAAGAGGAAGCGGCCGCCGGAGAGCTTGTCGATCGTCGCCCCGGCCATCGCCGCGGCGGCCGGCGGGCGCGCCGGCACCTGCAGGATCGCGGCCCCCAGATTGATCGTCTTGGTCTGCGGCGCCAGCCAGGCGAGCACGCTGACCACGTCGGAGCCGTAGGACTCCGCCGCCCAAACCGACTCGTAGCCGGCGGCCTCGGCCGCCTGGACGACCTCGAGCGCATCATCGCCGGCGGGCCCGATGCCCCAGTAGCCGAGATTGAGTCCGAGTTTCAAAGCCATCCGCCGGGAACCCTATTGAATGTCCCCATGCCCTCTAAGGCCGCCTCCCCCACCGAGACCCCCGAAGCAGCCGAGCGCGGCCTCTCGAGCGCCGAGGCGGCCAAGCGCCTGCGCAAGCTCGGTTCGCCGGCGGATACCTCCTCGCGCTCGGTCTCGAGCATCGTCGCCGGCAACGTCTTCACGCTCTTCAACGCGATCATCGGCATCTTCTTCGTCCTCATCCTCTCGCTGGGGCTGTTCGCCGACGCGGTCTTCGGCTTCATCGCGATCGTCAACTCCTACATCGGCATCCGCCAGGAGCTGAATGCGAAGAAGACCCTGGACGAGCTGGCGGTGCTGGTCGCGCCCCACGCCAAGGCGCTACGCGACGGCGAGCCGGTCAGCCTCCTGGCGGAGGAGATCGTGCCCGGGGACGTGATCGCGATCGAGCCGGGCGACCAGCTCGTCGCCGACGGCGAGATGGTCTCCAGCCGTGGCCTCACCGTCGACGAGTCGCTGCTGACCGGCGAGGCCGACGGGATCCGCAAGGAGGTCGGTGATCGGGTGCTCTCCGGCGCCTTCTGCATCTCCGGCTCGGGCCGCTACCTGGTCGACGCGGTGCGCGAGGAGAGCTACGCCGGCAAGCTCGCCGGCGAGGCGAAAGCCTTCCGCCACCCGCCCTCGCCGCTGCAGTCAGAGGTCAACCGGGTGATCGTCGCCTGCACCTGGGTGATGGCGCCGCTGGCGGCGCTGCTGCTGATCACCTTCCAGCTGCGCGGCACCGACCTGGTCGAGGCGGCGCAGACGGCGACCGCGGGCCTGGTGACCCTGATCCCCGAGGGGCTGGTGCTGCTGATGAGCGTCACCTTCGCCGTCGCCGCCGTGCGGCTGGCGCGCAAGGACACGCTCGTGCAGCAGATGAGCGCCACCGAGAGCCTCGCCGCGGTCGACACGATCTGCGTCGACAAGACCGGCACCCTGACCGACGGCCAGCTGCGCCTGCTCGGGATCCAGGTGGCCGACGGGACCGACCCGGACGAAGCGCAGGCCGCGCTGGGGCGCTTCGCGGCAAGCGCCGGCGACCGCAACCGCACGCTGGAGACGGTCGCCGAGGCCTTCCCCGCGCAGCCGGGCCGGGTCGGTGGCGAAGTCCCCTTCTCCTCGAAGTGGAAGTGGAGTGGGCTGCGCCTCGGCAGCACCAGCTACGTGCTCGGCGCGCCCGACATCCTCGCCGCGAGCGGCGCGCTGGAGCTGCCGCCGGGCCTGACCCGAAAACTCGAGGAGGAGACCGCGGCGGGCCGGCGCGTCGTCGCCTTCGCTCAGGCGGGCGAGGCGCTTCCCGACGACCCCGAGCACGCGCCTCCGCCGCGCCTGACCCCGATCGCCCTCGTCGTCTTGGAGGAGACGCTGCGCGCCGACGCCGCCGAGACGATCGCCTTCATCCGCGAGGAGGAGATCGACCTGAAGCTGATCTCCGGCGACGCGCGGGCGACGGTGACCGCGGTCGCCTACGCCGTCGGGGTGCCGCCGGACGCCGGGGTGATCGAGGGCTCCGAGCTGCCGGAGGACCCCGAGGGCCTCGCCGCCGCGGCCCAGCGCAACACGATCTTCTGCCGGATCGCGCCCGAGCAGAAGAAGGCGCTGGTCGAGGCGCTGCGAGCGTCAGGCCGCTACACGGCGATGATCGGCGACGGCGTCAATGACGTGCCGGCGCTGAAGCAGGCGCGGCTCGCGGTGGCGATGGGCTCGGGCGCTCAGGTGACGAAGGGGGTCGCCGACATCGTCCTGCTCGAGGACGAGTTCGCGCGGCTGCCGGAAGCGGTCGCCGAGGGACGGCGGATCGCCCGCAACGTCCACCGCCTCGGCCGCCTCTACTTGACGAAGTCGGTCTACGCGGCGGCGCTGATCCTGCTCGTCGCCGTGCCCGGCTTCGCCTTCCCCTTCCTCCCTCGCCACCTCACTCTCGCCGTCTTTTTGACGATCGGCATCCCTTCCTTCGTCCTCGCCCTGGCACCCTCGGACGGGCCGCTCTACCGCGGCCGCCTGCTGCGTGCCCTTGCCGCGTTTGCGGTGCCGGCCGGGCTGGCAACGGCGCTCGGCTCGATCCTCTGCTTCTTCCTCGTCGACACCGTCTTCGGTGGCTCGCTGGAGGCCGGCCGCACTGCGGCAACGACGACGCTCATAGTCCTCGGCCTTGCCTTCGTGCTGCTGCTGGAGCGCGGACCCGGCCGCGAGCACATCGCGATCCAGAGCTACATGCTGGCGATGGTCGCCGGCCTCGGCGCCCTCTTCGCCCTGATCCTGGCGGCCGCGCCGGTGCGCGATTTCTTCGAGATGACGCTGCTGAGCGCGACCGAGTGGTTCCTGGCGCTGCTCTGCGCGGCGGTAGGCCTGACGATCGCCAGCCTGCTCTGGCGCCTGCCGCAGATCGAACGGCTCGAAGCGCCCGGCTACGAACCCGTTGCCAGCGACAATTGATGCTTGTCCCCCATACCTGGGGACAAAAGCTCAATCGACACCCCTTCGCCCACTGTCTAGGGGACGCCGGCGGATTTTCGACTCCTGGCCATGTGAACGGGCCGAGGGGGCGCTTAGCGTGTGGGCATGGCGACGACCCCAGGACCAGGCGCGACTCTCTCCCGTGCCCGAGGGCTACCCGCTGGACGCGGGTCGGTTCGACGAGGCGTTCGCCCCCCGACCGGAGCCCCGCGTACTCCCAGCGCGGCGGTCCTAGAC
>JBEVMR010000036.1:0-9436 GCA_040508545.1 Solirubrobacterales bacterium
AGAGGAGCAGGCGGCCGATCAGCGGCTCGCCGACGCCGAGCACCAGCTTGATCACCTCGTTCGCCTGCAGGGTTCCCATCGTCCCCGCCATCACGCCGAGCACGCCGTTGGCCGAGCAGCTCGGCGCCAGCTCCGCCGGCGGCGGCGTCGGGTAGAGGCAGCGGTAGCAGGGACCCTCGAAGGGGACGAAGGTCGAGATCTGGCCGTCGAAGCTGAGGATCGAGGCAGAGACGACCGGCTTGCGCAGCCGCACCGAGGCGTCGTTGAGCAGGTAGCGCGTGGGGAAGTTGTCGGCGCCGTCGACGATCACGTCGTAGTCCTCGATCAGCTCGAGGATGTTGCCGGAGTTGAGGCGGAGGTTGTGCTCGACCACGTTGACGTCGGGGTTGAGCGCTTCGATGAAGATGCGCGCCGACTCAGTCTTCGGCATCCCGATCCGTTCGGTGTTGTGGATCACCTGGCGCTGCAGGTTCGAGGCGTCGACCACGTCGTCGTCGACCAGGCCCATGGTCCCGATCCCTGCCGCGGCGAGATAGAGCGCGGTCGGCGCGCCGAGCCCGCCGGCGCCGAGCAGCAGCACCTTCGCGTTCAGCAGCTTCAGCTGGCCGTCGACACCGACCTCGGGCAGCAGGGTGTGGCGCGAGTAGCGGTCGCGCTGCTCGGCGGTCATGCCGCTGGCGGCGACGACGGGCAGCCCCTGCTCCTGCCAGGCGAGGATCCCGCCGGCCATCGAGGCGACGTCCTCGTAGCCGAGCGCCTGCAACTGCTCGGCTGCCTTGTAGGAGCGGTTGCCGCTGCGGCAGTAGAGGATCGTGCGGGCCGACTTGTCGGGCGCGGCGGCGGCGATCTCGTCTGCGAGCAGCCCCGGCGGCACCAGCTTGCCGTTCTCAAGGTGGGCCTCCTGGTACTCGTGCGGCTCGCGGGTGTCGATCAGGACGACGCTGCCATCCTCGATCTCCTGCGAAGCCTCGAAGGGCTCGATCTCCTCAACCACCTGCTTGATATCCGTGGGCGCCATGCCTCTCCTAGGACTCGGGCTAACTCGCCAGCTCGCTAAATACCTGAATTCCGATCCGGCTTTACTTCAAAAAGTATAGCGCCATCAAATCGACGGTTGCGCCGGGCAGCTGCTCGACACGGCCCGTGTCCACGTAGCGGCCGACGAGAGAGAGCGTGCCCCCGACCAGCAGCTCCTCCAGCTCCTCCGGTAGCTCCGCATTCGCCGGGCGACCGGCGCGCAATACCTCGGCTAGGTGTTCGATGCAGCCCTGGCGACGACGCCTGGCGGCGGGCCCGGCTTGCAGGGCCTCGACCGCGAGCAGGTGGGCGACATCGGGATTGGCGGCAAGCAGGCGCATCGCCTCCGCGACGCCCGCGCGGGCGCCCTCGGGCCACTCGGGCCCAGCCGAGACGACCCGCTCGACCCGCTCGCAGATCCATTGGGCGGCGACGTCATAGGTCACCAGGAAGCACTCTTCCTTGGTCTCGAACTGGCCGTAGAAGGTGGCCCGGGAGACACCCGCGTCCTTGGTCAGGTCGCCAATCGTCAACTCGGCATAGCCACGTTGCGGCAACACACGCAGCATCGCGGCGATGATGCGCAGGCGCTGGTTGCGGGCGACAAACGAGCGCGGCAGGCCGTGACGCCCCGAGGGCAGTTGCGAAAGCGCAAGCTCGGCCGGTAGCTCTGGAAGCCGACCCGGCTCGAAACGATCCGGCTCGGCGTCAGCCGGCGGCGACCCGGGCATCGGCGGCCTGGGTGGGCGCGAGCAGGAAGCCGAGCAGGAGATCGTGGTCCTGCGGAAGCCGCCCCGCTTCGCCGGCGAGCACTCGCCCCGAGACGTGCGACGCAAGCCCCCCCGCGAGCAGCCGCAATGTCTCCTCGGGCATGACCTCGCCGCCCGGCAGGGCGGCTGGCGGGCGCAGCGCTTCGGCCAGGCGCGCCAGCGAGCGCTCGTGCTCCAGCCGGGCCGGGCGTGCCGCTGCAAGCGACTCGACCAGAAGGAGATGGGCAAATGCTGGGTCGGCTGCCAGGAACTCGAGGCCCGCCCGCAGACCCGCCGACACCTGGTCGTCCCAGCCTTCCCTGCCTGTCGCAGCCCCCTCAACCGCGCCGGCCAGGCGCTCGACGCCGTCTTCGTAGGCGGCGGCAAAGCAGGCCTCCTTGCTCTCGAAGCGCTCATAGAACGTGGCGCGAGAGAGGCCGGCGAGTTCGACCACGTCGGTGATCTTCGTGTCCTCGTAGCCGTGGTAGGCGAGAGCGGCCGCCATACCGTCGAAGATCCGCCGGCGCTGGTTGGCGATCACCTCAGCACGCGAGAGGCCAGACCGAGGCGGGATCCGCTCGACCTTCGGCGGCTCCACATCCGGCCTCCGCCGCGACCCGCGCGGCTCACGGGTCGCCATCTCCATACCGGCTGCGTTCTTAGCCGAAGCCACCGGCCAATACAAACACGTCAGTTCGTATTTGTCAAGATACGCACGTGGTATCTATGACCACATCAGAGGACATAGGTTGGGGATCCAGCACCGCTTCGCAGGGACCCTACGGCGCCTAGCCCTACCGCTTCCGCTTCCCCCCACACCCATCCGCCCGCATCACCGGCTTGGCGGTGAGCTGCTTGCCGTTGTGGGCGCTGAATTCGACGTTCGCCTTCGACTTCGCCCCGCAGAGGTTTCTGCTGTTGACGATCAGGCCCTTCTTGGCGCCCTGCATCTGCAAGACGACTTTGGAGAGCGGAGCATCCGGTGCTGATTCGACTTTGGCCCTGATCCCTCCCTTGAAGGAGTCGATCCTGGTCGCGACCTCGACGTCGACCAGTCCGTGCAGGTCGAAGACGAGGTCGGGCAGCTTGTGGTTTGAGGATCTGAGGTAGACGGGGCCTGCGAGCGGCTCGTCGAGCAATGGCGTAAAGGCCTTGATGAACCCGTACTGCGCCCCTTTGGGGCAGGCATTTGCGGCGAACTGAACGCGGGTGCAGATCGTGCGGATATGGCCCTGGTCGAGGAAGGCGGATCTCGGCAATCTGACGACGAGGCCTTTGACATTGGCGTCGCCCGCTCTTGGCGTGTAGGTGGCGGTCAGGCCTGGGTGCCCGCCTCGCTTGGTGCCGCCTTTGAGCTTGAAGTCGAGCTTGGGCTTGAAGCCGAGGTTCAGGCAGTTGGCTGCCTGGTAGCGGGTTGAAAGGTCAGCCGGGACGTCATCAGTTGGGCTGAAGACGTCGAGGTAGCTTCCGAACAGCGTCGCTTTGACGCTCGATTCATCGCATGAGGTCGGGTTCAAGGTGAAGTTGGGCCGATCGACGTAGACGCGCAGGTCCCTGACCTTCAAGACGATGCCCTTGAGGATGTGGGGAATCGGGTCCGATGCGGCGCCGTCTACTTCGACTTCCGCGGTTTTCGGGTTCAAGTCCAAGCCGAGGCGGACCACTACCGTTCCCGCGTCGAAGGGGCCGGCAACAGCCGGGGTGATCGAGATCACGCTCAAGGGCGCGCCCTTATATGGGCCGGCTAGGTAGACCTGGCCGCCGGCGTAGGTGAGGGCTCCGCCGACTCCCGCACCTGCGTTGGTGCGGCCGATGTAGGAGCTGGCGGGGCAGCTGGGGCTTGCCTGCTCTTGGCGTCCGGTCTTCGCCTTGGCGATCGCGACTGCTGCGTCGGGGCATTTGCCCACGCCTTTCAAGGAGCCCAATTGGCCCGGGGGCAGGATCGAGGAGAACTTGGTCATGTCCTGTTCTCCGTCTTGCCTTATCAGGCGCATGTTGAAGGGGCTGTAGGAGCCGGCGTTGTTGTTGACCGCTCCGGCTTCGAAGTGGGGGTGGAAGGGCGGCACGCCGCCCGGCGGGCAGGGCCCTCCTCCGACGCCGGAAGTGACCTCGAAGGAGGAGGTCGTGGTCAGCGGTTCGCTTGGGTTCGCCCAAGGAGTGAAGACGGCCTTGGTCTCATAGCTGCCGCAGTGCGACGGGGTTACGAGCGGAGCCCTGGCGCCTTCGCGGAAGTGGAACTCAAAGCTCGAGAAGGGGACCTGGGGGTTGTCGTCGAGGGTGGTCACGAGCTGCCCGGTCCTCGGGTCTGGCTCGACCTTGGCCGCCAGCTTGACCAGGGCGCCCAAGGTGGGGTTCTTGAGGACGATGTAGATGGCTAGGAGGGAGTCGAAGGGGTTCTCGGCTCCCGGTTGGCTCGTCGCCGGGTCGTCTTGGGCGGCCTGGAAGACCGCGCCGTCGACGGCTTCCTCGACCAGGGGGGTCTTGACTTGCACGGTGCCGAGCTTGGAGGCGTTGGGGCAGCCCTCCCCCGGGGCCGATTTGAGCGTCTCCCCTTTCAGCTGCGCGGGCGTGCAGACGTCGAGCCCTTCTGCCACCGAGGGGTTGACCGTCATCCCCTCGGGCAGGGCGACCACGGCCTTCTTGATGTCCGACTGGGCCAGGCCCGTCGGGTTCATCAGGCCTTCGTCTGAGAACTCGACCCTGAGGTCGAGCCCCGAGCCGCTCTCGGCCTGGTCGGTCGTCGGCTTGGACTCGATCGTCGGGCTGAAGCCCAGTTTCGTGCAGCCGCTCATGCCGGGGGCGGAGAAGCTGCCTTTGTCTGAGGCGGCGTTGGGCTCTTGCCAGGAGCTCACTTCATAGCCCGTGACGAGCGGCCCGGTGCAAGAGCGCGGCAAAGTGAGGAAGGGGACCTCGGGGGTGCCGGTGTCACAAGCACCGTTTGAGACCAGCTCGCCGTAGTCATCGACCGGGGTGATCTTGAGGCACCTGCCCCGGTAGGGGTCGTGGGCCTCAGCGGCGGGGATGCCCCACAGTTCAGTCGAGGAGCCGTAGAACTCGACCACCTGGGGGACGTTCATCAGCGCCGCTTCGATGTTGTTGGGGGCCTCGCCGTTTACCCCGACCTCGACCGTGATCGGGATCTGGTTGGCGAAGAAGCCGATCTTCGCCGCCACTCCCGGTGGCGGGACGAGGTTATAGACGGGCTCGGTGAAGGGTTCCCCGGGTACGTTGATCGAAGCCCAGGTCACCCCCACAGCGGTGTTGTCGCGACAGGCGGGGTAGCCGTCTCCGGCGAGCGTGAGGAAGTCGGCGGTGGAGCAGCGCGGCACCGCCACCGGGGCGCCGATGAACCCCGGCGGGAGCGAGAAGCGCAGCCTCTTGACGTCGCCGGTGGGGACCTCTTTGCCCGTTTCGGGGTCTTCTTCGGTCTCGACGTCGAAGGTGACGGTCTGGGCGAAGGGGTGGGAGCCCGCCTGGGTGGCGGGTGAGCCGTCTTCGTTGGTGAAGGTGGCCTCGAAGTCCTTGAAGCCGAAGTCGGCTGCTTGTGCCGTCGGGGCCAGGGCGAGGGCGAAGAGGGCCGTGATCGTGAGAGTCATTATGAGGCGTCTCATCGGCCTGCCCTCCGGTTGGCATTGGCTCGCTTGCGCTGAGCGCCTTGCTTTGCCCGCTTGCGCTTGCTCACGCAGCGGCCTTTGCGCCGCGCCTTGCCTTTCCCACAGCGCGGGCGTGGTTTGCCGGCGCTCGGATTGCCCGCTCCCTTGAAGGAGGCCGATCCGGGGGTCGGATCGTTGGGAGGCGGCGGCGCGAACTGGCAGGCTTCGCCCTGGCAGGGGCCCGGCGGTGGTGGTGGCGCCGGCAGGCCTCCGTTTGCCCTCGCGTCATAGATGTCGATCAGGCCCGGGTCCTGGGGCAGGAGGCTGGCGCTGGTGGTGAAGAAGGCGTCGTTGCCATTCGCGCTCGTGTCGAGCAGCTCTGAGTCCTGGGGGCTTTGGCCCGAGGAGATCAGGCTGAGGCAGCCGCCCGAGCTCGGCACGTAGAGCTCTGCGCCTTTCTCATCGCAGGCTTTCTGCCCTGAGGCCGCCTGCCACTGGTAGACGTCGCCTTTGCCGTTGGTGTCGCGGGGCAGGAGCGCGTCATAGCTGTTGAAGAAGAGGCGTTTGCCGTCAGGGGAGAGGACGCGGGGGGAGTAGAGGGAGTTTTCTGCCAGGGTCAGCCAGGCTGCGGTGGGCACTCCTAGGCTCCGGTTCCGGATGAAGGTCATCGGCCGCGCCCCGCTCGGGTTGCAGGAGACGCACACCGGCCCCGCCGTCCCAGCTTCATATAGGTAGATCTCGAAGGCGGCTTTGCCCGTGACCGGGTCGGTGTTGTCATAGCCGCTAAGGCTCTCGCTCGAGATGAAGGCAAGACGGCTGCCGTCGGGCGTCGCCCTCGCGGCGTGGTAGATCAGCCACGAATTGGTGTTGGAGGGCGCCGATCCCTGTGCCACGTCGGTCGCAGAGAGCGTCGCGACGAAGGTCTTCGTCCCTTCCTGGTCGAGATAGAGGTTCGGTTTGCCCGCGGTAGCGCCGCTGGTTTCAGGCAGCGCTTCGGCCGAGGCGAAGTAGATGCGCGAGAGGTCCGCGCTCGCTCCCGCCACGCCCTGGGACTCACCGGCGAGGAGCGTCGAGGCCCCCGTTTCGGCGTCGAAGAGGTATAGATCGTCTTTGAGCGTGCCCGCGGTCACTTCGAAGAGCGCCTTTGAGCCGTCGGTTGAGGCGCCAAGGAAGCGTGAGGGCTGGGCGGTTTTCGTCTCTGAGACTTTCACCGTGCAGGCTTTTTCGGGTTCGGCGCATTCGCCGCCGCTGACTTCGCTCTGCTCCTGGCCGGGGTTGATCCGCAGGTAGACCTTGCCCGGGCCTTGCTCACTGCCGGCCGAGTCGGTCCAGTAGACCCGGTTTCCGTCGGCGGAGAGCGCGTTGGTGAGGCTGGAGAGGCGTTCGAGTTGCGGCAGGCCGTCTATCGCGCCGCCCATACTGCTCGTCCCGCCCGCACAGTTGCCGCCGCTCGGGGCGCCGCTCGGCAAGACACAGACCAGGTGCAGGCCGCCTTCGCTTGCGTGGTAGGCCTGCCAGATTCCGCTCGGTCCTTCTTCGGTCAGCTTGTCTTTGACCATGAAAATCGCGGCTTTACCGTCCGTCGAGGTCCCCTGCAAGAACGGGAAGAAGGACCCTTTGCCGGCGTTCGGTTCGACCCCGATCAGCGCTTCGTAGCCCCCGCCACCACAACCCTCGCGCCGGTAGAGCTGTTTGTAGTCGGGGGTAGCGTCGGGGTCGAGCACCGGCTCTGCCGCCACGACCAGCCAGCTTTGGCAGAGGTCGGCCGAGAAGGCTTTGTAGTGGTTCTCGAAGGCGTTGGCGCCGAGGCTGGAGACCTGGGCCGGCGCGAGCGACTCACTCGACCAGCCGACGCCCTGCTCGCGAGTGGCCAGGTACTGGTTGGTGTAGGGGGCTGCGGCGGGGTCGCCGAAGCCGCGGTAGGAGGAGTAGGTGAGCTTCTCGCCGTCCAGGGCGCTCTGGCTGAGGGCGGTGGTGAAGCCGCTGACGTCGAGTAGGGCTTTGATGTCGCCGTTGTTCTTGTCGACCGGGCTGACCATCTCATAGGCGCGGCAGTCGGGCAGCGGCGCCGAGGGGCCGGTGCGGAAGCCCTGGTTGGGGCAGTCGGTCTTCGGCGGAGCAGGAGCAGGGTAGGTGGTGAAGGAGCTTTCCTCGCCATCGATGCCGACTTCGCCGCCGACCCCGCGCACCGGCCCGCCGCCCGAGCTCTCGGCGACGAAGCGGTAGTGGTAGGTGGTTCCCGGTTTCAGCCCTTCGATCGCGATCCCGGCGCTCTTCACCGAGCCGTCGGTGACTTGCGTGGCGAGGATCGCCCCGGGCGGCACCGGTTTCTCCGCTTCACAGCCCCCTTCAGAGCATTTGCCAGTGCCGTACTGCACGTAGAAGCGGGTGTTGGTCCAGAAGTGGGGGTTGATCTCCGCCCCGAGCACGGCGCTCGTGCGATCGACCGAGGCGGCGAACTGAGCGTCGATCTCCGGCGGCACAGGCGGCGGGGCTTCGAAGCTGACCGGCGCCGGGCCGAAGGCCGTGATCGTGCCGGCGGCGTTTGAGGCTACGTAGAGGTCGCCGATCGCGTTGGTGCCGAGACCATCGTTGGGGCCGGAACTCGGTAGCGTCCGGCCGAATTCCGAGGTCTGTTCGCCCGTCGGGTCGAACTGCAGAAAGGGACTCGCCGGCTCGTCTCCCTCGGCGAGGGAGAGGTTGGCTCTCTTGACGAAGAGGTTGCCGGCGGGATCGGTTGCGATCGGGGCCTCGGTCGCTTTGGTCGCCGGGACCCCTTGCCCTTTGGAGTCTTTGAGTTCGGTCGCTTCGAGCTTCCCCTTTTCCGCGCCGCTGGTGGCATCGAGGATGCGAACGTTTTCTTCGCTGCCACCCGGAGTGCCCACGACAGCGTAGAAGTCGCCGCCGCCGGGGGCGATCGCGAGGGTATGGACGGTTTTGGCAGTGGGGATCGAGAGCTCCCATTCGCCCTCGAGGTTGAAGCGCTGGATCCGTTCGATGTCGCCGGCGAAGAGCTTGCCGCCCGCGCCCAGGGCGATGCCCGAGCTGTAGCTGGCGCCGAACTGGCCGTTGCCGGCGCCGGGGACGCCGACGCCGCACACGTCACCGCCTTCGAGTTGGGCTTTGGTGCAGCGGTTCTCGCTCGTCGTCTGGTTGACTTCGCCGCCGAACATCAGCAGGAAGCGGCCGGCGGAGTCGAACTTCTGCACCCTGCCGTTGCCCCCGTTAGTCGTTTCGCGCACGTAGATGTTGCCGGCGGCGTCCACAGCCATCCCCGCAGCGCCGGCGAGCTGCCCCGCCCCGGGACCGCTGAGGCCCGCCTTGCAGCCCGATTCGGCGGTGCAGGACTCGAGCCCAGCCGTCGCCGTGTGGCCGTCGACGCGGGTCCTCGCTTCGAACACGGTCGAGGGCACGCCGCCGCCGAGCGCCGTCGCTCCGTCGGCGATCGTCAGCTCGGCGACGTTGGTGGCGGCCAGGGAGCCTTTGAAGGCGACCACGTAGATCGCAGGGGTTTTGCCGTCTGGGGTGCCGGGGACCGCTTGCACGCTGACTTCCCCGCCGGCGCCGCCGATCGAGGGCAGGGCGTTCAGGGCGGCTTGCACCGCGGAGCCCGGGGCGTCGAAGGCGAGGTCGGTCGTGGTGGAAGCGCCGAAAGTGAGTTTGAACTGCCCGCTTGCCGCTCTGACCCGCACTTCCTGCTGCTCGTTCACCGCTCCCGGCGCCACGTCCCAGCCGAAGGCCTTGACGAAGTTGCCCCAGGGCGTGAACTCGCTGACGCGGTTGTTGCTCTGATCGGCGGCGAAGACGTGGCCGGTGACGAGATCGGTGGCAACTCCCCGTGGGCCAAACAACTGGCCGGCGCCCGAGCCGGGGGTGCCGAAGCGGCTCAGCTCTTCGGCGTCGCTGATCGCCGCCGCGCGTGGGGCCGTCGACGCGGCGAAGGCCGCGAGGGCGAGGAGCGCGGTGAGGCCGGTGAGGAGCCGTGCCCTACGCCCGGCAGGGTGGGTGCGGCCGGAAGTGTGTTGTGAGAGGTGTGAGTGGTTCATCGCATTGTGCCTCGCCGGTAAGTGTGTTTGT
>JBEVMR010000063.1:0-4491 GCA_040508545.1 Solirubrobacterales bacterium
CAGCGAGTCCTGGTCGGCCACACCGACGATCCCCCCGGCGACGGCACCGCAACGCTCGCCGATCGGCTCGGCGAAGTAGCGGCCGATGAGGTCGGGCGGCGGCACGCAGTCGGCGTCGACGAACAGCAGCCAGTCACCGGCAGCGGCGCCGGCGCCGGCGTTTCGCGCGTGGTAAGAGGAGCGCTCGGTACGCGCCGGGACGACCAGGACCGGCGGCGGGAGGCCGACGGCGGCGCCGTCGTCGCTGTTGTCGGCGACGATCACCTCGCCGGCACCGTCGAAGGGCCCCGTCTCCAGCGACGCGCCCAGTCCGGCGGCATCGCGGGCGTCGCCGCGGAACGGGATCACGACGCTGACCGACGGGCGCCCGCGAATCGCCCGCAGCGGCGGCGCCGTCACTACCCGGTCGGGGTGACGCGGTAGGCGTCGAAGACCGACTCGACGTTGCGGAGCCGGCCCACGCAGTGGCGCAGCTGCTCGGTGTCGCCGACCTCGACCACGAAGCGGTTTTTCACCATCGGGTGCTTGGTCATGCAGCTGGCGCCGAGGATGTTGATCCCGGCCTCGGAGAAGGTGCGGGAAAGGTCCTCGAGCAGGCGGGTCCGGTCGTAGGCGTCGATCTGGAGTTCGACCCGATAGGAGGACTCGTTCTCACCCTCCCAGGCGACCTCGACGAAGCGTTCCGGCGACTTCATCAGCGCCTTCACGTTCTTGCAGTCGGCCCGGTGGATGGTGATGCCGCGGCCGAGCGAGACGTAGCCGGCGATCGTGTCGCCGGGGACAGGGCGGCAGCACTTGGCGAGGCGTACGGCGATGTTGTCGGCGCCCTTGACGCGAATCCCGTAGTTGGAGGCGTCCTTGGTCCGCCGTGCCTTGTCCTCGCGGGCGCCCTCGAAGCCGATCGGCTGCTCGCCCTCGACCGCCTCGCCCTCTTTGAGCCGTTGCATCAGCTTGTTGGCGACGGCCTTGGTCGAGACCTTGCCCTGCCCGAGCGCGATGTAGAACTCGGTCGCCTTGCGGAAGCCCATCTCCTTGATCACCTGGGCCAGCAGCGGCGACATCACCAGCTTCTGCATCGGCAGGCCGCGCTTGCGCAGGGCCTCCTCGAGTGCCTCGCGGCCCTTCTGCTCGGCGTCCTCGCGCCGTTCTTGTTTGAAGAAGGCGCGGATCTTGTTGCGGGCACGGCTCGTCCGCACCAGTTTGAGCCAGTCGCGCGAGGGGCCGCGGTTCTGCTTGGCGGTCAGGACCTCGACGATGTCGCCCGAGCGCAGCTGGTAGTGCAGCGGCACGATCGAGCCGTTGACCTTCGCCCCGACGCAGCGGTGGCCGACGTCGGTGTGGACCGCGTAGGCGAAGTCGAGTGGGGTCGAGCCGGCGGAGAGGTTCTTCACCTCGCCCTTCGGCGTGAAGACGAAGACCTCGTCCTCGAACAGGTCGACCTTCAGCGACTCGAGGAACTCGGCCGGGTCCTGCTCGCCCTCGGCCTCGACAAGCTGACGCAGCCAGGTCATCTTCTCGCGCTGGGGGTCACTGGCGCCGCCCTCTTTGTAGGCGACGTGGGCGGCGATCCCGTACTCGGCCAGCTTGTGCATCTCGCCGGTTCGGATCTGGATCTCCAGGGGCTTTCCTTCCGGTCCGATCACCGTCGTGTGCAGCGCCTGGTACATGTTGGCCTTCGGCATCGCGACGAAGTCCTTGAAGCGCCCGGGCAGCGGCTTCCAGAGTGAGTGGATGACGCCGATCGCGCCGTAGCAGTCCTTGACCGAGCCGACGATCACCCGCATCGCGGTCAGGTCGAAGATCTCGTTGAACTCGCGGCCCTTCTTGGTCATCTTCGTGTAGATCGAGTAGAAGTGCTTGGCGCGGCCGGAGATCTCGGCCTCGATGCCGACGGCCTGCAGCTCCTCGCCGAGGAACTCGCCGGCCTCGTTGACGTAGACCTCGCGCTCGTCGCGCTGCTGGGCGACCAGCTGCTTGATCTCCTTGTACTTGCGCGGGTGCAGGGTGGCGAAGGCGAGGTCCTCCAGCTCCCATTTGATCGCGTGGATCCCGAGCCGGTGGGCCAGCGGCGCGTAGATCTCCAACGTCTCGCGCGACTTCAGCATCTGCTTCTGCTTCGGCAGCGCGCCGAGCGTGCGCATGTTGTGGAGACGGTCGGCCAGCTTGATCAGGATCACCCTGACGTCGGTGGCCATCGCCACCATCATCTTGCGGTAGTTCTCGGCCTGCCGCTCGTCGCGGCTCTCGAAGGTCATCCCGGTCAACTTGGTGACGCCGTCGACCAGCTGGGCGATCTCCTCGCCGAACTCGGCCCGGATCTCCTCCAGGCTGGCGCTGGTGTCCTCGACCGTGTCGTGCAGCAGCGCCGCGCAGAGCGTCTCGGTGTCGAGCCGCATGCCGGCGCAGATCTGGGCGACGCCGACCGGGTGGGTGATGAACTCGTCGCCGGACCGGCGCAGCTGATCGGCGTGCCGGTCGCAGGCGAAGTCGAAAGCGCGCGTCAGCGCGGCACGGTCGATCGTCGCAACCGCAACCGCGGTCCCGGCCCCGTTGGATCCGGAGTCGTGCTCCGGGGCAGAGTCGAACTCCTCGACCACGGCAAACAGGTCGGCGAGAAGTTCGCGCTGCTCTAGGGATTCTTCCGTCGTTCGAGGTATCGCAGGCCCTCCTGGTGACGAGCGCCGTACGCCACATAGGCCGCCGAGCGCTCCAGATCTGTCTTCTCGGAGGATACGACGCTGACACTGCCCGCACCTCCGGCAGTCGAACCGTGGGCCAGGCCCAACTCGCTCAGCACCCGCAGGCAGCGAGCGGCGCTCTCGGGGCCGCGCGGGTGCTGGCCGCTGCCCCGCAGGGCGGCCAGCAGCTCCGGCCCACCCACCTGGCCTGCCTCGCGCAGATCCCTGTAGAGCGTGATCAGCGTCGCCCGGCGGGCGAGCTGCTCGTCCAGCATCGCCAGCGCGAATCGGTGCTCAGCGTCGCCCCAGGCCAGGTGGACATAACCACGGCCGGATGTTGCCCGACCGGCCAGGGCCTCGACGTGAGCGAAGGCAGGCGGATCGACGAGAACGACGTGTTCGAATCTGGCGGCGAGATCCGGATCCGCTTCCAGCGCAACCGCGTCAGCCAGAACGACACCGGCGCCGGCCAGGGCTGAACGGCGCTCGCGATTGGCGACGACCGCGAGCACGCCCCCACTTGCGCACGAGGCAAGCTCGGCGATCACGGCCGCCGGCGAGCTGCGCGGCCGCATCACCTCCCGGCTACCGGGCTCGGAGTCCTCTTCTGGGCCCGCCGGGGGCCAGGTGGCTGGATCGACGGCCAGCTCGAGCTCGAAGCGCTCCCACCAGAGCGCATCGGCATCGGCCTCCCCGGCCGACGGCTCGCGCGGGTACAGCTCGCGCAGCACCAGCCGCGGCTCAACCGACCCGTTCCAGCGGTTGACCTCGAGCCGAACCGTGGCATCGACCGGATCGTCCTCCCCAACGCCCAGCGTCGACCGCCCGAAAACAACGCCCAGCGCCCGGTGGGAGCCGCTGTGGAGGCTGAACCGCGCGTGCTTGCCTTCCCCCATCGCCCGCACGTCACGCACCCGCGCGGCCGGAACCAGCAGCCGCACCCCCGGGTTGCCCATCCCAAACGGAGCAAGCCTTTCGAGCTCCTCGGCGAGATCCAGGCCAAGCCCAGCGCCACCGACCGTCGCATCGATCCGCTCGGTGCGGCCAAGGTCCTCGGGACCAAGGACAGAGTTGGCGTGGGCGGCAAAGGCAGCGCGGAAAGCCTCGACGTTCTCGGCCTTCAGTTGCAAGCCCGCGGCAGCCTTGTGGCCGCCAAACCCACTCAGGTGCTCGGCACAAGCCTCCAGCGCCCCGAGGAGATCGAACCCGGGGATGCTGCGCCCCGACCCTCGCCCCTCCCCCTCGCCGTCGAGCGAGATGACGACCGTGGGCCGATGATGCCGCTCGACCAGCCGCGAAGCGACGATCCCGATCACCCCGGGATGCCACCTCTCGCCAGCCAACACCAGGCCGCGCGCTTCACGCAACTCCTCCGGCAGCTCACGAAGCGCAGCCTCAGCAGCAGCATCGACCTCCCGCTCCCTGGCCCGCCTCTCGCCATTCGCCCGGCTCAGCTCAGCAGCGATCTCAGCCGCCCGCCCCTCGTCGTCGGTCAGGAACAGCTCAACTCCCGCATCAGCCCGATATAGGCGCCCCGCAGCATTGATCCGCGGCGCCAACCGGAACGCCAGATCCCCCTCGTCGACCTGAGTAGGCTCACATTTCGCCGCCTCCAGCAGCGCCCGAATCCCCGGCCGCCGCGCCCTGCGCACCTCGGCCAATCCACGCCGCACCAGCGACCGATTCTCGCCGACGAGCGGCACGACGTCAGCGACAGTGGCAAGCGCTACAAGGTCCAGGTCGGCCTCAGATCCGAAAGCTTCCGCCTCGGGTGACTGAGGAGCGTCGGGGGTGGGGTCTCCAGGAACTCCTC
>JBEVMR010000035.1:0-10481 GCA_040508545.1 Solirubrobacterales bacterium
AGGGTTCCGCGGGCTCGCGCCTCGCCAGCTTTCGAGACGCGCTGGCGGATGACTTCAATACCCCCAGGGCGATGGCCGAGGTGTTCGAGCTTGTTGCTGAAGCGAACCGGGGGGAGGTTCCCGGAGCTCCGGAAGCGGTGCGGGAGATGCTCGGGCTAGTCGGTCTCAGCACCCTTACCCAGCCGGAGAAGGGAGCTGAGACCGACGTCGAGGCAGAGAGTCTGTTGCGGGAGCGTGACGCGGCTCGGGCGGCAAAGGACTTTGCTCGAGCTGATGAGATTCGCGACCGCCTGGCTGAGCTGGGTTGGGAGGTCCGGGACTCCTCGGATGGTGCCAAGCTCGTGCGCAAATCGTGACCGACTCGGCTGCGAGCCAGATCATCTATGGCCGTCGTCCCGTCGAGGAGGCGGAGCGGGGTAAGCGGCGTGTGCGGCGGGTTTGGCGCGTGCCTGAGGCCTCGGATGTGGAGCTCGAGCGGCTTTGCGGGTCGCCGGATCACCAGGGCGTCGTGGCGGAGGTCGATCCTTATCCCTATGGCGACCCGAAGGCGTTGCTGCGGCGTCCTGATGCGCTGATCGTCGCCCTCGACCAGGTTCAGGACCCGCGCAACCTCGGCGCCGTCTGCCGCTCGGCCGAGTTCGCCGGCGCCGCCGGCGTCGTCGTGCCGGAGCGCCGAGCGGCCGAGGTGACCCCGGTGGTCTGCAAGACCTCGGCTGGAGCGGTCGAGCATCTCGAGGTCGCCCACGTCCGCAACCTCGCCGACTGGCTGGCCGAGGCGAAGCAGGCGGGCTTTTGGATCTGGGGCGCCGACGCCGGCGCGGGCGACGCCCCTTGGGCGGTCGATCTCAGCGGCCCAACCGTCCTCGTCCTCGGCGGGGAGGGGAAAGGAATCCGCCCGCGGGTCGCATCTGCCTGCGACGGCCTTGTCGCCCTACCCCAGGCGGGCCAGATTGACTCACTCAACGTCTCCGCGGCCGCCGCGGCCCTGCTCTTCGAGGCGACGCGGCAGCGTCTGCTCCCGTAGCACCCGCAACGGCGCTTGCAGAAATTCGCAATTTGGGGTTGACAGAACTCCGCTGGTCGGTAAAGCTACCGCGCCAACAAGGGTGAACCTCAGCTTGAGTCTGAGATCCATCCGTCAATAGGGCGCCACCAGGGGAGGTATCGGCGCCACGACCCTTCATCTCAAAGGAGAAGGATCAGTGGCTCTTTCCTCACCAACGCAGGAACTGCGACTCCCCAGCGGGCATTTCAACGGCTCTACCCGGCCAAACTCCAACCCTCAACTTGAGCTTGACGATCATTATCTGGTCGCGCTTGCCAAGGAGGGCCGCACCGACGCCTACGACTCGATCGTGCGCCGTTACCGCGGCTTCGTCCGCCTCAAGGCCTCGTCCTACTTCCTCCTCGGGGGAGAGAGCGACGACCTGATCCAGGAAGGCCTGCTCGGCCTCTACAAGGCGATTCGCGACTATCGCAGCGACCGCGAGTCGAGCTTCCGCAGCTTTGCCGAGCTCTGCATCACCCGCCAGATCATCACCGCGGTGAAGACGGCGACCCGCAACAAGCACACCCCGCTCAACCAGTACGTCTCCTTCAGCCAGACGCCGGCTGCGGCTGGCGACTCCGACACCACGCTCGACGAGATCCTGCCTGGGCCCAGCGTCGCCGACCCGGTCAACCAGGTGATCGCCAGCGAAGAGCTGGAGAGCCTCGTCTCCTGCCTCTCGGGCAGCTCGGGCGTCCTCTCCGACCTCGAGAGCCGGGTCCTCTCGCTCTACCTCGACGGCCACTCCTACGAGGCGACGGCAGAGCGCCTCGAGTGCGACACCAAGACCGTCGACAACGCCCTGCAGCGCGTAAAGCGCAAGGTCGCAGCCCACCTCGACTCGCGCGAGGTACCCGCCTGAGGCCAACCGGCCAAGCAGATCAAGGACGCAGGGAGCGTGGCGTGCTCTGCACGCGAGCGACCGAGGACGCCGATATGTGCCGGCCGGATGGCCTCAGGGCAGCAGCTGATAGCGGAAGACGCTGGTGAAGTGCAGCCTGTCGGCTGGATTCAGGTTCGAGCCGCGCGACTCGAAGGCGATGAAGCGGCCGCTGGCCGAGATCGAGGGGTTGGCGGAGGGGGCGTTCGAGGCAGCGCCGCCACCGCCTGCGCGGGAGACGAGGGTTAGGCGGCCGCTGCGCATGTCGCGGACGAAGACGTCCGGATCCTCACCGTTGGCGTCTGGGCCGAGATTGCCCGCCTCTGACTCGAAGGCGACGTAGCGGCCGTTGGCCGAGATCGAGGGGTTCGAGGAGTCGCCGTCCCCCGCCGCACCCCGTTTGCCGTTGGCCCTCGAGACGAGGACCGTGCGGCGCGTCTTCAGGTCGCGGACGAAGACGTCTTCGATGCTGCCTTTGTCGATCGCGCTGAGGTTTGCCGCCTCGCTGGCGAAGGCGACGTAGCGGCCGTTGGCGGAGATCGCGGGCAGCTTGCAATCACCGTTCCCTAGCGGACCGTCGCGCCCCCCTGCGCGTGAGACGAAGAACGTGCGTCTCTCCTTCATGTCCCGCACCGCCACCTCGAGCGCGTGTCCGTGCCGGAGGCGGGCGACGGTGAGGAAGGCGACCCAGCGCCCGTGGGCCGAGATCGACGGCGTGTAGCCCCCGTCGAAGCGGCCGCCGGCGCGGTAGCTGACACGGGCCACCGGCACCGTGGCGCTCGTACCGAGATCGCGAACGAAGACGCCACCGAAGCTGCCACGGAGGATATTCGTCGCGTTGGTCTGGAAGGCGACGTAGCGGCCGTCCGCAGAGATCGACGGGTTGCTGGAGCCCTCGTTGCCGCCGGTCCCTCGCCGTCCGTCGCTCCGCGAGGCGAGTCTCACCTGGCCGTTGAGCCGGTCGTATACGAAGATGTCGCGCACGGGGAAGGTGTCGCCGGCGGGCGTGGTCGAGCTGTCGCGGTCTTCGCTGCTTAGATCCGGGTCCTCCGAGGCGAACGCCAGGAAGCGCCCGTCGCCCGAGAGCGAGGGCGCGCCTGCCTCGAAGCCGAGTCCCTGTTCGCTGGCGCCGAATGGGACGTCGACTGCGGTCGTCCCGCCGCTCATATCGCGCAGGAAGATGCCGGTGCCGGTTGGCCCTGGGCCGCCGCTGCCGGCGGGGTCGGGGGCGCTACCGACGGTGCCGACGTAGGCGACGAAGTTGCCGTCGGCCGAGATCGCCGGATTGAAGTGCTCGGTAGGGCGGCTGGGCGCGTTCGGGTCGTTGGGCTCGGAGACCAGCAGAATCGAGCCGGTGGCGCCCAGGGAGAGAGCGGCCAACGAGAGCGCGACGGTGGCGACCCCCGCCAGGGCCAGGATCGTGAGCTGACGCCTCATCGTGGCTCGACCTCGGTCGAGACGCCGAAGTCCGCCAGCGCGGCGAAGAAAGAGGCAGGATCGAAAGCCTGCGCAGGGGCCAGGGCGCCTCTGCGGTCGTAAGCGGGGTCGGCGCAGAGCGTTGCCCCGTGCGCGAGGCTGACCGCGGTGAGGCCGTAGACGTCACCGCCGCGAACGGTGCCGCGCCGAGCGCCTGATTTGCCCCGCGCCTCGCAGCTGATCGTGAATCGAGCCTTCTTACGGTCCTCTTCGCTCGGGGCCGCAGGCAGGCGCCGGATCAGCGCGCCCATCGCGCCGCGCAGCGGCGTGCGCATCGCCAGCCCGAGCAGGGGGGAGGAGGCGACGGCCAACGGCATCAACCGAGGCGGCACGACCATGCCGTTGAGCAGCGTCCGCACTCGGGCGGTATCGACGTGCCGCGGCACCGTGACCTGCTCGCCGGCGGGATAGCGCAGCATCCGCTGCTCGCCGATCGGGCCGGGAAAGCGCCAGCGACCCCCATCGGCGCTCCGCGGCGCCGGCCGCGAATCGCCGTCGGACCAGACGACGTCGCCGCCCCGCATGATCTCGAGCCCCGAGAGCGCCGTTCCATGCGTGGGCGCAAACCCGTGTACGCAGTAAGCAACGACGATCTCCTCCAGCGGCCCCATCCCAGCCGCGGTAAGCGCCGCGATCAGGTCGCCGGGCAGGTAGTCGAAGCCCATCCCGGAGACCAAGGCAGCCCCAGTCGCAGCCGCCCTCTCGCCGTAGCGGTCGAAGACCATCCGCATGAACGCCTGCTCCCCAGTCGTGTCGAGATAGTGGGTCCCGGTCTCGGCAGCCGCGGCTACGACCGGCTCGCCGTAGAGAGAGAACGGCCCTGCGCAAGCCACCACGACGGAGCAGCCCTCCAGCATCTCCCGCAGCCCAGCAGGGTCATCAACCGGAACAGCCTCGAAGGGCACGCCCCCCAGCTCATCCGAAAGCGCCTCCAGCTTCCCCCGATCCCGGCCTGCGATCAGGAAGTCGGCCCCTAGCCGCCTCAGCTCCCGGGCAATCAGCCCCCCGGTGAACCCGGTGGCGCCATAGACCGCGATCGAATTGCCTGCTCGGGAAGTGTTCAAGTGCTTTTCGCAGTCATCGGCTCCGCTATGCCTCGAAGCTGATCCAACGTGAGCCAAGGCGAGCGCACGTGGATCATGGCATGGCAATTCGAGCAGAGAAGCGCCAGGTCTTCCGTCTTAGTGCGGGCGCCCGGCCGCAGATCACGCACCGGGACGACGTGGTGGCACTCGATATATCCGTCGCCTCGCGCTCCGTATGTGGCGGCGAAATCGAAATCGCATACTTCGCAGGCAAGTCGTCCCTCCTTTTCCAGCGCTTCCCTCTTTCTCTTCTTGACGACCCTGCTGCTCCGCTCCCGGACGCGATGCGTCCGGGTGAGGATGCGGCCCTCGGGCGCATCCGCGACGTCAAGCTCCTCGACTTCGGCGTCGGGCACTCCAAGACTCGTGAGATTCGCCCTGATCGCGGCCGCAGCGCTTGCAAGGAGGTCGGGCGTTGGCCAGAACGCGTCGAATACCGCGGCATCCAGCTTGCTGCCCCGCGTCATCCCTTTGGTTCCAGTTGCCGGATCAAGAGCGACGAGATTTGCGACCTTCAGTTGCACTCCCGACGGATTTCGGAATCGAGGGTCCTCTGCGAGCTGCCGCTCGATCGGCATGGATCGCAGCTGCTGACTGATCTCGGCGACCGCATCGGCGGTCGGGTTACGTCCCTCCCGTCGATACAGGTCGAGAGCGAGGATGATCTCGTCTCTGAGCCACGCGTCCTTTCTCGATCTAGCCAAGGCCGAAGGACGATATTCCGATTACTACGGGAGTGATCTCGGCTCAGGAAGGTCGGCAACGACGTAGTCGAGCAGCTCCCGGCCGTGATCTGAGGCAACCGAGAGGTCGTCAGCGGTGATTCGCGCTCGGTGAAGCGACTGCATCCTCAGCACGTCGCCGTCGGTTCGGTTGTTGGGGAAGACGCCGGCGTAGGAGACGCCCAGGCGCTCCAGGTGATCGGCCAGCAGGGCGGTTGCCGGGTTCTCCAGGGGAAGGTCCAGGTAGATGGCGTCGAGGCACTTGCCGTGGAAGAGGTGGTGGCGCTCGGCGGCAACCACGGTCTCCAGGTCGGCGCCGGGCTCGTGTGCGGTCAGCAGGGCCAAGTTGTGGTCCTCGTCGACCTCCACGTGCATGCCGGTTCGCTCGGGTATCTGGACTCCTGCCGGCGGGTCGGCGAGGGTCCCCCGCAGCTCGCACAGCTCCAGCGTCTGCCTGATGATGTCCTGGTGGCGCAGCGGGGCGTAGACCTCGCGCTCGTGGCCGTCGTTGAGCTTGGTGTAGAAGAGCGCTGCCGACTGGCGGCGGGGCCGCTGGTCGGGCGCCGCGTCGTTGCTGACGCTCGCCGGGATCCAGCCGAGCAGGAATCCCGTCTCGTGGGCGCCAAGCTCGAGGTTGGCGCGCTGGCTGTAGGGGTGGGCCGCGGTCGCCTCGCTGTACATCCCCGCCAGGCCGCGCTCTCGTGCCCAGTCCATCAGGTGCTGCTTGGTCCGCGTGAAGAGGTGCTGGCCCCTTGCCGAGGGCATCGTCACCGCCTGGCCCGAATGGCCGACCGCGTCGCCCGCGGCCGCCAGGCTCATCCCCTCGTGGCAGAGCAGCTCGCCCTCTGCCGACTCGGCCACCCAGGAGACGTAGGCCCCGGTTGACAGGCGGGACTCGACCTCGGCCTCGTCGTAGACCCAGCGCACGTCGTAGGTATCGCCGTAGGCGGCGCGAATAGCGTCGGTTAGAACGCTGCCTTCGCCCGATTGCAGATACCTGAAAGTGACGGTGTCCGTTCCCACGCTATCGATCACCCTCTCTATATTCGGCGAAGAAGGAAAATCATTCATCTGCGCGCCCGCCTAGCTCAATTGGCAGAGCACTCGATTTGTAATCGAGAGGTTTCCGGTTCAACCCCGGAGGCGGGCTCTCCCTAGGAATTGCTGTCGCTCAGGATCCGGGCCTTCTCCGCGGCGAGCTCCTCGTCGGTCAGGACGCCCTTCGCGTGCAGGTCGGCCAGGCGCTCGAGGCGGTGCAGGCGGCTGTCCTCGTCGCCGGCCGGCGGTGCGGCGCTCTCCGGGGCGCCCTCGCCCTCGTCGCCGCCTGGCCTGCGCACCTCCGGAAGGCGCAGTTTCGAGACCCGCTCGCCGATGTCGGCGCTCTTCACGGCGTCGACGACCCGGTCCTTGGCGCCGCCGAAGTAATCGTCTAGCGCGGCGTCGGGAAATTCCTCGCTCGTTTGCTTGCGCAGCTCGTGGATCCCGAAGGCGACGAAGCCGGCGAGGACCAGAGTCGTCAGGAAGGAGCGCAGGTTCTGCACGGAGGCGGAGAGGAAGTAGAAGCAGACGAGGACCACCAGGCCGGCGTAGACGTAGGGGACGTAATCGCGCAGGAAGGGGGTCATGAAGCGACGAGTCGCGCGCGCCGAGCCCGTCGGCGAGCCGAGCCAGCCGGCGATGCCGAAGAGGACGCCGAAGACGATCACCGTGGTCGCGATGCCGATCATCAGCGAGGTCGAGATCGACCAGGCGGCTTCTGCCGCGGGCTTGACGCTTTCTTCCTTGACCAGCTGGTCGACGACGATGCCGCCGGCGATCTCACGGGCGACGATCACGGCGAAGCCAGCAGCAACCAGGCCGATGCCGCAGGAGAGGATCGTCACCCAGCGACCGTCGCGCGAGAGGTAGATCGCCAGCCCGAAGCACAGCAGGGTCAGCAAGGTGAGCACGATCGCCAGGCCTTTGATCGCGACGGCGACGTCCTGCGCGGTCTTCAGCTCGTTCGAGCGCAGGATCGTGACCTGGCCGGCGTCGGGCGGCAGTTTCTCCGCCAGCTGAGACGCGATCCCAACCTGATCGGCGAGGTTGGTGATCAAGCTTCCCAGTTGCAGCGTCACCTCGCCTTCGTCGGTTTCGACCGCCTCTTTCTTGTTTTCCAGAACGGCCAGGAGCTGTTCGTGGGCGCTGCGGTTGGCGTCCTTCCAGAGGTCCTGGGCGGTCGCGGTCTGCAGCACCTGTTCGGCGCCGCTGCCCGCAACCTGGCGCAACCCGCCCGAGGCCGGCCCGGCCAGGTCCTTGAGGTCGCCGGGCAGGATTCCCTCGAGTTCTTTTTCGACGTCGACGTTGTCGTAGAGCTGTTCGACCAGGTACTCGCCGACGGCGGCGCGGACCTTCTGGTTCTCGATCAGGCGGCCGCTGGTCTCGACCCAATCGTCGGTGTTGAGCGCCTGGCGCTCGGTCCAGATCGCGAAGACGCTGAGGAAGGCGAACACCGAGCCGAGCACCACGAGGGCTTTTACCGTGCGTCGGCGTGCGCGGCTCATCGCTGGGGATGCTATACGTGACGGGCAGTGAAGCTCGAGGGCATTCACCACATCACGGCGATTACGGCCGACGCGCAGAAGAACGTCGATTTCTACGCGGGAGTGCTGGGTCTGCGCCTGGTGAAGAAAACGGTCAACCAGGACAACCCGACCGTCTACCACCTCTTCTTCGCCGACGAGAAGGGCAGCGCCGGCTCCGATCTGACCTTCTTCGAGTTCCCCGGTGTGCCCGACGGCCGCGCCGGCGCTGGTGACGTGCACCGGATCGTCTGGCGCGTCGCCTCCACCGAGTCACTCGACTTCTGGGCCGAGCGGCTCGACGCGCACGGGATCGAGTCGGAGCGGGCGGGGGCGAGCCTGCGCTTCTCCGACCCCGAGGGCCTCGACCACGAGCTCGCCGTAGTCGAGGTGCCCGACGAGCCGCTGAGCGCCGAGCATCCCGAGGTGCCGAGGGAGCTGGCGCTGCAGGGCTTCCACGCCGTCTGCGCCTACACCGGGGCGCCTGGCTCGAGCAGCGGCCTGCTCGAGGCGCTCGAGTTCGAGCAGGCCGAGGAAGGCTGGGAGGCCCGCGGCGAGAATCGCGGCGGTCTCTACGTCTACGACCAGCCGCCCGGGGAGCGCTCGCTGCAGGGGGCCGGCAGCGTCCACCACGTCGCCTGGGCCTCGACCATGGACGATCACGAGGCGTGGCGGGAGAGGGCGGTCTCGGCTGGGGCGCAGGTGACGCCGCTGATCGACCGCTTCTACTTCCGCTCGATCTACTTCCGCGAGCCGAGCGGGGTGCTCTTCGAGATCGCGACGCTGGGGCCGGGCTTCACCGTCGACGAGCCGCTCGAGCACCTCGGCGAGAAGCTCTCGCTGCCGCCCGACTACGAGCACCTGCGGGACGAGGTCGAACCGAACCTGCGCCCGGTGATCAACCCCCGCACGGCCGAGAACTAGACGGGTGAACGGAAATTTCGTCTGGCGGGACGCCGGCCGGGTCGTGGTGTTCCGCCACGACGGCATCGCCCAAGCGCCCCAGCTCCTCCGCGAGCACGGCTTCGCCGAGTTCGAGCTGCTGAGCACTCCGCGCGCCCTTCCCGGTGCGCCCGAGCTCGAGGCCGCTGCCAAGGCGGTGCACGCTGTGCCGTCGGGGCAGGTTCCGGAGGCCGCGGCGAGCCTGCTCGAGCGAGCCCAGGCGCCCCAGCTGGTCGCCCTCGGCGGCGGCCGGGTGGTCGACGCAGCCAAGGCGGTCGCCTCGGTCAGCGGCGCCCGCGTTGCGGCGATCCCGACGACTCTCTCGGGGGCGGAGATGACCGGCATCCATCGCCTGCCGGCGGGGGCTGAGGATCGGGCCGGCTCGCTGGTCCGGGCGGAGCTGGTCATCGCCGATCCTGCTGCGATGACCAGCCTTCCCGAGAAGCCGCTGAGGGCGACCGCCGTCCACAGCCTCGCCCACGCCGCCGACTCCCTCTACACGCCCTTCGCCAACCCGGTCTCGCTATTGACGGCGCTGCGCGGTGCCGGGCTGATCGCCGCCTCGCTCGATCAGGAGCCCGGCGAGCGCGACCGAGCAGCGCTGGCGCAGGGCTCGATCCTCTGCGGCTACGCGATCGACTCCGGCTCGTTCGGCATGCACCACGTGATCTGCCAGACCATGGTGCGGATCTGCGACATCCCACACGCCGAGACCAACGCCACGGTCCTGCCCCGCGTGATGGCCTTCATGCTCCCCCGCGCCCCCGACCACCTCGCCCCACTGGCCGAAGCACTCGGCACCAACCCGGCAGGGATCGAGACCCGCATCCTCCAGCTCGGCGGCAACCCAGCCGGCCTAGGAGAGCTGGGAGCCGACCGAAGCAAGCTCGACCAAGCCCTCGACTCGATGCTCCTGCGACCGGAGCTAGCGTTCACGCCTGAACCTCCGACTCGCACGGACCTGGAGCAGCTGGTCGAGTTGGCCTGGTAGCGCCCTCGCGCGGGTGGCGCGGTAGGGGGTACCACCCCCGAGGAAGCTTTAGCTACCGCAGGGGGTGGTGGGTCCCCTGCCGTGACAGGACCCGCGCGCCGACAGCCTCCAGTCCCTCGCCCGTCGGTAACCCCCGTCCCTGACCCGTGTAGCGCTGGGTAGTGACCGAAGAACGCCTCCAGGCCTACCACGCCTACACCCGCGCCCACAGCGTCAACTGGCCCCTCTACCTGCTGGCAAGGGTCTTCATGACGCCGTTCTTCCTCGTCTACTTCCGCCTCGGCCGCAACGGCCGCGAGTACGGCCGGGTCAGCGGCGGGCTGATCGTCGCCGCCAACCACCGCAGCTTCCTCGACCCCTTTGCGATCGGCGCCGCGCTGCCCTGGGGGCGGCCGATGAACTACGTCGCCAAGGTCGAGCTGTTCGAGCGGCGCTGGCAGGGGTGGCTGCTCTCCCGCCTCGGCGCCTTCCCGATCCGTCGCGGCGAATCGGACGAGCTGGCGATGGAGACGGCTCGGCGCACGGTCGAACGCGGTGGCACCGTCTGCATCTTTCCCGAGGGGACGCGCATCCGCCGCGGCACCCTGGGCACGCCAAAGCGCGGCGTCGGCCGGCTGGCGCTGCAGACCGGCGCCCCGGTTGTGCCCACCGCGGTCTTCGGCAGCGAGCACGTGCGGCGCACCTGGCGCATTCGCCCGCGCCAGGTGCGGGTGCGGCTCGGCAAGGCGATGACCTTCCCGCGCGCCGACAGCCTCCAGTCCCTCGCCCGTCGGTAA
>JBEVMR010000118.1:0-36875 GCA_040508545.1 Solirubrobacterales bacterium
GGCTACGTGCTCGCCGATTCCGACGGGGGCGACCCCGAGCTCATCCTCATCGCCACCGGCAGCGAGGTCGCGCTGGCCCTCGCCGCCCACGAGGAGCTGAGGGGGGAGGGGGTCCGCTCGCGCGTCGTCAGCCTGCCCTGCTGGGAGTTGTTCGACCGCCAGGAGGACGGGTACCGGGAAGAAGTACTGCCGCCGAGCGTGACCGCACGGGTGTCGATCGAGGAGGCCTCGACCCTCGGCTGGGACCGCTACGTCGGCGCTGCCGGCGTCAAGATAGGGATGCACACGTTCGGGACCTCAGCGCCGCTGAAGGACGTTCAAGACAAGTTCGGCTTCACCCCCGACCGGGTGGCCGAAGCCGCAAAGGAGCTGCTCTCATGAAGGCAACCGCGAAACTGCACGAGCTGGGCCAGAGCCTCTGGCTCGACAACATCACCCGCACGATGCTGGCGGACGGCACCCTGCAGGGCTACATCGAGGAGCTCTCCGTCACCGGCCTCACCTCCAACCCGACGATCTTCGACAAGGCGATCTCCGGCGGTGATGCATACGACCAGCAGATCGCCGAGCTCGGCGCCAGCGCGGTTCCCGAGGAGGGGATCGGCGCCACTCCCACGGAGCGGATCTTCTTCGAGCTGGCGCTCGCAGATCTGCGCGACGCCACCAACCTCTTCGCCGCTGTGCACGAGCGCACCGCCGGGGCCGACGGCTTCTGCTCGCTCGAGGTCTCGCCGTTGATCGCCGACGATGCGGCGGCGACCATCGAGGAGGCGGCTGAGCTCTACGCCAAAGCCGAGCGCGACAACCTCTTCATCAAGATCCCCGGTACCGAGGCCGGACTCGAGGCGATCGAGGAGTCGATCTACGCCGGGATCCCGATCAACGTCACGCTGCTGTTCGACGACAAGCAGTACCTCGCCGCCGCCGATGCCTACATGCGGGGGATCGAACGGCGGATCGAGGCGGGGCTCAGCCCCGACGTCGCCTCGGTCGCTTCGATCTTCATGAGCCGCTGGGACGTCGCCGTCTCCGGCGAAGTGCCGGAGGAGCTGCGCAACCGGCTCGGGCTGGCGATCGGCTTCCGGGCCTACCGCGTCTACCGCGAGCTGCTCGACTCGCAGCGCATGCAGCGGCTGATGAACGAGGGGGCGCGGCCGCAGCGGCTGCTCTGGGCGAGCACCGGCACCAAGGACCCCGAAGCCTCCGACGTCCTCTACATCGGCGGTTTCGCCTCGCCGCTCACCGTCAACACGATGCCGGAGCCGACGCTGCACGCTTTCGCCGACCACGGCGAGGTCGGCGACCTCGTTCCCGCCGACGGCGGGGACGCCGAGCAGATCCTGGCGGAGTTCGCGCGGGCCGGGGTCGACGTCGGCGCGCTCGCCGTGCGCCTGCAGGAGGAGGGCAAGGCGAGCTTCGCCAAGTCGTGGGACGAGATGCTGCAGACGATCGAGTCGCAGCTCGGGGCGCGGGCGTGAGCGAAAGCTCAGGGGGCGACGAGGCCGCCCCGGCCTTGCGTCGGGGCGAGGCCTGGCAGGCACTCGAGCGCCACCACGCGCAGATCGCCGACACGCATCTGCGCGAGCTCTTCGCCGCGGACCCCGACCGCGGCGAGCGCCTGGTCGCCGACGGCGCCGGGCTGCACCTCGACTTCTCCAAGAACCGGGTCGCCGACGAGACCCTGATCCTGCTCGGCCAGCTCGCCCGCGAGCGCGGCGTCGAGGCGCGCCGCGAAGCGATGTTCGCCGGCGAGCACATCAACGTCTCCGAGGACCGGGCCGTCCTCCACGTGGCGCTGCGGATGCCGCGCGAGCGCTCGCTGATCGTCGACGGGGTGGACGTCGTCCGCGAGGTGCACGAGACGCTCGACCGCATGGGCGACTTCGCCGAGCGGGTTCGCTCGGGCGCCTGGACGGGCCACACCGGGAAGCTGATCCGCAACGTCGTCAACGTCGGCATCGGCGGCTCCGACCTCGGGCCGGTGATGGCTTACGAGGCGCTGCGCCACTTCAGCCAGCGCGACATGACCTTCCGCTTCGTCTCCAACGTCGACGGCACCGACTTCGCCGAGAAGACCCGCGACCTCGACCCGGCCGAGACCCTGTTCGTGATCTCCTCGAAGACCTTCACCACGCTGGAGACGATGACCAACGCCCACACCGCCCGCGAGTGGCTGCTGGCTGGGTTGCGCGGTGACGAGGAGGCGATCGCCAAGCACTTCGTCGCGGTCTCGACCAACGCCGAGGAGGTCGCCAAGTTCGGCATCGACACCGAGAACATGTTCGGCTTCTGGGACTGGGTCGGCGGCCGCTACTCGATGGACTCGGCGATCGGGCTCTCGACCATGCTGGCGATCGGTCCCGCCCAGTTCGCCGAGATGCTGGCCGGCTTCCACGCGATGGACGAGCACTTCCGCGAGGCGCCGGCGGCGGGCAACCTACCGATGCTGATGGGCCTGCTCTCGGTCTGGTACGGCGATTTCTTCGGCGCCCAGACCTGCGCGGTGCTTCCCTACGACCAGTACCTGCACCGCTTCCCCGCCTACCTGCAGCAGCTGACGATGGAGTCAAACGGCAAGCACGTGAGCCTCGACGGCGCTCGCGTCGATTACGACACCGGCGCGATCTTCTGGGGCGAGCCGGGCACCAACGGGCAGCACTCCTTCTACCAGCTGATCCACCAGGGGACGCGGCTCATCCCCTGCGACTTCATCGGCTTCATGCAGAGCAGCAACCCGCTCGGCGACCACCACGACATCCTCATGTCCAACGTCTTCGCCCAGACCCAGGCACTCGCCTTCGGCAAGACCGAGGAGCAGGTGCGGGCGGAGGGAACGCCGGAGGCCGTCGTCCCGCACCGGGTGATGGAGGGCAACCGGCCGACCAACACGATTCTCGCCGAGCGGCTCGACCCGCGCACGCTGGGCACGCTCGTCGCCCTCTACGAGCACAGCGTCTTCACCCAGGGGGCGATCTGGGGGATCGACTCCTTCGACCAGTGGGGCGTCGAGCTGGGCAAGGTGCTGGCCAAGCAGATCATTCCCGAGCTGCAGGCCAGCGAGGAGCCCGCGCTCGCCCACGACAGCTCGACCAACGCGCTGATCCGCCGCTACCGCCAGGCGAGGGCCAAGGCCTAGGCCGTGCCCGGCCTCGGCGCCCTTCCGCTGGCGGCGTCGGAGTCGAACCTGCTCGCTGCGCGCGAGCTGATGGCCTTCACGCTGGGCTTTCACATCGTCCTCGCCTGCCTCGGCGTCGCCCTGCCGGCGATCATCCTCACCGCCAACTGGCTGGGGTTGAAACGCGGCGACGAGGACGCGATGCGGTTGGCGAGGCGCTGGTCGAAAGCGATGGCGGTCACCTTCGCCGTCGGCGCGGTCACCGGCACCGTGCTCAGCTTCGAGTTCGGCCTGCTTTGGCCCGAGTTCATGGCGCGCTTCGGCGACGCCTTCGGGATTGCCTTTGCGATCGAGGGCATCTTCTTCTTCACCGAGGCGATCTTCCTCGCGATCTACATCTACGGCTGGAAGCGGCTGAGCGGCTGGGCGCACTGGTGGTCGGGAGTGCCGATGGTGATCACGGGGATCGGCGGCGCCTTCTCGGTAGTCGCCGCCAACGCCTGGATGAACCAGCCGCAGGGCTTCACCCTCGACGCCGCGGGCAAGGTGGTCGACACCGAGCCCTTCGAGGTTCTCTTCAACCCGGCCTGGAGCTACGAGGTCCCGCACATGATCCTCGCCGCCTACATGGTCGCCGGCTTCCTCGTCGCCTCGATCTACGCGGTCGGGATGCTGCGCGGCCGCCGCGACCGCATGCACCGCCTCGGACTCTTGATCCCGCTGACGATCGCCTGCATCGCCACCCCGATTCAGCTCTTCGTCGGCGACACCGCGGCGCGCGAAGTCGCCGACCACCAGCCGGCCAAGTTCGCCGGCTTCGAGTGCATCCAGGAGACCGGCCCCGACCAGACCGAGTACTTGGGCGGCATCTGCACCGACGACGGCGTCGAGGGGGCGATCGGGATACCGGGCCTCGACTCCTTCCTGGTCGGTTTCGACACCGACACCGTGGTCACCGGGCTCGAGGACATCCCGCCCGACGAGCGCCCGCCCGCCAACACCCTGCTCCACCTCTCCTTCGACGCGATGGTCGGCATCGGCTCGGCGCTGCTCGGGCTGGGGGCGTGGCTGGCCTTCGTCTGGTGGCGCCGGCGCGACATCCCGCAGACGCCCTGGTTCCTGCGCGCCGTCGCCGCCTCCGGCGTCAGCGCGATCGTCGCCATGTGGTGCGGCTGGATCGTCACCGAGGTCGGCCGCCAGCCCTGGATCGTGCAGGGCTACATGCGCACGGAGGAAGCGGTGACCGAGGCCGAGGGGATCTGGTTTGCCTTCGCCGGCGTGCTCGTCCTCTACACCGGCCTCGGCATCGGCGCGGTGCTGGTCCTGCGGGCGATGTCGCGGCGCTGGCGTGAGGAGGATGAGGGCGACGAGTCCGAAACGCCGTACGCTCCAGCCTTGGGCAATGGCGACTTTCCCGTCCATATGACGGGTAACTCGCCAGAGGGGGGGTCATGAGCAAGGCGGATGTCGCGGCGGCGATCCTCTGGACGGGCGCAACCCTCTACGCGGTCTTCGGCGGCGCCGATTTCGGCGGCGGCCTCTGGGACCTGATCGCGGGCGATGCCGAGCGCGGCGCGCGGCCGCGCGAGCGGATCCAGCGCTCGCTGACTCCCGTCTGGGAGGCCAACCACGTCTGGCTGATCTTCATCCTCGTCGTCCTCTGGACCGCCTTCCCGGAGGCCTTCGGGGCGATCATGTCGACCCTCTACGTGCCGATCGCCCTGGCGGCGGTGGGGATCGTGCTGCGCGGCGCCGGCTTCGCCTTCCGCAAGTCGGTCCAGCGGTTGGAGTACCGCCGCGCGATGGGAGCGGCGTTCGCCCTCTCCTCGGTGCTGACGCCTTTCTTCATGGGCGCCGTAGTCGGCGCGATCGCCGCCGGCAACGTGCCGCCGGAGGGCAACGGCGACGCCTTCTCGAGTTGGCTGGCGCCATTGCCGCTGTTGACCGGGGCGCTCTTCGTCGCCACCGGCGCCTACCTCGCGGCGGTCTTCCTCGTCGTCGATTCCCACCGCGCCGGTGACAAGGAGATGGAGGGCTATTTCGCCAGCCGCGCCATGGGCGCCGGCCTCGTCGCCGGCGCCTTCGCCGTCGCCGGCCTGGTCGCCCTGCACGGCGAAGCCCGCTACGCCTACGAGCGGCTGATCGTCGAGGGGCTGCCGCTCGTGATCGTCTCGGCGCTCTGCGGCTTCGGCGTCCTCGGCCTGCTGCTCAGCCGCGGCCGGCGCGGCCTGCGCCCCCTTGCCATCGGCGCCGTCGTCACCGTGATCTGGGGGTGGGGAGTGGCCCAGTTCCCTTACCTGCTGCCGACCTCGCTGAAGATCAGTGAAGCAGCGGCGCCCGGGCCGACCCTCGACGCGGTGCTGATCGTCTTCGCCTTCGCCGTGCTCCTCGTCCTGCCCGCGCTCGGCCTGCTCTACTGGCTCAGCCAGAAGGACTTGTTAGAGGAGTGATGGCTGAGAGCCCACGTGCGGTCCTGTTCGACATCGACGGGACGATCCTCGTCACTGGCGGCGCCGGGGGCGTCGCCTGGCAGCGCGGCTTCGACGAGCTCTACGGGGTCGAGGCAAACGTCGCCGAGCACACCGATGCCGGTATGACCGACCCCGAGATCGCGGCGATCATCTTTCGCGAGGTGATCGGCCGTGAGGGCAGCGCCGAAGAGCGCGCCAAGGCGATCGGCTGCTACCTCAAGCACCTGCCAGGCGCGGTCGCCGAGTCGGAGGGCTACCGGGTGATGCCGGGGGTCGAGGAGCTGCTCGACCGGCTGATCGACGCCGGCCTCCTGCTCGGTCTCGTCACCGGCAACATCGAGGCTGCCGCCCACATCAAGCTCGCCCGCGCGCGCCTCAACCGCTTCTTCAGCTTCGGCGGCTACGGCTCCGACTCAGCCGACCGCACCGAGGTGACCAAGGCCGCCTTGCGCCGCGGCGAGCTCGTCTCCGGCGGCACGCTTGAAGACGGCGCCTGCATCGCCGTTGGCGACACGCCCCGCGACGTCAAGGCCGGCCACGGCGCCGGGATCAAAGTGGTCGGTGTAGCGACCGGTAGCTACGGCGTCGAGCAGCTCGCCCAAGCCGGCGCCGACTGGGCGCTCGACTCAGTCGAGCACGACTTTCCCGTCTGACGTGCCGTCACTTATGCACCCATATGGACGCCTAAGTGGTGGCACGTCTGCTCAGGCCAGGCTGCAACGGGCTTGGTAGATGCTCAGGAAGCCGTTCTCGAAGCCGTTGCGCGCGGCGCGCAGGTAGAGGCGCCACACCCGGACCCGTTCCGGGCCCGCGAGGCGGATCGCCTCGTCCAGGTTCTCGTCGAGGCGGCGAGCCCAGTGGCGCAGGGTCTCGGCGTAGTCGGCGCCGTGCTCGGAGACGTGGCGGGTGATGAAGCCGGCGCGTTCGAGCGCCAGGAGGACGCGCGAGAGGTGCAGTGGTTCGCCGTCGGGGAAGACGTAGCGCTCCGAGAAGGCGCCGGCGTCGGGGTCGGTGTGGCGGAGGCGGGAGATGCCGTGGTTGAGCAGGCGCCCGCCCGGCTCCAGCAGCCCGGCGAGGGCGCGGGCGTAGACGTCGATCTGCTCCTCTCCGACGTGCTCGACCATGCCGATCGAGGCGATCGCGTCGAAGCGCTCGCCGGCCAGGTCGCGGTAGTCCATGACGCGGATCTCGACTCGGTCGCCGACGCCGGCCTCCTCTGCCCGCTGCCGCGCCCGCTCCGCCTGCGGCGGCGAGAGGGTGATGCCGACGACGCTGGCGCCGTACTTGGTCGCTGCCCGCAGCGGGAAGGCGCCCCAGCCGCAGCCGACGTCGAGCACCCGGTCGCCCTCCTTCAGCGCCAGCTTGCGGGCGACCGTGTCGAGCTTCTCTTCCTGCGCTTCCTCCAGCGTCTTCGCGCCCTCGGCGAAGAAGGCGCAGCTGTAGGTCATCGACTCGTCGAGGAAGAGGGCGAAGAAGTCGTTGGAGACGTCGTAGTGGTGGCGCACCGCCTTCGCGTCGCGCTCCTTGCTGTGGCGGCGGCCGCTGAGGACGAGCTCGGCGTCGGGGCGGCGCGGCGGCCGGGTCAGGCCGGCGGCGCGCACGGCGCCAAGCGCCAGCCGTGCCATGTCGCCACGATCGAGCGACGGCGGATCCCAGCTGTCCAGCAGCGCGATCACGGCGTCCATGTCGTCGACCTCGATCTCACCGCTGACGTAGGCGCGGCCGAGCCCGAGCTGCCCGGGCGCCCGCAGCGCGTGCGCAGCCGCGCGCGGTGAGCGGACGAAGAAGGTCGGACCGTCGCCGTCGGTCGAGGGCAGCCGCGTCCCGTCCCAGAACTCGACCGAGAAGGGGCGCTCGGGGATGCGCGCCTCGATCTCGCGACGCAGGGGCTCGGTACGGGCGAAGGGCATCGTAGAAACCCTAATAGCCGTGTCACGCCTGCGCGACTCGCGGCTCGGATTAGGTATCCCGAAAGTGGGGGTCGGGGCGAGCCGTATGATTCGGTTTAGATGTCAGCAACCGCCGGGCCACTCCCTTCCGATATCCAGCCAGTCGCGAACGAGACCCGCGATCGGATCATCACCGGGCTGGTGACGCTGGTCCCGTTCATCGCGCTGGGGTTCGCCGGTTGGCAGGTTTGGGGCAGCGCCCTGCACTGGAGCGACGTCTTCCTCTTCCTCGGCATGTACGTCTTCACTGGCCTCGGCATCACCGTCGGCTTCCACCGCCACCTCACCCACCGCAGCTTCAAAGCGAAGCCGTGGCTTCACGGGCTGCTGGCGATCCTCGGCTCGGCCGCGATCGAGGGACCGGTCATCTCCTGGGTCGCCGACCACCGCAAGCACCATGCCTTCTCCGACGAAGAGGGTGACCCGCACAGCCCCCACGTCGACCACGGGCACGGCTGGTCGGGCGCGATGCGCGGCCTCTTCCACGCCCACATGGGCTGGCTCTTCATCCACACCCAGCGCGGCAACAAGGAACGCTTCGCGCCGGACCTGCTCAAAGACCCGATCATCAGCTGGGTCGACCGCACCTTCATCTACTGGGCGATCGTCGGCCTGCTGCTCCCCTTCGCGCTCGGGTGGATCATCGGCGGCACCCTCTTCGCCGGCCTCACTGGCCTGCTCTGGGGCGGTCTGGTCCGGGTCTTCGTCCTGCACCACTTCACTTACAGCATCAACTCGCTCTGCCACGTCTTCGGCAACCGTGACTTCGAGACCAGCGACGAGTCGCGCAACCTCGCCCTGATCGCGATCCCGACTCTGGGCGAGGCCTGGCACAACAATCACCACGCCTTCCCGACCTCCGCCGTGCACGGCCTCGGCCGCTGGCAGCTGGACCTCTCAGCCGTCGTCATCGACGGGCTCGAGAAGACCGGCCTCGTTTGGGACGTCGTTCGGGTTTCGCCTGATCGACTGGCCTCTAAGGCCGCCTGACCAAGCAGATCAAGGACGCAGGGAGCGTGGCGTGCGCTAGCACGCGAGCGACCGAGGACGCAGATATGTGCCGGTCAGGCGGCCTTAGGGCGCGGCAGGCGACTCGTACCAGTCGATCCAGGAATTGCAGGCTTCGCTGAGCGGCACGATGCGGCGCTCGCCGGCGCGGACCGCGACCAGGTCGCCGACGTAGGCGACGTCGTCATAGCCGCTGAGTCGCTGCAGGAAGCTGGGATCCTCGGCCTCGATCGCGAACTCGATCTCGCCGCCGCGACTGGTGAAGGCCCCGGCGGGCCAGAACTGGCCGTTGTTGGCGAGGCTGATCGTGTTGGGGCGCTGACCGTCCAGCGCCGGCTGCAGCTCCTGCTCGAAGCCCGGCGCGGTCAGGGTCAGGGGGAAGGCCGAGAAGTACTGCAGCGAGAGGCGCCAACGGCCTCGGGGGAGCTCGATCGCCTGCGCGGTTCGTTCGCCATTGTGCAACTGGCCGCCCTCCGACCAGCCGCCTTTCGGCGCGATCTCGACCGCCGGGTAGAGGGAGGCGCGCCCGGGGTTGGAGAGGAGGATGCGGATCTCGGGCGCCGCGCAGCCGGCCCAGGCGCCGGCATCGGTTCCCTCGAGCAGGACGTGGCGGTCTTCCGGCACGTCCGCCGTCCTCTTCCAGAGCAGGAAGGAGGGAGTCGCGGCGATGCGCCGGAAGCCCCGCGGGGCCTGGCTGTTCCAGGCGGCGCGGCCGGTGACCACGTAGGGAAAGCTGTCGAGGGTGCCGCGTGAGAAGGAGTCGAAATCGATCGGGCTGTAGGCGTCGCCGGTGTCGAACGGCTTCTCCGGGTTCTCCGCCACGCCGGGGTCGGGGAACTCGACCAACGGCACGTGGGTGTCCGCGCCCATCAGCTCGTAGGCCGCGTAGCGGTCCTGGCCGGCATAGAGCACCGGCTCGCCGTCGACCAGCGGCACGAAGGCGCGCAGCTCGGCTCCGTGGCCGGGCGGCGCCACCGGCGCGTTGCGCAGCGCCAGGAAGCTGGAGTACACGGCGCCACAGATGAAGACGACCGCAAGCCCAGTCCAGGCGAGCCGCACCAAAGGTTGTGCGTTCGTCCTTTGTGGAGCTGTGGGGGACAAAGGACGAACGCGCAAGCCGAACTCGGCGAGCAGGGGGCGGATCGCGACCAGCATCGCCAGCGGGGCGGCGATGATCAGCGCCTTGGCCTGCGAGTAGTCGCCGCTGGTCGGCAGCGCGGCGAGGTAGAGCAGGGCGCAGGCAAGTAGTCCCAGCGGCACGGCCAGATCGCGCCGCCGCACCCACCAAAGCGTGCCGGCGAGCAGGGCGATGACGCCGATCGCGCCCGCGAGCCCGGACAGGTGGACGCCGCCCGGTGCCAGGAGCCTGTAGTTGTCCGCTGGCCACACGCCCAGCGCCTCGACTGGCGAGACCGGCCCGTAGGTGTTCGTTCCCGCGACTTTGCTGAAGGTGTCGACGAAGCCGAAGGGGCCGACCAGGGTGGCGGCGACGCCGACGGCGGCGAGCACGACAATCGCCGCCAGCGTCACCGGCCGTAGCAGGAAGCGCAGCAGCTTCCGCGGCGCCAGCGCCCGTCGCACCGACGGCAGGGTCAGGCTCCAGAGGACCGCGATCGCGATCGGCCAGGCGAGCCCGGCGAAGCTGTAGGAGAAGAAGATGCCGCCAGCCAGCGCCAGCCAGGGCAGCACAAACCGAATCCATCCATACGTGCCGTCACTTATGCGTCCATATGGGTGCTTAAGTGACGGCACGTCCTTTTGGCGCAGGGTGTCGACGTCGCGCAGGCCCACCGCTACGGCGAGGACGAAGAGCGCCTGGGCCAGCTCCTTGAAGGCGCCTTGGGCGAAGTAGGAGGCGCCGAGGTAGGAGACGGCGACCAGCGTCGCCGCCAGCAGCCGCCGTCCCGGCCCGAAGCCCGGCAGCGCCGCAAGGGCGGTCAGGCCGGTGAGGATGCCGATCGCGAAGATCTCGCCGACGAAGGCTTGGCCAAGGCCAAGGCCGGGCACCGCTGCGACCGCCACCGCGAGGCCGTGGGGGCCCAGCGGGTAGCCGGCCTCGGGAACCGGGCCGGCGCCGCTGCGCAGCCACTCGGCCCAGGCGAGGTGGAGGCCGAGGTCGTTGTTGAAGCCGACCCCGAGCAGGCCCCAGCGAGCGCTGATCGCGAACGGAATCGAGAGCACCAGGGCGATCAGCAACGCCACTGGCACGCCTTGCCGCAGCGCTTCCCGCCAGTCGGGTCGCTCACTCTCGCCTCCGGCCGCGTCCCCGGCCCAGAAGACCACAGCAGCTGCGGCGGCCAAGAGCAGCACCAAGCCGAGGGTCGCCGAGGTGCCATGGCCGGGCGCACGGGCGAGCACGCCGGTCACGGTCAGGACCGCGGCGAAGCCGACCGCCGGCTCCAGCCATGACCACGACGAGCGCCCGGCGAGGAGGAAGAGGGCGCGGCCGACGAGCAGTGCGGCGGCGCAGATCAGAGCCGCCGAGACGTAGGTCCCGATCATCAGAGAGGGCAACCTATGCCAGCAGCCGCCCGTTGCGCGGCGAGGCTCAGTACTTCTCCGCCGCCCGTTCGAGCGCCGGCCGCAGGTTCTCGCCGCGCAGCGGCTCCGCGTGGCCGGCAGCGACGACCGCCGGTTCCAGGGCCGCAAGCTTGCGCACCGACTCCTTCGCCATCGCGTGGTTCCAGCCCCAGGCGGGGTGGGGGACGCTGGCCTCGCCCTCCGGCAGCGGTTTGAGCCGGGCGGAGTCGATGAAGTAGACGACGTCGCTGACCAGCGCCACGCGGTCGCTCTCGCGCCAAAGCCCGATCAGCCCTGGCGCATGGCCGGGGAAATGGATCACGCGGAAGCCGGCGATCTCGTCGCCCTCGGCAACCGTGCCCGCGATCTTCACCGCACCGCCGTCCCAGCGCCGCAGCAGGAAGGGGTAGATCCACCGGACCGGCGCCACCGGCAGCTGCGAGAGGTTCAGGTAGGGCCAGAGCGCGGCGTCGCTTTCGGCTTCCGCCACCTCGTCGGGATGGCAGTAGACGGGAGCGTCGAGGGACGGCGCGGTGCCGCGGTGGTCGCCGTGTGCGTGGCCGAGGACGACCCGCTTCAGCCCGCCGAGCTGCTCGGCGGCCGCCCGCGCCTTCTTCGTCATCGCCTTGGTGCCGGCATCGAACTGGGTGACGCCGCCCCCCTCCTCCTCGAGGAAGTAGATGTTCATCCCCTTGCGCAGGTCCCCGCGCAGCAGCCAGACCCCCTCGGCGACTCTCTCCATGCCCCCCAGCGTACCCCCACCATGGGTGTCGGGCTCCAATTCCCAGCCGAACGCCTAGGCTCCGCCGATGCCGATGCTGTGGAAAGTCGGGATGGTCGTGCTCGTCGCCTGCCTCGTCGCCTCGATGGCGATCGCGGCTGTGCGGCTCGCGACCACTCCAACCGAAATCCTCGGCGACGGGTTCCGAGGATTACCAGCCCGCCAGGCCGGGCGTTAGTATCGGCGCGGCCGGACCAGCGACCCAGAGGAGGCGGCGTGTTCACTCGCATCGTGGTTGGAACCGATGGATCTGAGACCGCCGCCGAGGCGGTGCGCCAGGCAGTCGACCTGGCCAAGCTCGCCGGCGCCAGCCTCAGCATCGTCAGCGCTTACGAGCCCGTGCCAAAACGCCGCCTGCAGGCCGAGCAAGAGGGCGTACCGGCCGACGTTCAGTACGAGATCGGCCCCCGCGAGGACGTCAACCTGGTCCTCGATGGTGCCGCAGCGGCCGCAAAAGGCGAGGGGATCGAGGTGCAGACGCACCCGGTCGAGGGCTCGCCCTCCGATGCGATCCTCAACGTCGCCGAGGAGACCAAGGCCGACCTGATCGTCGTCGGCAACAAGGGCATGACCGGCGCGCGCCGCTTCGTGCTCGGCAGCGTCCCCAACAACATCTCCCATCACGCGCCATGCAGCGTGATGATCGTCCAAACGACCTAGGACACCTATTCCGTCGCCTTGCCGGCGTCGATCAGGCCGGCGCCCTGGCGTTCGCGCGGCAGGCCGAGGTCGCGCGCGGTCTTGCGCAGCCGCCTGATCAGCCGGTTGACCTTGCCGCGCGGCGATACGTCCGGGGAGATCGTGCCGCTGGCCAGGATCATCGCCGCCACGCCGGAGACGTGGGCGGCGGCCATCGAGGTGCCGATGTAGCTGCCTGGCTCGCCGAAGCGGCGTGGGTTGCCGCCGCGCAGGGTCACTTGGTAGATCGAGCGATTCGACACCGAGGGGCAGCCGCTGATCGGCAGGCCGCCGCCGGGCGCCAGGACGTCGACTCCCTCGCCGGGCAGCAGCGAGTAGCTGCCGAGGCAACCGCCCTCCGTCGTGCCGCCGACGCCGATCGTGTGCGGCCCGGTCGCCGGCGGTGAGACACATGCCTCCGAGCCCAAGTTGCCGATCGAGGCCACCGTCACCACCCCCCTGCGGTAGGCGTCGCGCAGCTCCTGGTCGATCCCGGGGACGCTCTTGCCGCAGCCGAAGTTGAAGCTCATGTTGATCACGTCGGCGCCGTGGGCGACGGCGAAGCGGATGCCGCGGGCGATGTCGTCGGCCTCGCCGCTGCCGTGCCGGTCGAGGACGCGGACCGGCATCAGCTTTGCCCGGTAGGCGAGCCCGACCAGGCCGATGCCGTTGTTGGTCTTCTCGGCGACCGTGCCGGCGACGTGGGTGCCGTGGCCGTTCTGGTCAAGCGGCAGGCGGTCGTCGTCGACGAAGTCATAGCCCCTGGCGAACTGGCCGGAGGTGAAGTCGGGGCTACGGCGGTAGCCACCCCCGTAGTCGCGGTAGGCGATCCCGGTGTCGAGGACGGCGATGGTGACGCCCTGCGCCCCGCGCCGGCCCACTCTGGCCAGGTTGCGCCAGGCGCCGATCGCGTCGATGCCACCGGCGGAGACGGGCAGCGAAGCCGAGCTGGCGCCCTCCCAGGGCAGGAAGTTCCACTGCAGCGAGACCCAGCCACCTGGGGGGCCAGGGGGGGTGGACAGTGGGCCGGGGTCGTTGGCCACCGCTGGCTCGAGCAGCGGCTGCCGCCGCGAGGCTGTGGCGATGTAGTTGGGCGCCGCGTACGCAACCCTGGGCCGTTGCCGCAGCGCCGCCACGGCCCGGCGCACGCCGACTCCGGGCGGCAGCTCGACGGCCCGGCCGCGTTGCTGACCCCGCAGCTTCACCACCACCTCGTCGCGGGCGAAGGAGCCGGCGGGGGAGATGCCGGCGCTGGCGCTGGCAGAAGCCGCGGAGATGCCCATGGCGAGCAGCGCCAGGGCAGCGAGGGTCGGAAGCAGTCGTCTCATGGTCGGTCTCGCCTCGCGGAATCCCTGCACCGGTGCGAGCAAACGATCTAACACCGGCCCCCGCGGGAAGTTGTCGGGGGCACGATACTTCGGCCGATGCCGGAAGCCGACGTGACCGAGGAGCAGCGGCGCATGATGGGCCTGGCGCTCGAGTGCGCCAGCGGAGCGGAGGCGCATGGCGACGTGCCGATCGGCGCCGTCATCACCCGCGGCGGCGAGCCCCTCTCCGCAGCCGGCAACGAGCGCGAGCTGCGCCGCGACCCGACCGCGCACGCCGAGATCCTCGCCATCCGCGCCGCCTCGGAGGCGCTCGGCGGCTGGCGCCTGCCGGACACGACCCTCTACGTCACGCTCGAGCCCTGCGCGATGTGCGCCGGCGCGATCGTCCTCGCCCGCATCCCCACCGTCGTCTACGGCGCCCCCGACCCCAAGGCCGGCGCCGCCGGCAGCGTCCTCGACGTTCTGGCCGAGCCCGCCCTCAACCACCGCCCCGATGTGATCGGCGGCGTGCTGGAGGAGGAATGCGCCGCCCTGCTGCGCGCGTTCTTCGCGAGCCGTCGAGCTTCACGGCCAGCGGGCTGAGCCAATACCCTTCGAGATTGATCCGGAGAGGTGTCCGAGTGGCTTAAGGAGCGCGACTGGAAATCGCGTGGGCGGGGTTAACCCGCCTCGTGGGTTCGAATCCCACCCTCTCCGTTTTAGGCCGCTTCGGTAGCCCCGTCAAGCGTTCGGACGGGCGCCGGGGCGGCATCGAGCGGCAAGACGATCGTCTCCTGCGAGGCGGGCGCCTGGGCCGCGGGACGGTGGCCGCGCAGGCGCTCGTGGCTGCAGACCACGTAGCACCACTCCATCAGGCGCATCCGCGATGCGGGATCCATCTCCTCGATCGTCGCGCCGACGAGGAAGTGGCCTTCGCCCTCGCGGCAGGAGCGGATCTCGATCTGGGCCGCGACCTCGTGCGTCTCCCCGGTTGCCTCTTCCAGCTCGAGCAGGACGGCGGGGCGCTCGCCGACGGTCACCGGCGCGTCCAGCACGAGCCCGACCCCGGCAGCGCTGGCGTCGACCAGCCGGCCGCCGATGTGGCCGCCGGAGGCGAAGCAGTGGGCCGGGGCATCGCCCTCGAAGCGGTAGACCTGGCGCCGCTGCTGGCGGCGGCCGACGGCGAGCAGGGTGCGCAGAACCCGGCGCAGCTCGATCAGGCCGAGCAGCGGCACGATCACCGCGGCGATTCCGGGCATGTCGGGCAGCGGCCCGACCCCGGCGAGGTCGAGCAGGCGCAGCGTGGTGCCGCCGGCCAGCACGACCGCGGCGACGATCACCAGGTGTAACTTGCGCATCGCCTTGATCCCGCCGCCGTCGGCGCCCTGCTTCGGCGTCACCTTGAAGGCGGTGTGGCCGGGGCGGAAGATGCAGCGCAGCGCCCGCGTGTAGATCTCCATCGTCATCAGCTCGTAGTGGGCGGTCTCGCCGATCTTCATGTAGCCGCGGGTCAGGGCCGAGCCGGCGAGCAAGTTGAGGCTGACCGCTGGCAGCCAGAGCGCGGCGAGGGCGACGACGCTGATCTTCATCGGCAGCGCGCCGGTCCACAGCACGGCACCGAGCGTGGCGAGCAGCAGCAGGCGCATCGGCGGCGCCAGGTAGGCGGCGAGGCTGACGAAGTAGGAGAGTCGCTGCAGCGGCCGCAGCTCGCGGGCGCGCAAGGGCGACTCTGGCAGGGTGAAGACGGCGAGGTTGCCGCGCGCCCAGCGGTCGCGTTGCAGCAGGTAGCCGTCGAGGTCGTGGGGGGCGAGGCCCTGGACCAGGACCTCGTCGTGGTAGCGGCTGGCCCAGCCGTGGCGCTGCATGCGGATCGTCGTGTGGAAGTCCTCGGCGATCGTCTCGGTGGCGACGCCGCCGATCTCCAGCAGCGCTCCGCGCCGCAGCAGCGCCGCCGAGCCGCACCAGTAGGCGGCGCCGTGGCGGTCCTTGCCGGGGCAGACGACGCGGTAGAAGAGCGATTGCTCGTGGCGGCCGACGACGTAGTGCTGGACCGAGTCGTGGTTGAAGAAGTCGTGCGGGCTCTGGACCAGGGCGACTTTCTCGTCGTCGAAATAGCCGACCATCGCGTCGAGCGCGTCGGGCATCGGCACGTGGTCGGCGTCGAGCATCAGCACCAGCTCGCCCTCAGTGCGGGGGAGCGCGGCGTTGATGTTGCCCGCCTTGGCGTGCGAGTTGTCGGGCCGGGTCAGGTACTCGGCGCCGGCGACCCGGGCCAGCTGCTCCATCTCCGTCCGTTTGCCGTCGTCGAGCAGGTAGGTGGTGTGCGGGTAGGCGAGGGCGCGGCAGCCGGCCAGCGTCGCCGCCACCACCTCGAAGGGCTCGTCGTAGGTGCAGACGTAGACGTCGATCTTGCGCCCGGGCGTGGCGGGCGGCCGCTGCGCGGGCGGGCGCGACCACGAGTACCAGGCGAGGGTCCCGAGCGCCCAGAGGCCGTAGACCTCGGTGACGAGCAGCATCGCGAAGAGCACCGGGTTGGCGCCTTCGCCGCTCCAGCCGAAGCGCCAGATCAGGTAGCCGACGCCCCAGATCAACGCGCAGAGCGCAAACAGCCGCAGCGGCGTTGGGTGGCGGTCGAAGAATCGCCCGATCCGGGTCTGCTCGCTGGCTTGCACGCCCTTCCATCGGCTAGGACGACCGCCGTCTTGAGGCCTGAAAACATCATGGTTCCCTCACGCATGCCCCCAGGCGCTGGCGCTACGTAGAATCTGGCCCAGATCGATGTCCCGGAGGGGTGCCGGAGTGGTTGAACGGGGCAGTCTCGAAAGTTGCGCAGCTGTTTACGCTGCAGCCCGAGAGTCAGGCCAAGCCCCCGAGCGCACCCGTTCGTGAGGGGTCAGGCAGTTCATTGCAATGGCTCGATCCCTTGAAGTGTCTCACCGGATCGCGCTTGGCGCCAGTTCTCTTCGAGCTCCCTCTGATGAAGCTCCGCCCAGGCGAGGACGAAGCGGAGCTGTCGTCGGCCCAGGTTGCTGTCGATGACCTCGAGGTTGTCGATCCGGACCTTGGCTTCGCCTTCGGCGTGACGTGCATGGAAATGCGGGAAGCCATGATCGTCGAAGAACACCAGCAGCGGCTGGCCAACCTACAAACGGCCAGAGCCAAGTTCAGGCAAGGAGCGGATCGCGGAACCGGAGGCAGTCCGCGCCCGAAGCGGATTGCTTCCGTCCAGCTAGCACGACGGAGGTAGTTCGCAAGCGCCGCGCGACCTTCGCTTGACTTTCAGATAGACTCGTTATATAAATAATGTCATTATCAAATTGGCGAATGACAGAGCGACCGTCCCTCGGCTCAGTCGCGCTGAGGCCAAGGCGGAGACTCGCCGTCGCCTGCTCGAGGCGGCTGAGACCGTCTTTCGACGCGAGGGCTATCACCGCGCCTCGCTGGATCGGATAGCCGCCGAGGCCGGCTTCACCACCGGTGCCGTCTATTCGACTTTCGACTCCAAGGCCGACGTGATGCTGGCGCTGCTCGCCGCGCGGGCCGAGCGCAGGCGCGCGGTTTGGACCGAGGTTCTCGACAGCGCGTCGACCGTCGAGGACTTCGTTACCGAGGTCGCACGCCGCTACGCCCGCGAGGTCGCCGCCGAGCACGACTGGCTGGCCGTGGCGAGCGAGTTCATGATCGTGGTCGGCCGCGATGAGGGATTGCAGCCTCGCTACGCCGCGCTGCACGAGGCGGGCCTGGCCGCGTTGACCGCCTCGATTCGTACCTGGCTGCGACGCTACGGAGAGCGAGCGACGATCGAGCCGCGGCGAGTGGCGAGGGTTGTGGCCGCGCTCAACCGCGGACTGGTGCTGGAGGGGCTGGTCGCGCCTGCCGAGGTGCCGGAGGAGCTGATCGTGGAAGCGAATCTGGCCTTGCTCCGCGGTGCGCGCGGGGGCGAGGAGAAGGAGGCCGGCAGATGATCGAGCGGCTGCGACGCCTACCGCAGACGGCTCGCGCCCTTCGCGCGTCACGCAGACTCGAGTCCCACTGGGAGTGGAGCGTCGAGCGGCTGCGCGCCCACCAGCGAGGGCGCCTGCTGGAGATCGTCCGGTACGCGGCCGCCAACTCGCCCTACTACCGCGAGCGCTTCGCGGGGATCGAGCTGAGCGAGGACCTCGACCTGCGTGCTCTGCCGGTCCTCGACAAGCCGACCATGATTGAGAACGTCGACGAGCTGGTGACGGATCGGCGCCTGACTCTGTCGGGCATCGAGCGACACTTGACGAAGATGGAGGACGCCGATTCGCGCACCGACCCGATGCTGTTCGGCGAGTATCGCGCGATGGCCAGCGGCGGCACGAGCGGCCGCCGAGGAGTCTTCGTCTACGGCCGGGCGGAGTGGACGGAAACCGTGGCCTGTGTGGCCCTATGCTGGAGCGGCTACTTCGACTTCGCTCCGCGGCTGCCGCGCCGCCGCCGCATGGTGGCGCTCACCGCGGACAACCCTCTTCATATGGGTGGTCGTTGGAATCGGAGCCTTGACGTGGGCCTCCATCGTGTGCTGCGACTCGACGCCCGTACTCCGATCGGCGATCTGGTCGAGCCGCTCAACGCCTTTCGGCCCGAGGGCATCAACACCTATGCGTCCATAGCCGCGCTGCTCGCCGAGCGGCAGCTCGCCGGTGAGCTGCGGATCGCACCGCGGGTTGTCGGGACGAGCGGCGAGGTGCTCACCGCGGAGATGAGGGAGCGAATCGTCGCCGCCTGGGGTCGGAGCCCTTTCAACTACTACGGCGCCAGCGAGACGGGGTTGATCGCGACCGAATGCGACCGCCACGCCGGCCTGCACGTGTTCGAGGATCAGGTCCAGCTCGAGGTCGTCGATGATGAGTACCGGCCCGTTCCCCCTGGCGAGCCGGGCAGCCGCCTCCTGCTCACCAACCTCTTCAACCGCACTCAGCCGCTGATCCGCTACGAGCTGAACGACCTGGTGGCCGTCTCGCCCGACTCCTGCCCCTGCGGTCGTCCCCTCCCCCTGCTGAAGACGGTCGAGGGCCGCAGCGACGACGTGCTGGAGATGCCCGCCAGGGACGGTGGCACGATCAAGGTCCACCCGCTGACGCTGCGCAGCCCGCTGGCCGGGATCACCGCGCTGTCGGAGTACAAGATCGTCTACGGCGCCGGCGAGCTGCGTGTAGAGGCCGTGCTCACCGGTGCGGACGGGCGGCAGGCGTGCGGTGAGATCGAGACGGGGCTCGGCGCGGCGCTGGCCGAGCGGGGCGTGCAGGCGCCGCCGATCCTCGTCGAGAGCGTTGCCGAGATCCCACGGCACCCGCGCTCCGGCAAGCACAAGGCGATCGAAGTCCAAGGCGCGTAGGCGGGCCGCCCTCGCAGCATCAGCCGGACGCTTCGGGATTTCAGTTCGGGTTTCGTTCCCTAATCCGTTCCCTAGCGAAAGTTCGCCGATAGGATTTGGCTTGTTAGTGCCCCGGAGGGGTGCCGGAGTGGTTGAACGGGGCAGTCTCGAAAACTAGGCGAGGTCCCTCCGCTTGGGCCTCGACTCGACTGCATTGTGCTTGCCGGAGTGCGGATGCGGGGGATCTGTCGAGCCGCAGCAGTGCGGCCACGACATCCGAGGACTAAACCACACCATGGGGCCATGCGGAAAGATGTCCGCGGAATGGTTGGGGTGGCGATTGTCCTATTCAGCGACTTGGTCGATTCGACCGCTCTGTTGGCGAGCCTTGGGGACGATCGGATGGACAGTGTCCGCCGTGCCCATGTGCAGGACGTGACCGATGCAGTCGCGCGTTCCGGTGGGCGGGTGGTGAAGACCCTCGGCGACGGTGTGATGGCAAGCTTCGAGAGCGCTCTGGGGGCGTTGCGGTCGGCCGCGGCAATTCAGGCGGCGGTCGAGCGATTGGACATCGAGCAGGGTGGAATCGGGCTCGCGGCAAGGGTCGGTGTAGCGGCCGGGGAGCCGATTGTCGACGGAGATGATCTTCACGGGATGCCGGTCGTGATCGCCAGTCGGCTGTCTTCGGTGGCCGAGACTGGCGAGGTGCTCGTCCAGGATTTGGTGGAGGCGCTGGTGGCGTCACGAGATGGCGTCGAACTCGAGCCGGCGAAGGAGTACATGCTGAAAGGAATACCGAGTCCGGTCTCGGCTTCGAGGCTGCGCTGGCGTGAGCTGGCGCCCACGAGGATCAGTGAGGAGGGACGGGGTGGAGAGCTGCCACCGGAGGGTCCGGCAGCGGATGATCCGGACAGTCGGGCTTCGCAGCCGCCCGGCGCCGACGACATTCGACTGCCGCCGGCACTCGCCGCCTACGTGGACGAGCCCTTGATTGGGCGTGATGGCGAGATCGAGCGTTTGCGCGAGGCGACCACGCCCCGTGATCGCAGCCGCGCGGTGCTGATTCTGGGCGAGCCTGGGATCGGCAAGACCCGCCATGCCGCCGCTGCTGCTGCTGAGGCCCACACTGCAGGGGCGGTGGTCGTGCTGGCACGCTGTCCCCCGGAGGCGACGATCGCCTTCGAGCCTTGGGTGCGAGCGATCGGCGAGTTAGCGCTCGCAGGCGAGGATGCGTGGCGCGTGGAGCTGGCGCAGGCGGCGGGCCCCGAGCTTGCCGGGCTGGTGCCGGAGTTGAGTCAGCACGCGACACTCGCCGACCGAGGCGCCGTTGACGAAGTAATCGCCGCCGAGGGTGCTCGCTACAGGCTCTTTCGCGGCATTGGCGCGGTACTGGCGCTCGCCGCGGACGAGGCGCCGCTGCATCTCGTCCTCGACGACGCCCACTGGTGTGACCCCGCCTCCGCCCAAGCACTCAGTCATCTACTCGCGAGCCCGCCCGTCCGGCTGGTGCTGGTGGTGACCGCCCGCGACCGAGACCTGAGTCGCAGGCACCCGGTTTCAAAGGCGCTCTCTGATTTGCGCCGCACCGGCGACCTCGAGGAGCTGCGCCTCGTCGGGCTGGACACCTCAGGCTTGGCTTCGCTGGTGGGGCTGAAGGTGGGTAGGTCGATCACGCCGCAATTGGCGGATCAGCTGCAGGCGCGTACCTCCGGCAACCCGTTCTTTGCCGGGGAGTTGGTCCGCGACCTTGACGGGCGAGGCGCGCTGAGGGCCGGTGAAGTCCTCGATATGGCTCCAGCCCCCGAAGCCGTCACCGATCTGGTCGAGGAGCGCTTGGCGCGGCTCAGCCCAAATACCGAGCAGCTGTTGGTCGCGGTTGCTGCAATCGGACCGGCGGCACCGGTGGAGCTTGCTGCCAGAGCGGCAGGACTCGACTCTGAGGAGGCGGTGGAGGCGGTGGGGGAGGCGCTCTCGGAGCAGCTGGTCGATGAGGTGGTCGCCGCCGAGTCGACCATTGGCTTCCCTCATGCCTTGATCCGCGAGGCGCTGATCTCCGGTGTTGGGGATGCGGCGCGCGCCAGGCTGCACCTTGCGCTAGCTCGGGAGCTAGAGCGGAGTCCCGACGCCGAGCCCGCAGAGCTGGCGCGCCACTATGGATTCGCTGTCGATCTTGTCGGTCCTGAGCCCGCGTTGGCGGCACATCGCACGGCGGCGAGAAGCGCTGCCGAGGAACATGATCACGAGGCGGCCGCTGCCCACCTGCGCCAGATGCTCTCGCTAATGCCGGAGGTCGAGCCCGCCTCCGGCGCGCCGATCCTGCTCGAGCTCGGTGAGCAAGATCTGCTCAGTGCCGACCTGGTCAGGGCCCGAGACTCGTTCCGCAGCGCGGTCGAGGCGGCGCGAGCAATAGGTGACAGCGCGACCCTCGCGCGTGCGGCGCTCGGCTTCGCTGGGGGCGACGTCGGCTTTGGCTGGGAGTCAGGCGGAGACGACGAGGCGGTGGCGCTGCTCACGGAGGCCCTGGAAGCACTCAGCGACGAAGAGCCGCGGTTGGCCCTGCGGATTACGTTCCGTCTCGCCTATCTCCTTATGTACACCGACGAGGCGGAGACGGTCGAGTCCCTCGCTCGTCGCGCGAAGGAATTGGCGGCGCGCGTCGGCGACGCCGAGGCACGGATTCTCGGTCCGTTTACGGCGCTCGTGGCGACTTTCGCTCGCCACCCCAATCCACTCGATTTCGGATGGATTGGCGAGGACATGGAATCCCTGCTCGGTCTGCTCGAGGCAGCCGAAGAATGCGGTCGCGAAGACCTCCTTTTCCGCGTCGTTCAGCATTCCACTTGGGTCCACTACGGACTCGGCCGCATCGCGGATTGCGAGCGAGCAGTCGAGCGTGCCGCCGCGATCGCAGAACGGCTGGGCAGTCCTCGCTTTACCTGGGAGGTCGAACTGAGCCGGGCGATGAGACTATTCGACCGGGGTAGCTCCGAGGAGGCGGAAGCGCTCTCGCGTAGCGCCGGGGCCGTGGCCCGTCACATGCGCCCAGATCTCCAAATCCTCGGTGAACTGGCCTTCGTAACCTGGAACTGCTGGTTTTTCCGGGGCGAGACGGAGATGCCCCGGCGTGCCTTCGAAGCGCTCGACGCCGGTATGCAGCGCGGCCTAATTGCGGCCGCCGTTGTGGGGATGCAGGCGCTTGACGGACAGCTCGAGACCGCGCGCCGGGGACTGCGCATGGCGATCGAAGACGACTTCGATCGGGTGCGACGTCCCGACGGACATCTACCCGCGGCAGTCTGCTTTCTGGCCGAGGCTGCGATCGCCGTCGGGGATCTTGAGGCCGGGGCGCGGTTGCGTTCATTGTTAGAGCCCATGCGCGGGCTGCTGATCCCGGTCACCCCTGCGGTCAGCATGGGGCAGGTAACCGAGGCATACATCGGCCGCCTCGATCTGCTTGCCGGGAATGTCGAAGAGGCAATCGAGGAGTTGCGCGAGGCGGTCGTCAGGGCGGACGATCTCGATCTAGTCTGGGCCCAGGCCTGGATTCGGGTCGATCTCGCCCGCGCTCTCCATCGGGGTGGTGATGAGAACGAGGCCCTCGAGGTTCTCGGTGCGGCGGAGGCAATTGCCGCCCGAGCCGAGGTCGGCTGGGCGTCCCGACAGGCCGCCGAGGCGCGGGCGGAGTTCGAGGGAAGCGTGCCATCGAGTCGGCAGCGCTCCCGCGCGCGATCGAAGCCGATTCGCGCTCTGGCGGCGCGCGGCGGGCGGCGAGCTTTGGCGGCGATGGTTCGCGACCTCGACGACGCGGAGCTCGAGCGACGGTTTGCCAGTCCGCGCCGTCAGCGGGCTCTGTTGCGGAGGATGGCGCGCGGGTTTCAACCGGCGCAGGCGGCGGGCTTCGAGGGGGCGATCGCATTCGAGCTCGAGACCTTCGTAATCGAGGCGCCACCAGACACTCCCTGGCGATGGGCAATCGAGGTCGACGCGAAGATAGGCCGCGCCCGCCTGATTGAGCCGGCGCCGCTCGATCCAGCGGTGACGATGCACTTCGGGCTGGCGGATTGGGTGCGAGTGATGGCTGGGGTGGAGGATCCGCTTTCGGCCATGGTCGACGGTCGCTGCGTCGTCGAAGGCGACGTCTTCGCCGCCTCGCGCCTGGAGAAAATATTTGCGGGACGGTAGCGGCGCGCTACGGGATCGTCTCGGCGGAGACTGCTGCCGATTGACTGGACCGCTCGCGAAGCCGTACCCGCAGACCGCGCGGAACCATGGTGAAGCCGAAGGCCTCTCGCACCGGCTTTGCGGATTCATCGATCTCGATCTCGAAGCTCCGGCTGAGCATTCCCAACGCGGCCTTCGCCTCGAGGAAGGCCAGGTTGCGGCCCGGGCAGAAGCGTGGGCCGGCGCCGAAGCTGAGCGATTTCGGTGCGCGCGTCTCTTCGCTGTCCTCGAGCCAGCGGTCTGGATAGAAGTCGTCGCTGCGCCCAGCAGCGTCGCGGGTGGCTTGGCGCATCAGCAGGAGCAGCTGCGTCCCGGCGGGGATATCGGTTCCGCAAATCCTCTTGTCCTCGTTTGGTTCCACTGCTGCCGTGGGTGCGACGCTCTTCAGGCGCATCGACTCGCGCAGCACCGCCTCGGCATAAGGCAGCTGCTCGGTCGCCGCATACTCGGCTGGAATGGGATTGCGACCGAAGGCCACCCCCGCCTCATCGCATAGGCGCTCCTGGAGGTCCGGCCTCGATCCCAGCAGCCAGATCGTCCAGCCAAGGGTGTGGGCGGTGGTGTCCTCGCCGGCAAGCAGAACGGTTATCAAGTTGCCGGCGATCTCTTGGTCGGTGAAGCTGGGATCGTCCTTTTGCGCTGAGAGCAATCCCTCAATCAGGTTCTCAGGTTCCTCGTAGAGCTCAGGTCGCGCAGCCATCCGCGCTTGCGCCCTCTGGATGAAGCCTTCGGTTGCCTTGTAGACCTCGACCATCGAGCGATCGAGGGCACGGTCAGCCGGCAGCTTGAACCAGCGCCAGTAGGGGAAGGTGGCGGTGATGCGATGGCCGGCCATCGTCATCATTCGCTGAATGTGGCGCTGCAGCTCGCCGTCGCCATGCTCGAGCGTGTTCAGGTCGTGGCCGAAAGCCAGCGCCGTGGTGACGTCGACGGTATAGGCGGTCAACGCGTCGGAGATCATCACGGCTCCTGAGGCGTTCGCCTCCGTCCGGAGGCGCTTGTGGAGCCTCCTGGTCGCTGTGCGCACTATGTCGAAGTAGCGATGCAAATGGTCCTTGTTCAGCGCGGTAACGACCAGCCGCCGCTGCCTTTTCCACTCATCGCCCTCGGCGGCGAAGACAGCCGGCGGGGTGCCCTTCATCTGGGGTACCGCTTCATTGATCTCCTGAATGACCCGCTGCACGTCGCTCCACCGCCTGAACCCTCCGGGTCGATCGCGCAGGATCGCGTTGATCGCGTCCTCGTCGTCGATTACGACCACCAGCCTGGGGCCGGCGGTCACGCGGTAGATAGGCCCGTGTTCCCGACCCCACCTCTCGAAGGTGAGGTGGCTGCGGGAGACCGGCACTAGCTTGTGGGCGCTTCCCAGTAGGGGGAGCCCCCGCGGCCCGGGCAGGTCGGCGATGGAGCGATTGGCAGTCATGGGCTTCGGCAGCGACGCTAAATGCCCGACTGCTGTCCGCACCACCCATTTCTGGACATTGCCAATGCCCAGCTTTAGCCTGAGGCGCGGAATCAGGTGCGCTGGCTTGGGATCAGATCGGCACGAGCAATGAGGCTGTCAAGGTCGAGGACCGTGATCCGCCTACGTTCGGTCTTGACCCAGGCGAGGCCCCGCATCGTCCTCAGCGCCGATGCCACACCCGCGCGTGAGGCCCCGGTCCAGCCGCCGAGATCCTGCTGAGTGACGGGCAGTCGAATCTCGATTCCCTCCTGGCTGGGATGGCCGTGACGTTCGCAGAGCTCGACCAAGCGAGCCGCGATACGCCCAATCGTGTCCGAAGCTCCGAACTGGACCTGGGTGCGGTTGGCGTCGCGAAAGCGCCGGCCGATCGCGTCGAAGAGAGCCAGTGCTGCACCTGGCCTTTGTCCCAGAAAGGCACGGAAGTCAGCAGCAGCCAGCGCTTGGGCCTCGATGGGTTCGATTGCAACTACGTTGCTCGAGCGAGGCTCGGCGCGGACGAAGGAGAGCTCACCCAGCACGTCGCCGGGACCATGGAAGCCGAGCACGATCTCCTTTCCCTGGGGCTCGACGAAGGTCGCCTTGACGTGACCCCTGTGCAAGAGGAGCACTGGGTCACCCGGCTCTTCCTGGCGCATCAGGTACTCGCCGGCCTTGAAGTGGCACGGCCTTCCGATTTCGAGGAGCAGGTCCCGGTCGGGCTTCGAGAGGAGCGCGAGGAAGCTCTTCGGCTTGGGTGGCGCTATCGGACTTTCGGCCCGCGACCTTCCCGTTGCGTTGGTTCCCCTGTTTGCCGTCATGGTTCGTGCGGGATCGTTTCACGCTCTCCAGGTTGCGCGATCCGCGGATTCAAACAAGGGTCGAGCTAGTCCTTTCTTAGGATTTCAACTCCGTCTCGTTCCCTAATCCGTTCCCTAACGAAAGTCCGTCGATAGGATTTGGCTCTGCAGTGCCCCGGAGGGGTGCCGGAGTGGTTGAACGGGGCAGTCTCGAAAACTGTTGGCGTCGCAAGGCGCTCGTGGGTTCGAATCCCACCCCCTCCGCTTAGTCTGAGTCTGCGAAGAGCGCTTCTGGATGGCTTGGGCTGATCTAGAAGCGCCAGCTTGTCGGCGTCTATTGGTAGCGTCGTAGCGATGGGACTTGCAACGAAGATCGATCACGCTGAGTCCATCGTTGGGCGCCATCATCCGGTCGGCGCATCGACTGGGTACATGCAGAAGCTCCGTGGAGATTGGGAGGCGCAGGTAGCTGAGGCCTGGGGCGTTTCTTCCTCCGCGATAGAGCTCTCGGCTCTCTCGGAGGGAGAGCTGCCGTCTCTTGCCAAGTACCTGCGCGAGGCTCCAAGCTTGCCTTTCCGCTACATCAGCATCCATGGTCCTTCGAAGGGTCGCCAGATGGACGAGGAGCAGCTCGTTTTTGCCCTTGGCCAGTTGGCGAGCTGTGCCCACGCAGTCGTGATGCACCCCGACACGATGGAAGATCTTGGTCTGTATCGGCCGCTGGGGCACAAGCTCCTGCTCGAGAACATGGATGCTCGCAAGGCCGAGGGGCGGACTTGTGAGGAGCTCGAACGGGCTTTTGCGGAACTGCCGGAAGCGGGCTTTTGCTTTGACGTCGCCCACGCCTGGTCGGTAGATCGCAGCATGTCGCTGGCAAGCGATCTTCTCGATTGCTTCGGAGAACGCCTACGACACGTCCATCTCAGCTCGCTCTCCGAGGAACTGCATCACGTCTCGCTTACCGCCGAGGATGAGGACCTCTTTCAGCCGGTACTGAGGCGTTGCCTCGATGTTCCTTGGATCCTCGAGGCCCCACCAAGCACCGTGTGACCTGGCGCCATGGAGTCCAGCGAAGGTAGTCCGCTGAGAAGCCTGGCCGAGGCGACCGGCCGCGATTTTCCTCATTTGTTCGCGGCGCGCGAGCGAACCGCCGCTGGCCTTGTTGAGAAGCGCGCGTCTCTCGAGTCCCTTCGGCACAGCCCCGAGGCCTCCATCGTTCTGATGGGCTCCTGGGGGAGGGCAGAGGTAACGGCCGGCAGCGACGACGACTTCATGGTCCTTGTCCATGGCGGTGCCGGCATGGAGGTGGAACCCACGGTCGACGCGGTGAGCGGTGTGCTCGATCACGCCCCGAGCGACGAAGGGCCTTTTGCAGCTCCGGTCTTCAGCGAGAGGCTCGTCCATGACATTGGACTGGATCGCGACGACAACAAGAACCTGACGCGGCGAATGCTCTTCCTGTTGGAGTCGGTTGCGGTTACCGGGGATGACGTCTACGGCACCGTGCGCGAGGAAGTCCTGAGCCGCTACCTGGACGAGTCGGTCAAGGCATATCGACCACCGCGCTTCTTGCTGAACGACGTCGTTCGCTACTGGCGCACCATTTGCGTCGACTTTGCCGGCAAGGAGCGAGAAGGACCGGAAAAGTGGGGCCTGCGGAACGGGAAGCTGCGTACGTCTCGGAAGGTCTTGTTCGCTGGCGGTCTCCTGCCGGTGCTCGAATGCGCTCGGTTCGACCTGGCGCCGATGCGGGCCTTTCTGGAGGAGCAGCTTGGAACGCCCCCCACTGATCGGATCGCTCAGTCCTTCTTGAAAAACGAGGCGAACGACGAGGGCGCTCGAACGCTAGGCGCCTATGACGACTTCGTCGGGCGAATGAACGAGACGGACTTTCGTCACGACCTGCAAGGTGTGACTCGCGGGAACGCTGGCGAGTCAGCTGCCTTTTCCGACGTATCGCGGATAGGCATGGAACTAGAGGCCGGATTGCTCGCGCTGCTCTACGAGACTCGAACCTTGCCGCCAGTAGTCCGCGACTACGCCATCTTCTGAGCCCGGCGTCCCTTCCGCTCTCTCAGGCAAGCTCGGCGGTCACCAAACGCAGGCCGACGTCGAGCTCGGGCAGCTCGCGGAGCCGGCCGTTGCGCTCGTCCCAGCGGCCGCTCTCGAGGTCGGCGCTCAGCCTTGCCAGGCCCCGCTCGATCTCGTCCTGGGGCATCAGGTGCCAGCACGAGCTGCCGCGGCGGACGTCGGAGTCCAGGTGCATCTCCGGCCGGTCCCAGATGCCGATGAAGAAGCCGTCGGCGCAGTTGCTCGGCACCGGCACCACCTCAACCGAGGAGTTGGGCAGGGCCGCGGTCAGCTCTGCGATGGGCGGCATCATCTCGCCGTGGTACTCGATCGCGCTGGGAAAGTAGTCGCGCAACCACAGCTCATCCACCCCCGCCGGGTCGAAGCTGAGGACTACGACGCGCCGGCGCACGACCCGGACCATCTCCGCGAGCCCCTTGGCGAGGTCGTTCCAGTGATGGACGGTGATGATCGCCATCGCGGCGTCGAATCTTCCGTCCTCGAAGGGCAGCTCCTCGGCGACGCCCTGGATGACCGGGGCCGATCCTGGCGGGCGCTGCGCGATCATCTCCCGCGAAGGCTCGACCGCCGTCACCTCGCGGCCGGCCGGCTCATACGAGCCGGTGCCGGCACCGACGTTGAGCACGGTCTCCGCATCGCCCAGGGCCGCTTCTAGGCGGGCTGCGATCCCCGGCTCCGGTTGGCGAACAGCGCTGTAGCCGAGCCCGATCCGGTCGTAGGCCGCCTCCGTCATGGCACCGGACTATACGAATCCAATCCCCGAATTCATTCAGGATCAGTAGAGTGCTCATCTCGGAATGCCAGAGTTCGCGGGAGGAAAGATCGAGGCGTACGTGGGTCCCGACGACCTCGGTGGGCCCGACGACCTCGAGCAGGCGATAGTCGACTTCATCGGCGGCGCCAACAGCTCGCTCGACATCGCCGTCCAGGAGATCGATTCCGAGCCGATCGCCCAGGCGATCCTCGACGCCCGCTGGCGTGGGGTCAGGGTGAGGATCGTGCTCGAGCAGGACTACCTCTGCGAGGAACGCCTGCCCGACGACGACGACAAAGACAGACCGATGCCGGAGCCGGGGGAGAGCCTCGAGGATGCGGTTCGCAGATGGCAATGGACAGCTGCCAGCGGCGGCCTCGCCGAGAACAGGCGCATCGTCTCGGCCCTGCTGCAGTCGAACGTCGACGTCAAGGCCGACTTCAACCCGAAGATCTTCCACCAGAAGTTCATCCTGCGCGACAACCGCCCCGTCACGCTGAAAAAAGGCGAAAAACCGAAAAAAAGGAATCAGGCTCTCCTGACGGGGTCGACGAACTTCACCAAGACGGACTGCCACAGAAACCTGAACCACGTGTTCGTCTTCCACGACGACAACATCTGCGACGCGTACCAGGGCGAGTTCGACGAGATCAAAAGGGGCAACTTCGGGCGCGACGGGCTCGGCTCGATCCCGCGCGCCTACAACCTCAACGGCGTCCCGGTCAAGGTTCTGTTCGCACCCGATGACGTGCCCGAGCAGGAGGTGATCAAGCAGGTGCTGAAGGCGGAGAAGGAGATCGAATTCGCGATCTTCACCTTCGCCGGCTCGTCGGGGATCGACGACGCCCTGCTGATGACGGCCAACGCCGGGCGCGAGATCGTCGGGGCACTCGACCCCACCCAGGCAAGGCCGTCGTGGGCGGCGCCGCGCGCCGCGCCCGCATGGCTCGACCACGAGCACATCAGCCTTCACCTCCCCAGCGAGGAGAAAATGCCGGGGTTTCGCAAACTGCACCACAAGCTGATGACGGTCGACAGCCACACGGCGGTTGCCGGGAGCTTCAACTACACCGCGCCCGCGAACGAGTACAACGACGAGAACCTATTCGTGATCGGCAGCGCCTACGAGAAACTGCCGAAAGAGCAGGGCGGGCCGGTCGACATGGACGCCTGCGCGCAGATCGTCGACTACATGCGCACCGAGATCAAGCGCATAGTGTCGAAGTCCGAGGAGTGGAACGCCGCCGCCTGAGTAGGGGTCAGCGCTGGGGGCCGGTCTCGCAGCGCAGCGAGTAACCCCAGCCGGGACCGCCGTCGCAGTGGTCGCGGTCGCGCCCGCCGTAGAGCTTGTCGGGGTTGGGGCCGCCGAAGAGCCAGTCCCTGCCTCCTTCGCCGTGGCAGCCGTCCTGCCCCGCGCCCATGATGCAGACGTCGCGCCCGGGGCCGCCCCAGCAGCCGTCGCTGCCGGCGCCGTGCTTGCAGTAGTCGTTGCCGGGGCCGCCGACGCAGTCGCTGTTGTCCTGCCCGGTGATGCAGACGTCGTCGCCCCCGCCGCCGACGCAGCGGTTGCGCCGCGCTCCCTCCGAGTAGCAGGTGTCGCGCTCGTCGTTGCCGATGAATTTGTCCGAGCCGTCGCCCAGGTAGACGGTGAGGGGGCGGGGGAGGGGGTCCTTGACCCTGACGAAGTCACCCGAGGGCCCCATGTCGACCTCGATGCGGCCGGCGTGGCGCAGCGGGCAGACGGCGACCATCCGGTAGCGCTCGAAGCGACAGCCGGTCGGCTGGGCGTGGGCCATCTTGCCGCGCACCACCAGTCGCGAGCCCTCCATGCTCAGCCGCAGGTGCGAGCCGGAGGCGGCTCCGTGCACGACCACCTGGCCCTGCGGGGTCGCAGAGGCGGAGAAGAGAGTGAGCACCAGCGCAGCAGCCAGCACGAGCACAGTGGCTGTTCCCCGAGCCAAAAAGATCGCGACACCTTAGACGACTGGCCCGATCCAATTGCGTCCGACCTGGGTACCGCGTCGTACTCCAAGCGATCGGGCCGCTGCACTCAGGTCTTGACGAGGCCGCGTGTGAGCGCGCACTGGACGAGCTCCGCGCGGCTGCTGACGCCGAGCTTCTGCTGGATGTGGGCGCGGTGAGTCTCCACCGTGCGCACGCTGATGAAGAGCTTCTCGGCGATCTCCGCGTTGGTGTGACCGAGGGCGATCAAGCGCAGAACGTCGGTCTCACGCTCGCTGAGATCGGTCACGAGGGCCCCTCCATCACCCCTCGATCCTAGCCCCCCGGCGGGTATATACCACTCTCGTACCTTGACAATTCCATACTCGTATGTTTATCCTGGGCAAGGTCGTTTGGGAACGCGAGTGTTAGTCCAAGGAACGGGCTTGTTTGCGAGCCAGGCGACGCAACAGGGACCAATAACCGAGTCCGCCACAGGGAGCCGCATGGGAAGCGGCAGGCAGAGGGGCTCAGGGACAAGGAGAAGAGATTCGAATGCTCTCGCCACTACGCAACCGCTTCGGCATCCCGGGCGTGATCTCGGTGATCGCCCTCGTCTTCGCGATGTTTGGCGGCGCCTACGCCGCAACGAGCTCTGAAGGCGGCAATGCCACCAGCTCGGCCAAGGCCAAGAAGGGCCCACGCGGCCCCAAGGGCCCGAAAGGGGACACCGGCCCCGCTGGCCCGGCCGGTCCAGCAGGAGCGCAGGGCCCAGCGGGCCCCGCCGGCGCCAAGGGTGACAAGGGCGATAAAGGCGACACCGGCGAAAAAGGTGAAAAAGGTGAAAAAGGCGCGAAAGGTGACAAAGGCGCCCCGGGTGATCCCTGGAGTGTTGGCGGAACCCTTCCCGGTGGCGAGACCGAGACCGGCACCTGGGCATTCGATACGGAGCCCGAAATGCTCCCATTCGTCATGCGATCGTCGATCTCTTTCAGCATCCCTCTCGAAAGCGCCCTTGACGCATCGAACGTTCACTACGTTGCCCCGGCAGGAGCGCCGACCACCGAATGCCCAGGATCCGTTGCAGCTCCCGAAGCTGCACCCGGTCATCTCTGCGTATATGCCGGCGAAGCCCAGTCAGTGGTCATCGCCAGCAATTCGATCCGCAAGGCGGACGCTGCAGCACCCGGCGCCTCGACTGTGGGCGCCTTGGTCACCGCCGTTCCGATCGCCGAAGAAGCCTTTGCCTTTGGCACCTGGGCTGTAACGGCAGAAGAATAGTAACCACGCTCAAACGCTCCAACACACACCCACACCCGGACGGCTTTGGCCGTCCGGGTACGGCCAGGAGAACCACACACCGATGACCTACTCAGATTCTTCGCAGAGCGCCTTTGACGGAATTCACTCGAGCAGCCGGCGGTCGCAACTCCTTACCGCCTTTGCCGTTCTCGTCGCGCTCGCGCTCTTCGTTGCGACTGCAGCCCCCAGGGCCGCCGCCATCAGCGACGAGGAAGAGCTGACCCGCATTGGGAGCCTCGGTTCCGGCGCCGGACAGTTGAATCTTCCCCACGGGATCGCCACCGACCCCGTTACCGGCCACGTCTTTGTCGCCGATGCCGATGCAAGCAACAACCGCGTCAGCGAGTTCACCCCTTGGGGCAACTTCGTCAAGGCCTTCGGTTGGGACGTCGCCCCTGGGGCGGTCAACGAGCAGCAGGAAGTGCGAGTCAGGGCGGCAAGCGGCCAGTTCAAACTCACCTTCGGCGCTTCCACCACCACCGACCTCGCCTTCGACGCCCCGGGCTCCGCGGTGCAAGCCGCCCTCAACGCCCTGCCCTCGATCGGCGGCGCCGGCGGGGAAGTAAGCGTGCAAGCGGTCCCCGGCACCCCGGACGGCAAAACCCCCGCGATCTACGTGGTCGCCTTCAAGGGCTCCCTGGCCGCCACCAACGTCGCCGACCTCACGGCCACCAACGGCGCCACGCCGCTCGACGGGGGAGTGCCGTCGGAGGTCCTCGAAGCGAGGATCCGCGCCGAGGGCCACGCGGCGACGGGCGGGCTCGAGTCGTGCACCGTTGAATCGGGCTGCCAAGCGGGACTCAGCGGCCCCGGGGTGGGGCAGTTCGCCAACGTGGCAGGCGTGGCGGTGGACGCCGCCGGCAACGTCTACGTGCGGGAACTATCCAGCGGGGGGAACGGCAGGGTGCAGAAGTTCGACGCCGCCGGCCGCTTCCTCTTGACGTTCGGCGGCGAAGTCAACAAGACCGCGGTCGGGCTTCGCGAGGAACAGGAAGCCAACGCCGAACCGGTAACCGTCACCGAAGCCGAAGAAAACCTCTGCACCGCCTTCTCGGGCGACGAATGCGGCATCGGCGTAGCTGGCAGCGGCAAAGGCCAGTTCGGCGCCAGCGGCGCAAGTAGCATCGTCCTGGGCTCCGGCAGCAAACTCTTCGTCGGCGACGTCGAACGGATCCAGCGCTTCAACCTGGAAGGCGAATACGAGGCAGAGGTTCCCGTTCCGGGCACGACCGTCAGCTATTTGGCGATCGCGCCCGGCAGCGGCGACTTCTACGCCACGGTGGGCCCTCTAGGTGCCACCGACGAACACGTGCGCATCCTGGACCTTGCCACCGGCGCCGAGATCGGCCAGCTCAAAGGCACGGGGAAAGGACAGGGGGCCGTCGCCACCGACTCCGCCGGCAACGTCTTCCTTGAGGATGGCAACCGGGTCCTGCAGTTCGACTCCGCAGGAAAAGCGCTTGTGCCGCCGAGTTGCTGCGAAGCGCCCATCGGCGTGGCGGGCCTGGCCACCAACGCAATCGGCGACCTCTACGTGGCCTACGCCCAATCAGGCGTAGACAGCTTCATCCGCGTCTTCGGCCCGGCCCCGGTGACCTTCGAAGGGGCGCCGCAGGTGCCGCCAACCATAGTGGGCCAGTTCGCCGCCTCGGTAGACCGCACGAGCGCCCTATTGGGGGTCGAGATCAACCCCCACTTCTGGGCGGACACTCGCTACTACGTGCAGTACGGAACCGGCAAATGCTCTGAAGGGGGCTGCGAAGCCGAAAAGCCCCTGCCGCCGGGAGCGCTACTCACCTCGAAAGTAATTGCTGCTCCTGTGCAAAGCGCCCCAATCCTCCTCGATGGGCTGGACCCCGGCACGACCTACCACTACCGCTTCGTCGCCGAGAGCTCCGGCGGCGGGCCGGTGCGCGGGATCGGCGGCGAGGTCGGCACCGACGGCGAGGAAAGCACCTTCACCACCTACCCCGCCTCAGCACCGGCCAAGGTCGATTGCCCAAACCAGCAATTCCGCATCGGCTTCTCGGCTCCCCTGCCCGACTGCCGGGCCTATGAGATGGTCAGCCCGGTAGACAAAAACAACGGTGACATCAAAGCCCTGCTCGATGTCCCCAGCAACCCCACCGCCCACAACCAGAGCGCGAGCGCCGGCGGCCGCTTCACCTACTCCTCCTACCGCGGCTTCGGCGACCTCGAAGCCGCCCCCTACACCAACCAGTACATCGCCAGCCGCAAGGACGGCGTCGGCTGGTCGAGCGAGACGATCAACGTGGCCGAGACCTCCTACCTGAGTCCCCACTCCCTGGAGAACCACTACAAGGCCTTCTCATCCGACCTCTGCAAGAGCTGGCTGATGGTCGCGGCCGATCCGGCGCTGGCGCCCGGCACCCCCTCCAGGCAGCCGGCGATCTACCGGCGCGATCTCTGCGGCGCCGAAAGCGCCGAATCGCTGATTCAGGTCGATCTGAACGGTGACAGGGACTTCTATCCGGTCCTGCAGGGGCTCTCGGCAGACGGCAAAGAGGCGATCCTTGCGGCCGAGTCCAAGCTGACCGACGACGCGGTGGACGGCGACTGGCAGGCCTACTACGCGAGCGGCGGAAGCCTGCGCCTGCTCTGCATCTTGCCGAGCGGGGCGCCGAACTCGGCCGACTGCTCGGCGGGAACGAGCGGAGGGGGAGCGAGCGCGGGCGGGGCAGCGGGGGATTCAAGCGAGGCGGGAATGGAACGGAAAGCCAGCGTGGCCCACGCGCTCTCCGCCGACGGCACCAGGGCCTACTGGACCGATTTGACCCCCTCCGCCGATCAGGACGTGGGCCCGGGCAGGGTCTACCTGCGCCTCAACCCGGGCGAGGAGCAGAGCGCGATCAGCGCCGGCGCGTGCACCGAGCCCGAGAAAGCCTGCACGGTGAAAGTCTCCGAGACGAAAACGAGCCAGCCCGCACGCTTCCTCGGCGCCAGTGCCGACGGGGCAAGGGCCCTGTTCGAGGTGAGCAAAGGGGCGCTGGCGGGCGACCTCTACCTCTTCGACGCGGAAGCGGGGAGCTCGACCCTGGTCGCGGGCGAGACCCGGGGCGTGGCGGCATCGAGTGAGGACCTCTCGCGCGTCTACTTCCTCTCCGGGGAAGCGCTCGGCGGCGGTGCGATCGCGGGCGAGCCGAATCTCTACCTCGAGCAGGAAGGGACGAAGACCTTCGTCGCGACGCTCGCGGAGGACGACGTGAACCGCTTGATTCCCGGCACTGGCATTGCCAGCGACGGCCTCTCTGTCGCCGACCCCGCGCCGATCTACCGCACCACCAGGGCGACGGCAGACGGCGGGGTGCTGGTCTTCACCTCAGCCAAGGGCCTCACCGGCCAAGACAACGTCGACCTGGAGAGCGGCAAGGCAGACCTGCAGGTCTTCCGCTACGAGGCGGAGCTGGCGGAGCTGACGTGCATCTCCTGCAACCCGAGCGGGGCACGGCCCCGCGGGAAGGTGGTGGCGGCGAGCGGCCAGAACCTCAGCACCGGGCAGGCGAGGGCGGGCTGGCTGCCGGGGGCGGCGAGCACGCTGCACTCCCCCCGCGTGCTCTCCCCCGACGGCCAGCGCCTCTTCTTCAACAGCTTTGACGCGCTGCTCCTGCGCGACACCAACGGCAAGGGCGACGTCTACAAGTGGGAAGCGGCCTCGGGGCAGGGAGAGTGCGACGAGAAAGGCGCAGAGCTCTACGTGCCGAGTGCGGGCGGCTGCCTCAGCCTGATCTCCTCGGGCCAGAGCCCCGAGGACTCGGAGCTACTCGACACGAGCGCCAACGGCGACGACGTCTTCTTCGCCACCAGCGCCAGCCTCCTGCCCCAGGACCCGGGCCTGATCGACGTCTATGACGCGAGGGCAAACGGCGGCCTGCCAGCCCCGCCGGAGCCACCGGGCCCCTGCCAGGGAGAAGCCTGCCAGTTCGCGCCGCCTCCTCCCACTGACCCGACCCCCGCCTCGGCTTCCTTCAGGGGGGCTGGGGACCCCAAGGCCAAGGCCAATGTCAGAAAACGATGCGCCAAGGGCAAGGCCCGCCGCAAGGGCCGCTGCGTGGCCAAGCGCAAGGCGACCAGGAAGGCGGCCAAGCGCAAGCGAGCCAACGCCAACCGGAGGGCGAGCCGATGAAGCGCCTCACCTTGACTCTCACGACCGTGTTCCTGGTGGCGCTTGCGATCGCGCCGGCAGCCCGGGCCGAGTTCGGCTTTGAAGGCTTCGAGCTCACCTTCACCAACGAGGACGGCTCCCCCGCCACCCAGGCGGGCTCCCACCCCTTCGCGCAGAGCGTCGCCTTCGACGTCAAGACCGAGATCGAGGCAGGGTCCGGCGAAGAGGTCCCAACGGGCGACGTCAAAGCGCTGCGCTTCGTGCTCCCACCCGGGTTCACCGGCGCCCCCACCGCGGTGGGGCAGTGCACCACCGCCGACTTCCTCACCTTCGTGAACGCCTACCCCGCCTGCTCCAACGCCACGGCCGTGGGGGCAACCTGGCTCAGGATCAACTTCGCCGACCCGGAAGCCTTCCTCGCCCCCGTCTACAACCTCGTCCCGCCGCCGGGGGTGGCGGCCAAGATCGGCTTCTATGCCGCCCAGATCCCGATCACGGTGGAGATCGGGGTGAACGGCGAGGCCCCCAACAACATCGAAGCGGGCCTGCTGAACATCCCCCAGGTGATCAGGTTCTACGGTTCTGAGACGCAGCTATGGGGGATTCCGGCCGATCACGCCCACGATCCCTACCGGGGCAAATGCCTGGACGTCGGCTATGTCGATGGCTTTGGCGAACTGGCCTCTCAAGGCATCTGCGATACCGGCGCCGAAGAAGAGGCCTTCCTCACCCTGCCGCGCTCTTGCACCGGGCCGTTGACCTCGAGCTATGAAGCAGTCTCCTGGCAGGAGCCGAACGCCGCCCCAGACAAGGGCAGCTTCCAGGCGCCGGGTATGGCCGGCTGCTCGAAGCTCGGCTTCAGCCCGACGATCGCCTCAAAGGCGACGACCTCCCAGGCCGAGACCGGCTCGGGCCTCGACTTCAGGGTCGACTTCAACGACGAAGGCCTGACCAACCCGACCGGCCTGGCCCAGTCCGACATCAAGAAGGCGGTCGTGGCCCTGCCGGAGGGGATGACGGTCAACCCCTCGG
>JBEVMR010000076.1:0-77700 GCA_040508545.1 Solirubrobacterales bacterium
GGCGTCGCCGCGAACACGCTGCTCCGCGAGCGCGTCGCGGCGCTGTGCCGGGAGCGCGGCTTGCGCCTGAAGCTGCTGCCGCTCGAGCTCTGCACCGACAACGCGGCGATGATCGGTTCCGCCGCCCGGTTCGCCGAGCCGATCGCCTACCCCGGCTACCTCGACCTCGACGCGGCTGCGCGCTGATCCTTGAGTGCCGGCGACGTCGTCACGCTGTACGGCCGGGCCGGCTGTCACCTCTGCTTCGAAGCCCGGGTGCGGCTCGAGGAGATGCGCGCCGCCGGCGCCGGTTTCGAGCTTCGCGAGGTCGACATCGAGAGCGATCCGGAGCTGCATCGGCGGATGCTCGAGCTGATCCCGGTGGTCGAGGTCAACGGCGTCCGCGTCAGCGAGCTGATCCTCGACGCCGACGCCGTCAGGTCCCGGCTCGATACCTTTCCCGGGTGAGCGCGCGGCGCACAACAGATCCGCCTGCCGCGGGCTCGGCTCGCAACGGGCACGGCTCCGACCGGCTTTCGCTCGGCGTCGCGGCCCGGCTCGCCCGCTTCCTGCAGGTGCTGATCCAGGCCCGGAAGATGGGGCGGGAGACGATCTCCTCCCAGGAGCTCTCCGAGTACACCCACATCAACCCGACGCAGATCCGCCGCGACCTCTCCGGCTTCGGGAAGTTCGGCAAGCGCGGCGTCGGCTACGGGGTCGACTCGCTCGTCGCCGAGATCCGCAAGATCCTCCAGACCTCCGGTCAGCACAACATCGCTCTGTTCGGCGCCGGCAACCTCGGGCAGGCGATCGCCAGCTCCGACATCTTCGCCGACCACGGTTTCGAGGTCGTCGCCATGTTCGACATCGACCCCGAGGTCGTCGGCAGCGAGGTCGGCAGCCTGCAGGTGCGCGACTTCGGCGAGCTCGAGGCGGTCGTCTCCGAGCAGGAGATCGTCGTCGGCGTCCTCGCCGTCCCGGCCGCTTCGGCGCAGGCCGTCGCCGATCGCCTGGTCGAGGCCGGGGTGAAGATCATCTTCAACTACTCCGAGCAGCTGCTGCAGGTGCCGCCAGAGGTGACGGTGCATACCTCCAGCCCGGCCGTCGACCTGCTCTACGCGCTCTACTTCTATCTGACCTAGAAGGACGCTGGGCCCTTGTCCATGGACCTCGACCGGGCTCGGGAGCGATTCGAGTCATCCACCGACTTCACGATCGGGCTCGAGGAGGAGTTCGCGATCCTCGATCCAGCCACGCTGGAGCTGGAGCACCGCTTCGAGGACCTTTACGCCGCCTGTCAGAAGGACGAGGTGCTGGCGGAGTCGGCCGCCGGCGAGCTGATCGCCTCCGAGATCGAGATCCGCTCCGGACGGTCCGAGACCTTCGCGGCGGCGATGGAGGCGCAGCGTGAGCGGCGCACTCGCCTCTTCGGCCTCGCCGACGGCATGGGCCTCGGCTTGGCGGCAACGGGAACGCACCCCTGGGCGAACTACCTCGACCAGCGGATCATCGACACGCCCCACTACAACCGCCTGCGGCACGAACTTGGCTGGGTCGCGCAGCGCAACAACACCTGGAGCCTGCACGTCCACATGGGCGTGCGCGGCGCCGACCGGGCAATCGCGGTTTGCGACTGGATGCGCGAGCTGCTGCCGCTGCTGCTCGCCGCCTCTGCCAACTCACCCTTCCTCGATCGCCGCGACACCGGCCTGCACACGGTCCGCACCGAGATCTTCACCCGCACCTTCCCCCGCTGTGGTGTTCCCAGCCCGTTCGTCGATTGGGACAGCTACGCCGAGTTCGTCGCGATGCTGGAGCGCACCGGCAGCGCCGTCGAGTCCACGCAGCTCTGGTGGAGCGTCCGGCCCCACCACGCCTTCGGCACGGTCGAGGTGCGGATCTGCGACGCGCAGACGCGGGGGGAGGAGTCCTTCGGGCTGGCGGCGCTGATCGCCGCCTGTATCGCCCAGACCGCACTCGACTACGACGAGCGCGGCTACGAGGGCGCCGGCGCGCCGCTGCGCGACCGCGAGGTCGAGGAGAACCTCTGGCGGGCGATCCGCCACGGCATGGGCGGCAAGCTGATCGACTTCCGCCGCGGCGAGGAGGTCGAGGCGCGGGCGGTGCTCGACGAGGTGCTCGAGTGGACCCGGCCGGCACGCTCGGCCCTCGGCATCGAGCCTCAGCTGCCGGAGCGCAACGGCGCCCAGCGGGCACGCGAGGCGCTCGACGCGGGTGTCGCAATAGAAGACATCTACCGCGACGCAGTCCGCGAGACCCACCGCACCTACAGCGCTGCTGCCCAGGCCGCCTAAAGGGCCTGAACACGCGGTATCCGCGGCCCCTTATAGACTCCCGCGCCGCTAAAACCAGCCGGAGGAACCCAACTTGACCAGCTTCTTGACCGACTACGGAGTCGTCGTTGCGCTCGTATGCGCAGGGGCGGCAGTTCTCTACGGATTGATCATCACGCAGCGCCTGCTCGCGAAGTCGCCGGGCAACGACCGCATGCAGGAAATCTCAGGCGCGGTGCAGGAAGGCGCTCAGGCCTACCTCAACCGCCAGTACACGATCATCGCCGCTGTTGCGGTGCCGATTGCCGTTGTGCTCTGGCTCCTGCAGGACTACCAAACTGCGATCGGCTTCGTGATCGGCGGCGTCCTTTCGGGCGCGACCGGGTTCATCGGGATGAATCTCTCGGTGCGCGCCAACGCCCGCGTCGCCGAGGCGGCGCGTGGTGGCGTTCCCCCGGCGCTTGACGTCGCCTTCAAGGGCGGCTCGGTGACCGGTCTGCTCGTCGTCGGCTTGGCGCTGCTCGGGGTCGCCGGCTACTTCGGCATCCTCGTTCTCACCGGCAGCAGCGACAAGCACGCAGTCGATGCCCTCGTCGGCCTCGGCTTCGGCGGCTCGCTGATCTCGGTCTTCGCCCGGCTGGGCGGCGGCATCTTCACCAAGGCCGCCGACGTCGGCGCCGATCTGGTCGGCAAGGTCGAGGCGGGGATCCCCGAGGACGACCCCCGCAACCCGGCAGTGATCGCCGACAACGTCGGCGACAACGTCGGCGACTGCGCTGGCATGGCTGCGGATCTTTTCGAGACCTACGCGGTCACCACGGTTGCGGTCATGCTGCTCGGCGTCCTCACCTTCACCGGCGCTGGCGGCGAATTCATCCGCGAGGTCGCGCTGTACCCATTGGTGATCGGCGGTGTCGCGATCATCGCCTCGATCATCGGGGCCCTTTTGGTGCGGACCAAAACCGATCGGGTCGAGGGAGCTCTCTACACCGGTGTGATCGCCGCCGGGATCCTCTCGATCGCGGCCTTCTACCCGATCACCGACTGGATGATGAGCGATCCAGTGCGTCTCGGCCTCAGCACCGCCGCCGACGCGGTGACCGTCACCGACCTATGGCTCTGCGCAGTGATCGGCGTCGCCGTGACGGCGCTACTTTTTGTCATCACGGAATTTTATACCGCGACTCGCTTCTACCCGGTCAAGTCGATCGCCAAGGCGTCGGAGACCGGCCACGCGACCAACATCATCCAAGGGTTGGCGCAGGGCTTCCAGTCGACCGCGGCGCCGGCGCTGGTCATCGCCCTTGCGATCCTCGCCGCCAACGACCTGGCGGGCATCTACGGCATCGGTATCGCCGTGATGGCGCAGCTCTCACTCTGCGGCTTGATCGTTGCCCTCGACGCCTTCGGGCCGATCACCGACAATGCCGGCGGCATCGCCGAGATGGCCGATCTGCCCGAGGAGGTGCGCGCGGTCACCGATCCGCTCGATGCGGTCGGCAATACGACCAAGGCGGTCACCAAGGGTTACGCGATTGGCTCCGCCGCGCTGGCTGCACTGGTCCTGTTCGCAGCCTTCAAGAGCGAATTGGCCGAGGAGGCGCCAACCGGGTTCGATCTAAACGCCCTCTTCAACCTCAGCAGCCCTGATGTGCTGATCGGGTTGATCATCGGCGGCATGATGGTCTACCTCTTCGCCGCGTTCGCGATCGAGGCGGTCGGCCGTGCCGGCGGTCAGGTCGTCGAACAGGTGCGCGAGCAGTTCCGCGAGCATCCCGGGATCATGGAGGGGACCGAAAAACCCGACTACGGGAAAACGGTCAGCATCGTCACCTTGGCGGCGCAGAAAGAGATGATCCTGCCCGCCTTGATCCCGATTGCGGTTCCGATCGTCGTCGGCTTGCTCAGCGTCAACGCGCTCGGCGGCCTCCTGATCGGCGTCATCGTCGTTGGCCTCTTCGCCGCGATCTCGATGACCGCCGGCGGCGGTGCCTGGGACAACGCGAAGAAGCTGATCGAGGACGGCGCCCACGGTGGCAAAGGGTCTCCGGCCCACGAAGCCTCAGTCACCGGCGACACCGTCGGCGATCCCTACAAGGACACGGCTGGGCCGGCGATCAACCCGATGATCAAGGTGGCGAACATCGTTGCCATCCTGATCATCCCGATCGTTCACTTCTAGGAATTCGGCAGGGGGAGGGGCAGGGTGCCCCTCCCGCCTTGCTGGGTTTTCCGCCAGGAACGACTTAGGCTGTCCGCGTGAGTAGGTGGGGCGGAAAAGAGGACGCCGCTGCGCGGGAGGGACACCCTGCCCCTCCCTGGCGAGCGCTCGAGGTGGGACGGTCGTGGCTCGGGATGGCGGTTGGGTTTGCTGTGGTTCTTTTGCTTGTGTCGGCTCCGGGCGCCTGGGCGGCTCCTCCGGCCAATGACAACTTCGCCGATGCGGAGGACCTCGGGGCTGGTTTTCCCGTTGTGACCGAGACTTGGAGCAACGTCGACGCCACGGAGGAGGTCGGTGAGCCCTATGACGTGTTCACTGCAGGGCACTCGGTCTGGTTCCGGTGGGAAGCCACGAGTGACGACGTGGTCACGATCGATACCTGCCAAAGCGAATTTGCCACCAGCCTGGTGGTTTTCACGGGCGCCAGTCCCGATGCACTGACGAAGGTTGGGGAAGACGGTCTCACCAACGGTCGTAACTGCCCTGCTGCGGGTGGGGTGACGTTCAGGCCGGTCGCTGGAACGACCTACTCGATCATGGTCGATGGTGACGCCTTTTACCTTCCTGAAGGTAAACCTCCTCTCACCAAGGGATCGTTCGAACTGAAGGTCGAGAAAACTCCGCAACCGCCGAATGACGACTTCGATCAGGCAATGCCGCTGGCAGCGTCGGTGACGGCCATGTCGCCGGGGGATTTCTTCCAGATCGCTTGGGCGGACAGCTACAACTGGGAAGCCACCAAGGAGGCCGGCGAGCCCAGTCATGGAGGCGACCTAGGCGGGGCCTCGGCCTGGTACACGTGGACTGCCCCCGTATCGGGGAGAGCCGACCTGAGCGCATGTTCGTCCTTTGACTTCCGGCTGGGCGTGTACAGAGGAAACTCGGTCAATGCACTGGTACCGGTTGCAGTCGAGAGTAGACCTGCTCCCTGCTCTCTCTACTTCCCTGCTGTTGCTGGAACGATGTATCGGATAGCGGTCGACGGTCGCTTCGACCCAGGGGCAGGGCGGCCCAAGATGGGCAGTCACAGGGTCGAAGTCACGATCGGGTCGAAATCGCAGGCGCCCGCGGCCAACCCCTCCGTCGAACCCGACACGAAACCGCCTAACACGAGGATCTCGAAGCGCGTGTTCAGGCGGATGCCGCCGACCTGGATCTTCAGCTTCAGCTCCAACGAGCCAGGGTCGACCTTCGAGTGCAAACTCGACAAACGGCCGTTCAAGAAATGCCGGTCGTCGAAGACGTTCAAACGTCCGAGGCCCGGTCGTCACGCCCTCCGCGTCCGCGCGATCGATCCGAGCGGCAATGTCGACCTCTCGCCCGCCGTGGCCCATTTCGAAGTTGAGCCTTCGCCGCCGCGCCGCGGTCGGCGCTGAGCGGCTCCGACGCAGGCGCGGTTGAGGTTTGTGTCGCTATGCGGTTCAAACCTCAACCACGCTTTCGGACTAGGGTCACGGCGTGGTCGATGATCTGATCAACGTCGCCGACTTCGAGCGTGTCGCGGCAGAGAAGCTGGACCCTGGCGTCGCCGGCTACTTCTTCGGCGGGGCCGAGGATGAGCTGACGTTGCGGGAGAACGTCTCCGCTTGGGGGCACTGGCGCTTGCGGCCGCGGATGCTGGCTGGGCTGAGTGAGTGGAGGACCGGGGTGGAGGTTCTAGGCGCGGAGCTCTCGACGCCGGTCCTGGTCGCCCCGGTCGCCTATCAGGGCTTGGTCGATCCGGAAGGGGAGGCTGCGATGGCTCGGGCGGCGGCCTCCGCTGGAACGGTGATGTGCCTCTCGACCCTGGCGACGATGCGTCCGGGGCCCGTCGCCGAGGCGGCGCCCGGGGGCCGGCGCTGGTTCCAGCTCTACTGCTTCCAGGACGAGGGCGTAACCCGCGCTCTGGTCGAGGAGGCGTGTGAGTGCGGCTACGAGGCGATCGTGGTCACCGTCGATGCGCCGCGGGGCGGCAACCGCGAGCGCGACCGGCAGACCGGGTTCAAGATCCCGGCGGAGCTTGGGGTGCCCAACGTGGAAGCGGCGCTCGGCTCGGGGCGGGCGATCACGATCGAGGAGACGTTCGAGCTGATGGAGCCCGCCTTGAGCTGGTCCTACCTGGAGGATCTCGCCTCGGATTGCCGCGTGCCGGTGCTCGTGAAGGGAGTGCTGACCGCCGAGGATGCGGCGCTTGCCGTCGAGCACGGCGCCGCTGGGGTCGTCGTCTCCAACCACGGTGGCCGCCAGCTCGACCGCTGCATGTCCACCGCCGAGGCGCTGCCAGATGTAGTCGACGCGGTCGAAGGCCGGGCGCTGGTGCTCGTCGACGGCGGCATCCGCCGGGGGGTCGACGCTGCGATTGCGCTGGCGCTTGGCGCGGACGCGGTGCTCGTGGGCCGGCCCGCCCTCTGGGGGCTCGCGGCCGGTGGCGAGGCGGGGGCCCGCCGGGTGCTCGAGCTGCTGCGCGAGGAGCTCGAGTTGACGCTTGCGCTCTGCGGCTGCGCATCGCCCGGCGGGCTCACGCGCGCCCACGTGCAGCGGGCACCGGCGGCGTCCGTATATTCGGGCTGAGTGACCTCTCTCCCCACCTGAATCGATGGCGCAGCGGATCCCCAGAGACGAATCGCTGAGCCGCGTCCACGGCGTCGGCGCGCTGTTCTCGGCCGCCTACGGCAACGTCGGCTCCTCGATCTACTACGCCCTCGGCGTCACCGCGGCATTTGCCCTCGGCCTCACCCCGGTTGCCTTCGTCATCTCCGGCCTGATCTTCGCCGCGACCGCTGCCACCTACGCCGAGGCGACGGTGATGTACCCGGAGGCGGGCGGCTCCTCGAGCTTCGCCCGTCACGCCTTCAACGAGCTGGTCAGCTTCATAGCCGCTTGGGGCCAGATGCTCAACTACACGATCACGGTCGCGATCTCGGCCTACTTCGTGCCCCACTACCTCGCTGTCTTCTGGGAGCCGCTGGGCAGCAGCCCCGGCGACGTCATCGCCGGCGCGGCGGTGATCTTCGCCCTGGCGCTGCTCAACATCCGCGGCTCACAGGAGTCCGCCAAGCTCAACCTCGTCCTCGCGGTCGCCGACCTCGCCACCCAGGTCGTCCTGGTCGGGATCGGCATCGTGCTGGTGCTCAACCCCGAGATCCTGGTCGACAACGTCCACCTCGGCGTCGCCCCGACCTGGAGCGATTTCGCGCTCGGAATCGCGGTCGGGATGATCGCCTACACCGGGATCGAGACGATCTCCAACATGGCCGAGGAGGCGAAGGACGCGGCGCGGACGATCCCGCGCAGCGTCGGCCTCACCGTCGCGGCGGTGCTCGGCCTCTACCTGCTGATCCCGATCGTCGCGCTCTCGGCGATGCCGGTCACCCAAGACGCCGCCGGCAACTACGTGACCGCGCTCGGATCGGAGTTCGCCAACGATCCGATCCTGGGCATAGTCGAGAACCTCGGCCTTGGGTCGGGCATGACCGAAGCGCTGCGCTTCTACGTCGGCATCCTCGCCGCCGTGATCCTGCTGATCGCAACCAACGCGGGCCTGATCGGGGTCTCCCGCCTCACCTACTCGATGGGCCAGCACCGCCAGCTGCCCGAGGCCCTGCGCCAGGTCCACCCGCGCTACCGCACCCCCTACATCGCGATCCTCGTCTTCTCCGGCATCGCGATGATCACCCTCGTCCCCGGCCAGACCGACTTCCTGGCGACGATGTACTCCTTCGGCGCGATGCTCTCCTTCACCATCGCCCACGTCTCCGTGATCCAGCTGCGGCGCCGCCACTCGGCCGACGAGCGCCCTTGGAAACCGCCACTCAACTTCCGTGCCTTCGGAGTCGAGGTGCCGCTGAGTGCGGTGCTGGGTGGGCTCGGCACCTTCGGCGCCTGGATCGTCGTGATGGCGCTCAACCCGCGCACGCTCGTCGTCGGCCTCGGCTGGATGGTCTTCGGCATCGCCGTCTACGTCCTCTACCGCCGCAACCAGAAGCTGCCGCTGACCCAGACCGTGAAAGTCGTCACGCCGGAGCCGCTGGGAGTCGAGGAGATCGAGTACCGCAGCGTCATGGTCGCCTTCGAGGACGACGAGCCGTTCTCCGAGGAGATGGTGGCCACCGCGGTCAAGCTCGCCTCCAAGCGCCGCCGTGGGATCCACATCCACGCCCTGCTCACCGTTCCCACCAACCTGCCGCTGGGGGCCGAGATGCGCGAGCGGGAAGCCGACGCGCAGAGCAAGATCGAGCAGGCCAAGCTGATCGGCGGGCAGCGGGTGACCGGGCACGTGGAGCGGGTGCGGCCGGGCCAGGCGGGCTACTCGATCTCCGACGAGGCGAAGTTGATCAACGCGGCAGCGGTGGTCGTCTGGCTGCGCTACCGCGACGGCAAGCCGCTCTACGACAAGACCCTGCAGACGGTGCTCGGCGAGCGGCCCTGCCGGGTCATCGTCGTCTCCGAGAAAGGCGCCCGGGGGGGTGCCGAGGTGGCTCCTTCGCTCGCTTAGGCCCCAGCCTAGAATCGCCCGCATGTACCAGCTTTCGGTCTTCCTCCTCTCGCTCGTCTTCCTCGTCCTCGGCGGCGCCCTGCTCGTTACCACCCTCACCGCGGGCGGCGGTCCGGCCTCGGTCGGGTTCCTGATGGGGATCGCCTTCCTCGCCGTCGGCGCCGGCCGGCTCTGGCTCTCGGCACGGATGGGCCGGTGAGCGGCGGAGAGCAGCCGCGCGCCCGCCTGGAGCCGCTGCTGCGGCGAGGCGTCGGCGTCCCCGGCCTCTTCGTCGCCGTCTACTCGGCAGTCGGCTTCTCGATCTACTTCGCGCTCGGCGTGGTAGCCGATCGTGGCCTCGGCCTGACGCCGCTGATCTTCCTCGCCGCCGGCCTGATGTTCGTGCTGACCACGCTCAGCTACGTCGAGGGCGGCGCGATGATCCGCGAACGCGGCGGCTCCTCGAGCTTCGCCCGCCACGCCTTCAACGAGCTGATCGCCTTCATCGCCGGCTGGGCGATCCTGATCGACTACCTGATCGTCGCCGCCCTGGCCGCGCTCTCCGTGCCCCACTACCTGGAACCGGTGGCATCGGATCTATCCACGGGCTGGCGCGAGATCGCCGTCGCCGTCGCCGTCATCGTCGCCGCCTGCGTCTTGAACATCCTCAACATCACCGGCCGCGGTCGCGAGCGCACGCTCAGCGTCCTCGCCCTGGCAGACATCGCCCTGCAGATGGCGGTGATCGTCGTCGGGGTTCTCGCCGTCTTTCAACCGGATCGGCTTACCGACCAGGTCCACCTCTTCACCGATCCCAGCCTCGAGGACATCGTCTACGCGTCGGTGATCGCGATGCTCGCCTACGCCGGCATCGAGGCCGCCTCCGACCTCGCCCCCGACATCGACGTGCACCCACGCGACCTGAAGCGGATCGTCTCACTGGGTGCCGTAGCGGTCCCGCTCGTCTACGCCGGGATGGCCGCGATCGCGTTGATGGCGGTGCCGGTGGTGGTTGGCCCCGAGGGGCCGGAGACCGCCCTCGGCAACGAATTCGTCCAGGCCCCGGTGCTCGGCGTCGTCTCCTCCTATGACCCCGCCTGGGTGGCGGATTCGATGCGGTGGATCGTCGCACTCGTCGCGGCCCCGGTCCTTTTCTGGGCCACGACGACGGCGATGCTGGGCGTCTCCCGCCATATCTACACGCTGGCGATCAACCGCCAGATCCCCAGTTGGCTGGGCAAGCTCAACAGCCGCCACGCGACGCCGCAGGTGGCGATCGTCCTCTCCGGCTTGATCGCGATCGGCCTGGTCTTGCCGACCGACGTCAAGCTCTTGGCCGGCTTCTATGCGTTCGGGGCGATGCTGGCGATCACGATCGCCCATCTCTCGATCCTCAGGCTGCGGGTGACCGAGCCGGCGCGGCTGCGGCCCTTCCGCGTTCCCTGGAGCTTCTCCTGGCGCAACGCGCAGATCCCCCTGCCGACGCTCTTCGCCGCGCTGCTCAGCACGCTGGCCTTCCTCAGCGTGCTCGTCCTGCACGACACCGCACGCTGGGTGGGGGGTGGCTGGATGGTCTTCGGCCTGCTCTTCTACGTCGTCTACCGCAAGCTGGTCGAGGGCACCTCACTGACCCGCCGCGTCTCGGTGACCGAGCGGGCACTTACCAAGCAGGTGCCCGAGATCTCCTACCGCAACCTGCTCGTGCCGGTCTTCGGCACCGAGCTCGACGACGACATCGTCGCCACGGCGGGCCGCCTCGCTGCGGCCGAGAGTGAGAACGCCGCCGGGGAGGAGGAAAAGGCGCGCCTGACGCTCGTCTACGTGGTCGAGGTGCCGCTCGCGCTGTCGCTCGAGGCGGAGTTGCCCGCCGAGCGGGAGGAGGAAGCGCGGCGTGCCCTCGAGCGTGCCCGCGACGTCGCGGAGGAGTACGAGGACGTGGCGGTAAGCGCCGAGGCGATCCGCGCCCGCCAGGTCGGCGCCGGGATCATCGAGGCGGCTCGGCGCAGCGGCGCCGAGGCGATCGTGATCGGCGGCGAGCCGCCGACGAAGATTCGCGGCGGCGCGAGGCTGGGCGGGATCGGCGCCGCCAAGCCGGCCGAGATTGGCGCCGCGACCGAGTACGTGCTGATGAAGGCGCCCTGCCAGGTGCTCCTCACGGCCCCTCCGGAATCCCCGTCCGAGCCGGAGCCGACTGCCGCCGCCGCGGACTAGTATCCAGACCGTGGTGAAGACGTGTTCATCCTGATCGTCGGCTGCGGGCGCGTTGGCTCGTCCTTGGCCAGAACGATGCTGAGCGAGGGCCACGACGTCTCCTGCCTCGACGAGGACCCCGAGTCCCACACCAGGCTCGAGGTCGGCCTCGACAAAGGCTGGGAGGATCTCGGCGGACGCTTCACCGTCGGCACCGGCCTCGAGACCGATGCCCTGCTTGCCGCCGGGATCGAGCACGCAGATGCCTTCATCGCGGCGACCAACGGCGACAACACCAACATCGTCATCGCCCAGATCGCCCAGCGGCGCTACGAGGTTCCGACGGTGATCGCACGGATCCTCGACCCGCTGCGGGCCGAGTGGTACCGCCAGCAGGGACTGCACACGATCTGCCCGACGCGGGTTGCGATCGACATGCTCGAGAGCGCCGTCCGCGAAGGCGCGCCGCGGGAGCCCGCTGCCTGATGTACATCATCGTCGTCGGAGCCGGGAAGGTCGGCTGGAACCTTGCTCGCGAGCTGCTCGAAAAGAACCACGAGGTGACGGTGATCGAGAGCAACCGGCGGCGCTACCTGACGGTCGAGCAGGAGCTCGAGCACAACGTCACCTACGGCGACGCCTCAGAGCTCTGGGTCCTCGAGCGCGCCGGCATCCAGCGGGCCGACATGGTCATCGCTGTGACCGGCGACGACGAGGACAACATGCTGATCTGCCAGGTCGCCCGCGAGAAGTACGAGGTCGAGCGAATCATCGCCCGGGTCAACAACCCGCGCAACCGGCCGCACTTCGACCTGCTCGGGGTGAAACCGTCGGTCTCCGCCACCGACCTGATCCTGCGCCTGCTCGAGCACGACATCCCGGAGTACGGCCTCGTCCACCTGCTCGACCTGCAGGAGGAGCAGCTGGAGATCATCGAGATGTTGCTCGGCAAGGACTCGGGCGTCACCGGGCGCCGGGTCGGAGATCTCTCGATGCCAGAAGGCAGCCTCTTGATCTCCGTGCTGCGCGAAGGCAAGGGCTTCGTGCCCAACGCGGATACCGTCCTGGAGGTCGGTGACGAGGTGCTGGCGGTCCTCGACCCGGGTCGCGAGGAGGACATCAAGGATCTCTTCGGTCCTGCCCCCGGCGGCAACGGGACCGGCTGAACGATGGCCGACCGTGAGGTCGACTTCCTGCTCGTCGGCGGCGGCTTGGCCTCCGCCCAGTGCGCGGCCGAGCTGCGCAAGCGTGGGGCGGAGGGCTCGATCCTGCTGGCCGGGCGGGAGCCAGAGCCGCCCTACGAACGGCCGCCGCTCTCGAAGGAGTACATGCGCGGCGAGGCGGGGCGCGAGGACGCCTACGTCAACTCGCCCGCTTGGTACGGGGAGAACGGGGTCGAGCTGCGGACCGGGGTCAACGTGATGTCGCTCGACCCCGCCGCTCGCACGGCGAAGCTGCAGGGTGGGGAAGAGGTCGGCTTCGGCAAGGCGCTGCTCGCCACTGGGGCGATGGTCAACATCCTGCGGGTCGAGGGCGCCGAGAACGAGGGGATCCACTACCTGCGCGCCTTCGGCAACTCCGACGCGATCCGGGCAGACGCCGAGGCGGCTGAGCACGTCGTCCTGATCGGCGGCAGCTACATCGGCACCGAGGTCGCTGCCTCACTGACCGCAAAGGGGGTCAAGTGCTCGATCGTGATGATGGAGGACGTGGCGCTCTCGCGGACGTTCGGCGAGGACGCCGGCCGCTGGTTTCAGCAGCGCCTCGAAGCACACGGCGTCGACGTTCACGGTGGCGAGGAGCTGGAGGCGTTCGAGGGCGATGGCCGGGTCAAGGCGGTGCTGACCAAGAGCGGCAAGGCGATCGAGTGCGACGCGGTCGTCGTCGGCGCCGGCGTGCGGCCCGACGCGATGCTCGCCCAGCGCGCCGGGCTCGAGGTCGACGACGGCATCGTCTGCGACTCGAAGCTGGCGACCTCCGCCGAGGGCATCTACGCGGCCGGTGACTGCTGCTCCTACGAGAGCGTCGTCCACGGGCGGCGGATCCGCGTCGAGCACTGGGACGTGGCGATGCAGCAGGGGATGCACGCGGCCGGCAACATGCTCGGCGAGGATCGCGACTACGACGTCGTGCCCTACTTCTTCAGTGACCTCGCCGACTGGGCCAGCCTCGAGTACGTCGGGCCGGCGAAGGACTGGGACGAGGAGATCTGGCGCGGCGACCACGACGGCGAGGAGTTCTCGCTCTGGTACCTGAAGGACGGCAGGGTCGCCGGCGCACTCACCGTCGGCCGCTCCGAAGACCTCGCCGAGGCGCGCCGCTTGATTGCCGATGGCGTCGACGTCTCCAGGGCCCGCGAGAAGCTCTGCGACCCCAGCATCGACTTGGGCGGAATCTCCTAACAAGCAGAGCTGCGCGCACCCGGCGTGCGGCGCCGGATATCCTCAGAGTCGTTCGTTGCGCCCTGGTGTAATCGGCAGCACGCCTCGCTCTGGACGAGGTAGTCGGGGTTCGAGTCCCTGGGGCGCAGTTTCGTCAATACAGCGTTCTGTCTGCATTGCCTGGCAGGATCTGGCACACGATGGGCAGGGACCACGGAAGACCGCTCTCGGCGCCACGGAAACGAGAGCTGATAGGCGCAATGCTCGCTGAAGGCTTGACGCAGGCGGAGGTAAGCCGTCGGCTTGGGCTCAGCAAGCCGACGATCTCGTATCACGCGCGCAGGCTGGGAATCCCGGCCCGTGACGACTGCAGGCGCCGCTATGACTGGAATGAGATTCAGCGAGCGTACGACAGCGGCATAACCGTGCGGCAATGCGCGCAGCAGTTCGGTTTCGCTTTGTGCTCATGGCACGCGGCGGTGAAGAGAGGCGCGATCAAACCGCGACCAGTCAGGATGCCGATCAACGAATTGCTCGTTGCCGGAAGAACCCAAACCGCTCGTTCGCACCTGAAGCGACGGCTTCTGGACGAGGGGCTGAAGACGAATCGCTGCGAGCAATGCGGGTTGACCGATTGGCGAGGACGGCCTTTGAGCATGGCGTTGCATCACGTCAACGGGGACGGGAAAGACAATCGTCTGTCCAATCTCCAGTTGCTGTGCCCCAACTGTCATGCGCAGACTGAGAATTTTGCCGGCCGCAATACGGGCAGACGTGGCGGTCCGCAGCCCAGCCGGCGTCAACTCCGATGGGCGAAGGCCGTCTAGCCCCTTTGCTACCTTCGCCGCAGATGAGGAGGCTCGGGCTTAGCGTTGGCGCTTTGGCGCTAACTGTCATCGCGATTGCCGGCTGCGGCGGCGGCGATGATGGCGACTCGACCGCCGCTGCGCCTGTCGAGACGACCGAAACGACTGCGCTGACGAAGGAAGAGCTGATCGCTCAGGGCGACGGGATCTGCGCCGAGGTGAACGCCGCCGTCGGCACGGTCGGGTCCACCAGCTCCGATGCGGAAAGCCAGGCTTCCCAGGTCGCCGGTCTCTACGGCGGCATGGTCGAACGGCTCAAGGGTCTCGGCGCGCCCAGCGACGACAGCGCCGGCTATGCCGAATTCGTCGCCGCCGCCGAAGCTCTGGCGCAGGCGGAGGAGAACGTCGAGCTTGCCTCGGAGCGGGAAGACGTGGAAGCGCTGAGCGGCGCCGAAGCGGAAGCCTCGTCGGCGCTCACCGCCTTCCAGTCGGCGGCCACCTCCTTCGGCCTGGAGGAATGCGCCGAAGCACCGACTGCTCCGGTGCCCGGTGGCGCCGTGGGTGGACCGGCCGGCGAAGAAAGCGCTGGCGGGGTCGAAGAAGAAGCCGAAGAAGTCGCGCCCGAAGAAGAAGCTGAAGTCGCGCCGGAAGAAGCGCCCCCGGTCGAAGAAGAAAGCGCCGGTGGCGGTGCGGGCGTCGGGGGCGGCACCGAAGGCGGTGGCTCCTCGGGCGGGGGAGGCTCATCCGGCGGCATCGGCCCCGGCTGAGCGGGCCGATAGCCGGCGCATCTCGGAGTCCTCGGTCGGCTGCTCGGGTCACGCACGTGAGTGCGCTCCCCTCACCATCCTTCCCTGCGTCCGCCGAGCTGCTTGGCTCTCGGCCCGCTCAGGCAGCTGAGTTCTCCTCCCAGGCCCCGTAGAGGCGCGAGTAGGGGCCATCGGCCTCGATCAGCTCGTCGTGGGTGCCGGCCTCGGCGATCCGGCCCCCGTCTAGGACGACGATCTTGCCGGCGCGGCGGATGGTGGAGAGGCGGTGGGCGATGACTATCGCCGTGCGCCCGGCGAGCAGGCGCTCCAGACCGCGCTCGATCGTGCGCTCGGTCCGCACGTCGACGTTGGAGGTCGCCTCGTCGAGGATCAGGATGCGGGGCTCGGCGAGGAGCGCCCGGGCGAAGGCGACCAGCTGTCGCTGCCCGGCTGAGAGCTGCACGCCGCGCTCGCCGACCTCGGTCTCGATCCCCTCCGGCAGCGCTGCGACGAACTCGCTGGCGCCAACCGTCGATACCGCTGCCTCGATCTCCGCCAAAGTCGCCTCCGGCCGCCCGAAGGCGATGTTCTCGCGAACGCTGCCGGAGAAGAGGAACCCCTCCTGGGGGACGATCCCGAGCTGCCGGCGCAGCGCGCCCTGCTGGACCCCCCGCAGATCCTGGCCGTCGACGAGCACGCGGCCGCGCTGCGGGTCGTAGAAGCGAGCGACCAACTTGGCCAAGGTGGACTTGCCCGCCCCGGTGGCGCCGACGAGGGCAAGCGTCTGACCGGGGGGGACGTGGAGATCGACCTCCTGCAGCGCCCAGTCATCATCGGCGTAGCCAAACCAAACCCCGTCCATCTCGATCTCGCCGCGCAGCTCGCCGGGGTCGATCGCGCCTGGAGCGTCGACCATGTCGGGCTCGGTGTCGAGCAGCTCGAAGATCTTGTCGAGCGCGGCCATTCCCTGCTGGTAGGTGGTGTAGAGCTGGGAGAGTTCCTGGATGGGCTGGAAGAAGACCTGCAGGTAGCCGATGAAGGCGACGATCGTGCCGATCTGGATCGCTTTGTCGATCGCCTGACCGCCGCCATAGAGGATGATCGCCGCGGTGCCGGCAGCGGCGAGCAGTTCGACCGCGGGGAAATAGGAGGCGTTGAGATAGACGGTTTTCATGTTCGCCTCGCGGTTGGCCTCGTTGAGCTCGGTCATCGCCGTGGTGTGGCGAGGCTCCTGGCCGAAGCTGCGAACGACCCGCACGCCGCTGAGGGTCTCCTGCAGGTAGGCGGTGACCGCGGCGATCCGCTCCCGCGTTGCCCGGTAGGCGCCGTGGGAGGCGATGCGGAAGACGATGCTGGCGAGGGCCACCAGGGGGAAGGTGAGGAAGGTGACGAGCGCCAGCTTGAAGTCGAGGACGAGCATGATCGCGATCACCCCGACCAGGGTGAGCCCGCTGGAGATGAGGGTGACCACGCCGCTGGTGACGAGCTGGTTGAGCGCCTCGATGTCGTTGGTCATGCGGCTGACGAGGACGCCCGGACTGCGGCGGGTGAAGAAGCCGATCGACATCGATTGCAGGTGGGAGAAGACCCGCTCGCGCAGATCCTGGAGCGCGCGGGTGCCGACCCAGCCAACGAGGTAGGTCTGGGCGTAGGTGGCGACGGCGTAGAGCAAGGCGACGGCGAGGAAGGCGACGACGATCATGGTCAGCGCCTCGCTGTCGCCGGTGATGATGCCGGCGTCGATCGCCTGTCCGGCCAGGTACGGCGGGGCAAGGCCGGCGGCGGTCGCGGCCAGCATCGCGATGAAGGTCAGCGCCACCCGACCGCGATAGGGGCGCAGCAGGCCGATCATCCAGCGCAGCTTGCGGCCGCGCTGGTCTTCGCCTCGGACGATTCCCCAAAGCCGCCTCACAGCTTCGCCATCTCCTCGCGCTGCTCTAGGTCGCGCTGCAGGAAGACCGAGTCCGCGAGGCCGTGCTCGGCTATCTCCCGGTAGAAGCCGCATCCCTCGAGCAGCTCAGCGTGACTGCCGCGGTCGACTATCTGCCCGCCGTCCATCACGACCACCTCGTCGGCAAGCGAGACGGTCGAGAGGCGGTGGGCGATCACGAAGGTGGTCCTGCCCGCCATCGCCTCCTGCAAGCCGGTCTTGATCGCCGTCTCGGTCGTCGCGTCGACCGAGGAGGTGGCGTCGTCGAGGATCAGGATGCGGGGATCGGCGAGTAGGGCGCGCGCAATCGCGACCCGCTGGCGCTGCCCGCCCGAGAGGGTCAGCCCGCGCTCGCCGACCACGGTGTCGTAGCCGGCTGGCAGGTCCCGGATGAAGCCGTCGGCCTGGGCCCGCCGTGCCGCCGCTTCGATCGCCTCCCGGGTCGCGTCCGACTGGGCGTAGGCGATGTTCTCGGCGATGCTGGCGCTGAAAAGGAAGCTCTCGTCGCCGACGAAGGCGACCTCCGAGCGCAGCGAGACGAGGTCGAGCTCGCGGACGTCGACCCCGTCGATCGACACGTCGCCCTCGCTCGGGTCGTACAGCCGCGCGATCAGGGCGACGAGGCTGGTCTTGCCCGAGCCCGAAGGGCCGACCAGGGCCACCGTGCGGCCGGCCTCGATCGCGAGGTCGATCTCGCTGAGGGCCTCGGCGCCTTCGCCGTACCGAAGCGATACGCCGCGCATCTCGACCCGCCCGCCGCCCGCCGCCAGCGGCTGGGCATCGGCCGGGCTCTCGATCTTCGGCTCGCGATCGAGGATCTCGAAGAGCCGGTTGCCGGAGGCGATCGCCCGCTGCGCCATGCCCAGCGCCATGCCCAGCATTCGCATCGGCGCCGCCAGCATCGCCACGTAGGTGTAGAAGGCGGTGAATGCGCCGAGGCTGAGGTTGCCGGCGATCACCTGACGGCCGCCGATCAGCAGCACCAGGGCGATCCCGAGTTGCGGCAGCAGGCCGAGCAGGGGGGAGAAGAACGCTTGCAGCCGGGTCGAGTAGATGCTCTGGTCGAAGACCCGCGTCACGGCCTTGCGGAAGCGACGCAGCTGGTGCTCCTCGCGGGCGAAGGCCTTGACGATGCGGACGCCGGAGACGTTCTCCTCCGCTTCGGCGGTGAGCTCGGCCAGTCGTTGCTGCACCTCCTGCACCGCGGGCCGGGAGACGCGGTTGTAGCGGGAGGCGGTGTAGACGACCAGAGGCGCCGGCGCGAGGGCCACCAGCGCCAACCAGGGCTCGAGCGCGAACATCACCGCGCTGGCGAGCACGATCGTAAGCAGGTTCTGGGTGATGAAGATCAGCCCGTAGCCGAGGAAGAAGCGAATCGACTGCAGGTCGACGGTTGCCCGCGACATCAGCTGCCCGGTCTGCTGCCCGTCGAAGAAGCCCAGCTCGAGGCGCTGCAGGTGGGCGTAGAAGAGCTGCCGCAGGTCGAACTCCACCGCCAGCGAGACCTTGCCGGCCACGACCCGGCGCACCATCGTCAGCCCCAGCCGCAGGATGCCGGCGACGACGATCGCGATGGCGAGCGGGAGCAGGTCGGGCCGATCACCCGCCTCGATCGCGTTGATGGCGCGACCGATCAGCCACGGGATCAGCACCGTCATCCCCATCGCTGCCCAGGCAAAGACCAGCGAACCCCAAAGCTGGCGACGATAGGGCCGTAGAAACCCCATGAGGCGGCGATAAGTGGCCATCTAAGCCACTATACAAAGTGAAGTATCGGCCTCCCGCGTAGTGGGTCAGTTTCAGAAATAGCCCAAACCAAGCCGAATCCGCGCTAGCTTCGCCCCGTCCTGGCTCACTCGGTCTCTCTGCACTTCACGCACTACAACTTCGCACGGCCTCACACGGCGCTGAAGGAGCGCTATCCCAGGACGCCGGCAATGGCTGCCGGAGTGACCGACCACATCTGGAGCTTGGAGGAGATCGCGGCGCTGTTCTACTGAGCGATCCCAGGCAAAGCTATATTCGGTCGATGGGCCCCAAGGGCTTCCTGATGCGACTGATCCAGACCATGAGGACGCTGGCGAGGGACGACCGGATTCCGAAGCCGCTTCGCTGGGTTGCGGGGATCGCCCTGCTGCCGATACCGGGGCCGGTCGACGAGATCGTGCTGGTCCTTATCGCACCCGCGTTCCTGCTCTACCGCAAGCCGTTGCGTGAGGCTTGGAGCGGGGCAATCAAAGCGCCAGGTTCAAACTGACCCACTACCCCTCCCGCCGGGGCCGATCAGTCGAAGACCGCGGCCTTGGCGCTGGTGACCTTTCCCGGCGGGCAGGGTTTCTGGACGTGGCCGGGAGGGAGGAGGATCTGGAAGTTGGTGACCGCGTGGTACGGCGTGGTGGCGCCGTTGTTGCGGGCCAGGGTGACGACGAGTCGATAGAAGCCCGCCGGCAGGTCGCGGTAGTAGATCTCGGGTCGCGTCGCGGGCGAGTAGCTGCCGCTGGAGCCGATGCGCGCGCCAAGCACGCCGTTGGGGCCCGCGTGGCGTGGGAAGTCGAAGGAGGCGCCGACCAGGCGGCCGCGGCCGAGCGGGCTCTCCTCGGCGCGTTTGAGCTTGACCGGATCGACGCAGTCGGGCACGCGGTTGAGCCCGAAGCGGATGTGCCCCTCGCCGAGCTGCGGTTCGCCGCCGAAGTGCTGTGGCGCCAGGGTGAAGTTGCGGACCTTCGACTTGACCACGACCGCTCGGTTCGTCTGGCGAGCGCCGTTGCGCGGGGAGACGATCACTACACTCGGTTCCCCCGCAAGCGCCGACCGTCCGGCGTCGGCGGCGCCCCCGTCGTCGCTGAGCGTAAGCGCAAGCACGACTGCGAGGACAGCCGCCGCCAAGGCTGCAAAGATGCCGATTCCGAGCCGCATGGGGGCCGGAACATTACGCACCGACAGTGCCCACCCCTCGAAAGACATGACTCCGGCAAGTGAACTCGCCTACAGGATCGGCGCCGCGGCGCGGCGCCCCGCGAGCTGGATGCAGCTGCTGAAGTTCGGCATGGTCGGTGGGTCCGGGTACCTGATCAACCTCGCCGTCTTCGCTGTCCTCGCCAGCAATCTCGGCCTACACCACATTGCCGCTGCGGTTGGAGCCTTCTGCGTCGCCCTTGCCAACAACTTCCTCTGGAACCGGCACTGGACGTTCGAGGCGGGGCACGGCCACCCGGGTTTCCAGGCGGTGCGCTTCTTCGCCGTCAGCGTCGCGGCACTGCTGATCAATCTGGTCGTGCTCGAAATCCTCATCTCGAGCGCGTCGATGGGCGACCTGCCGGCGCAGGCGATCGCTGTCGCGGTCGCGATGCCGTTTAACTTTCTTGGCAACAAGCTCTGGACCTTCGCCTGAGAGGGGCGCAGGCTGGCGCATGCGTCCCTCTCAGTGGCCGTCGCTGCTGCTTCGGCAGCGACGGGGCGTTTACCACTCGCCCTCTAGCCAGCGGAGAAGCTCAGGGAGCAGGGCGGCGAGGTCGGGGTCGGGGGACGCTAGCTCGGCGTCGGCGAGTTGGATGGCGGCTCCGAGGCCAAATGTCGTCCGGTCGGGATCGCCGCCGAGCCAGGCCTCGAGCCGGCTCAGCCGGAGATGATCCGATCGCAGCTCATGCAGGGCTGAGCGGGCTGCGGCGGGATCGGCCTCGGCCAGCTCGATCGACGCCTCCAACCCGGCTCTGACCCGATCCTCTGGCGGCGCCTCCTGGGCGGCGGCGATTGCCCGCCTGGCAATTCGTTCGTCCAGCCGCCCTTCTACGGGCAAGACGGTTTTCGTACCCTCACTCATGTTGGGACCCCCTCTTCAGGTCTCGGCCGGGCCCCGGGGTGTCGCAAGCGCCGCCGGGGCCGCCCTTATCTCTTAGCGGATCAAGCTAAGTCCGCACCCGGACGCCGAGGCGCCCAAACACCTCCCATTCGCGCCTTTTCCCACTTCGTTGACACAACCGGCACGCTTTTGTATGTCACTGGAATACTTCAATGTGTTCGATCATTGAATTTCCAGCATAGGACCCCATTGGCCCGGGGTCAACGTTCCGTGGCAGACTCCGGCAGATGAGCAGCGCCAAGCCGAGCTACGAGGCGGCCAAGATCGAGGCAGGCAGGCAGGCCGAGTGGGCGGAGCGCGGCGCGTTCGAGACGCCCGCTCCGGCCCCAGGGCAGATGGCCGTGTACGTCAAGCCGTCGAGCCCGTTCACCTCGGGCAACCTCCACATGGGTCATGTTCGCGACTACTCGATCGGCGACGCCTACGCCCGCTTCAGGCGCGCCCGCGGCGACGCGGTGCTCTTCGGCTTCGGCTTCGACGCATTTGGGCTGCCGGCCGAGATGGCCGCGATCGAGCGCCAGGCGCGGCCGGCCGAGTGGGTCGAGCGCTGCGGCGAGCGGATGCTCGGCCAGATGCGGCGCCTCGGTTTCTCCTTCGACTACGAGCGGGCTTTCTACAGCTCCGACGAGTCGCAGTACCGCTGGTCCCAGTGGCTCTTCCTGACCCTGTTCGAGGCTGGGCTGGTCTATCGCGACAACGCGACGGTCGACTGGTGCGATACCTGTCAAACGACCCTTGCTGCGCTCCAGGTCGAGGACGGACGCTGTTGGCGCTGTCACGAAAAGGTGCGGCTGGTCCGCCGTCCGACCTGGTTCCTGCGGCTGTCTCCATACCTCGAGGAGAACGACCGCAATCTCGAGCGGCTGCACAACTGGGATGAGCTCTCGCTGAAGACGCAGCGCTACATCCTCGGCCGCAGCGACGGGGTCGAGCTGACCTTGGGAGGGCAGGACGGCGACGGCCTCGAGGTCTTCACTCCGCATGCGGACGCCGTCGAGCAGGCGCGCTTCGTGCTGCTCTCACCCCGTCATCCGGAGGTCGAGCGCTGGGCCGCCGACGCTGCGGTCGCCGAGCAGCTCGACGAGCTGCGCTCGGGCGGCTGGGAGCGCAGCGCCCGCGACGCGGCCGCCGTTCCGGTGATCGACACCGGCGCCTCGGTCGGGGTCGACGGCGGCGGCAGCCTGCCGGTCTTCGTCTCGCCGCTGGTTGACGCTCGCTTCGGCCCGACCGCGGCGCTTGGCATTCCCGCCGTCGACGAGGCCGACGAGGCAATCGCCTCGCGGATGCCCCGCGCAGCCGCGGAGCCGCTCGGCGGCACCTCGACCGCCATCTCGCAGACACGGCCGGCGACGCGCTACCGCGCCTATGACTTCTCGATCTCGCGCCAGCGCTACTGGGGCACCCCGATCCCGGTTCTGCACTGCGAGCAGTGCGGCGTGGTTCCGGTGCCGATCGAGGATCTGCCCGTCGTGCTGCCGCGCGACGTCGAGCCCACCGGCGAGGGGAACCCACTGGCCGAGCGCCCCGACTTCTTGCAGGCGACGTGTCCCACCTGCGGCGGTCCCGCAAGACGGGAGACCGACACCCTCGATTGTCACTTCGACGCCCTCTGGCTGTGGGTTCCGGCCGCCGTGCCGCCGGTCGACCGCGACGAGCAGATGTTTACCCACCCAGACCTGCAGCACTGGCTGCCGTCCGAGCGGCTCGTCGCCGGCAACGACAGCGGCGGCTTCGTCTTCGACCAGCGGGTCGTGACCAAGGCCTTACGGGACATCGGTCCCTTCGCCTTCCTCGAGGACGGCGAGCCGTTCGCCGGGTGCCTCTTCCACGAGATGGTGATCGCCGACGGGCGCAAGATGAGCAAGCATCTGGGGAACGTCGTCGACCCCGACGAGCTCGTCGCCGAGCACGGCGCCGACACCGTGCGGCTCGCCGTGCTCTACGCCGCCGGCCCGGCCAAGGCCCTCAACTGGACCGACGGCGCCCTGCGCTTCGCCTCGCGCTTCCTGCGCGGCCTCTGGGACTACACCCACGCCTCGATCGCCGCGGCCGCCGAGGCGCCCGAGGACGCGGCGGCGGCAGCCGATACCGCCTTCATCCGCGAGCGGCTGGGCAAATGGTGCGACAGCGGCCTGGAGCGGATCACCGCCGACCTGGGGGAGCTGCAGATGCACAAGGCGGTGCGCAACGTGACCCGGCTGCTGGAGCGGATCAAGGACTACGAGAAGCGGATCGTGCAGCGGCGCGGCCAGCTCGGCAGCGAGGATTACGAGGCGCTGCTCGAGGCCTTGGTCCTGCTGGCGAGAACCCTTTCTCCATTCGCGCCGCACGTCGCGGAGGAGCTGCTGGTCGCACTCGGGCAGGACGCCTCTGTAGGATTTCCGGCTGGAGGAGAGCCGATCTCCCTGCCTTAGCCAGGAATAATTGATCGATATGCCCGCAACTGCTATACACCGTCGCTCATGATCGGGCGCATCACCGGGAAGCGGAGAGGTAGATTCGCGAAGGCGGGCGGCCTGCCGTCGCTAGCTGGGGGCACTGAGAGGCGATGAGCCTCTCGGCCGACCAGCGCACCCGCTCCTGCGCGACGGAGCTGGTCTGCCACGACTGTGAGCTTCGGCTCCCTCTGCTCGATACCACCTTCAGGTGCCTTGGCTGCGGCCAGACCCTCGACATCGACTACGACTACGAGCTGGCCAAGGCGCGGATCGACGAGCTGCCGATCGCCGAGCGCCACCTCAACATCTGGCGCTTCGAAGAGCTCTTGCCGATTGTCGACGCCAAGGCACAGGCGCGGGTCGGCCGCTACAGCGGCCGCACGCCGCTGATCCACGCCGACCGGCTCGGCGCCGAGCTGGGTCTGCGCAAGCTCTACCTCAAGGACGACAGCACCCAACGCCCGAGCCTCTCCTACAAGGACCGCGTCGTCTCGATGGCGGTCGCGCGGCTGCTCGAGCTGGGCAAGGAGGAGATCGGCTGCGTCTCGACCGGCAACGTCGGCACCGCGCTCGCCTCGCTTGCGGCCAAGGCTGGTGTCGCCGCCTACGTCTTCTACCCGAGCAACATGGAGCGCGGCAAGGCGCGCGCCTGCCGGGCATTGGGAGCCGCCGTGATCCAGATCGACGGCAACTACGACGAGGCAAACCGCGCCTGTCGCGAGCTGGCGCTGCACACCGGCGTCCAGTTCACCAACATCACCCTGCGCCCGTTCTACGCCGAGGGGGCGAAGACGATGGCCTTCGAGGTGGTCGAGCAGCTCGATTGGGTCTCGCCTGACCACTTCGTCATCCCGGCTGCCGGGGGAACCCTCTCCTCGCGTGTGCACAAGGGACTGGGCGAGATGGAGAAGGTGGGGATGGCGGAGACCGCCGCGACCAAGATCCACGTTGCCCAGGCGGAGGGCTGCAGCCCGATCGCCACCGCCGTGCTCGACGGCAGCGGCAAGATCGAGCCCCAGCGGCCCCAGACGGCGGCCCACTCGATCGCCATCGGCGCCCCTGGCGACGGTCCTCTGGTGGTTGACGCGGTGACCTCACGTGGTGGTTCCGCCGCGACTGCCACCGACCCTGAGATCTTCGAGGCGCTCGATCTGCTCGGTGCCACCGAGGGCATCCTCACCGAGCCCGCCGGCGGCACCACGGTCGCCGCGACGATCAAGCTTGCGAACGAGGGCAAGCTCGGCCCCGACGACACCGTCGTCGCCGTGATCAGCGGCAACGGCTACAAGACCCTCGACGAGCACCCCGACAAGCCTTGGCCGTCGATGGTTGCCCCCGAGGTCGAGGCGATGGAGGAAACCCTCGCCCAGTTCCGCCACGCCGGCGCCGCGCTGCCTCACTGAGGCGCCCCGATTTGGGCTGGGAACGATGCCGGAGGAGGGACTCGAACCCCCGACACGCGGATTATGATCGCGCGCCAGCGGTCCCGGCTAGCCCCGTCCAGTCCGGCTTTCCGCTCTAGGAAGCGGTTGCGGCAGGAACCAGCTCCAGTGGAGTCCGTCCTACGGACAGGTCCGGACTCACCCTGAGCAGGCTCTAGAGTTAGAAGTGTTCTGTCTGAGGATGCGAGTAGCCTCGGCGTCGATGATTGGTCTTCTCTTCGGCGGAATCTTTACCGACGAGCTTTCTGGCGCGGTTGCTGCCTTGGTCGGCTTCACCGGGCTCTTTGGGGGCGCTGCGCACTACTCCGCGATCCTCGCTGGCCGTGCGAAGGCTGATGTGGAACGCGCCACGGCCTTCGGTTTCTTCTGGGGTTTTGGCCTGGGAATCCTCGTCCTCGTGACCGACTCCTTGACGTGATCTACACTGGCGCCATGGCAACCCGTATTGGACTTGTAGCCGTCCCCGTGGTAGCGGTCATTGGAATGGTGCTGCTGCTGAATGGCCTAGGCGCGAGCATTGGGATCGCTGGTGCTGTCCTCGGTCTAGTCGCCGTCGTGAGTGGCGCGACTTTCGGCTATTTCGCAGATCGGCTCCCTGAGCTTCCAGGAGCCCGCCGGACTCGGCATCTCGTGCCACATGTCGATTAGCCGCTCTCTCAAGTTGGTTTATCGGGGGCACGTCTGGAGGAACGGGAAAATCCGCTACTCGGATTCAATGAGGGCTCACTTTGGACTCGGCTGACAACAAACGCCGCTGAGAAACGGCCCATTTGGCTCTACAAACGATGCCGGAGGAGGGACTCGAACCCCCGACACGCGGATTATGATTCCGCTGCTCTAACCAGCTGAGCTACTCCGGCCGGGACGGGGATGCTAGCGGTGCAGCGGGCGGGGAAGGCACGCACGCCGGGCCTCCGGTTAGCCTTTCTCTTGTGATGGGGAGCGCTCTGGATAGGGCAGTCAGCACGCTGATCCGGGATTGCCTGGACCTGAACCCGTCCGAAGAGGTTCTCGTGATCTGCAATCCGATCACCGAAGAGCTCGGGGCGCTGCTGCGAATCAACGCTCAGGGCGAGGGCGGCGAAGCGACGCTCGCGGTGATATCCGAGCGCGAATCGCATGCCGCGGAGCCGCCGGAGGCGGTTGCTGCTGCGATGCTCGCCGCCGACATCGTCGTCGCGCCGACGATCCAGTCGATCTCCCACACCGAAGCGCGCCGCGCGGCCACCGAAGCGGGTGTGCGAATCGCCTCGATGCCCGGCGTGACCGGTGAGATGCTCGCTCGCGTGATGGGCGCCGACCTGAGGTTGCTGCGCAAGCGCGGAGCCTCGGTTGGGCGGACGCTCGGCGCCGGCGCCGAGGCGAGGATCACCTGCGAGCGCGGCTCCGACCTGCGACTCGGCTTGATGGACCGGACCGCGATAGTCGACGCCGGAACGCTGAATATGCGCGGCGCCTTCGGCAACATCCCCTGCGGCGAGGCGTTCATCGCGCCGCTCGAGGGGACCACGGAGGGGACGCTCGTCGTCGACGGCTCGATCGCCGCGATCGGCAAGCTCGCCGCGCCAGTCGAGCTCGTCGTGCGCGAAGGCCGCTTGACCGAGGCCAGCGGGGCCGACGGATCGCACCTGATGGAGCTGCTCACGGAACATGGCGCCGACGGGACCAACGTGGCCGAGCTCGGTATCGGCACCAACGAAAGCGCGATCCTCACCGGCAACATCCTCGAGGACGAGAAGATCCTCGGCACGGCCCACGTCGCCTTCGGCGCCTCGGCCGCGATCGGGGGCACGGTCCAGGTCCCGGTTCACCTCGATTGCGTGATGCTGCGGCCGACGGTGGAGATCGACGGGGCCCCGATCGTTCATGCCGGAGAGCTGGTTGTCTAGGGCGGAGCCCTGAAAGCGGTGGCCGGGCCGCTGCTTGCCGTTCCCAACGTTTCCGAGGGTCGCGATGCGACGCGGGTCGAGGCTCTCGAGCGGGCTTTCTCCGAGGGCGTGGAGCTGCTCGACCGCCACAGCGACCCGGATCACAACCGCACCGTCTTCACGCTCGCCGGCGAGCCGCAGGCGCTGACGACGGCACTGGCCCGTGGCGCCGCGGAGGCGATCGCCTCGATCGACATGACTGCACACGGCGGCGTGCATCCCGCAATCGGGGCGCTCGACGTCTGCCCCGTCGTCTGGACGGGTCCGGCGGATCGTGAGCTGGCCCAGGAGACGGCGGGCGATGTCGCCGCCACGATCGGCGATCTCGGGGTGCCTGTCTTCCTCTATGGCGAGCTTGCCGGGGGGCCCGAGCGGGTCGAGCGCGCTTACTTCCGCAACGGCGGCCTGGCGGAGCTGTGGGTGCGGATGGAGGCGGGCGAGCTGCAAGCGGATCGGGGCCCAGGGCAGCCTCACCGCACGGCCGGCGCGACGCTGGTCACCGCCAGGCCGCCGCTGGGCGCCTTCAACGTGGAGCTCGACAGCGACGACCTCGAGTTGGCCCGGGCCGTCGCCGCCGGCCTGCGCGAGTCCGGCGGCGGCCTGCCGGGCGTACGGGCGATCGGCCTGCCGTTGTCGGCTGGGCGGGTGCAGGTCTCTACCAACGTCCACGACCCGCTCGCGGTGCCTCTGGCGGTCGTCGTCGAGCGGGTTCGCTCGCTCGCCGCGCCGCTCGGCGCCCGGCCCGTGGAAGCGGAGCTGATCGGCCTGATTCCCGCCGCTGGCCTCGCCGGCTACCCGGCGGACGTTCCGATCAGGGACTTCGATCCCGAGCTGAGCACGATCGAGCGGCGGCTGGCCCCCTTGCCCTGAGCCCCGGGCCACCATTCGTCTAGATTCCCGCATATGGCCCAGACGAAGAAGAAGCGCCGCCGCAAGCATCGAGGAACCCAGGGAGGCCGGGTCGATCCCAACAGGCGCGCCGGCCGTCCTCGCAGCCGCGAGGAGGCAAAGGCACGCGCCCGCTCTGGCCGCAAGGCCCCGGCCCGCTCCGATGCGCCGCCGACCTGGCGCAGCGCGATCACCCGTGGCTTGGTCGCGGCCGTCGTCTTCACGGTGCTGCTGATGGTGATCTTCAAACGCCCCGTTGGCGCGGCGCTGGGGCTCGGCGGCTTCATGCTCGCCTTCTACGTCCCCGCCGGCTACTACATCGACACGATGATGTGGCGGCGGCGCGAGCGGGCCCGGATTCGCGCCCGGGAGAAGGAATGAGCCTCGATGTGCAGATGCTCACCGTGGGCCCGATCGCGGAGAACTGCTTCATCGTGCGGCGCGAAGGCTCCGGCCGCGGCCTGATCGTCGACCCGGGCGAGGAGCCCGATCGCATCCTCGCCGCAGTTGAGCAGATGGGCGCGAAGATCGACGCGATCCTGATCACCCACTGCCACTTCGATCACATCGGCGCAGTGGCGCCGGTCGCGACCGTCACCGGCGCGCCTGTCTACTGCCCGGCGCTCGAGCGCCCCGTCCTCGCTGACGTCATGGCCTACGTCCCGGTGCCGGGAATCGGCCCCTACGAGAGCTATGAGGCCGACGAGACGGTGGAGGGGGGAGAGACGCTGGAGCTGGCCGGGATGACCATCGACGTGATCTTCACCCCTGGTCACAGCCCGGGACACGTCACCTACTCGGTTCGCGACGAGGAGGCGATGTTCTCCGGCGACGTGCTCTTCAAAGGCTCGGTCGGCCGGGTCGACCTGCCGGGCGGCGACGGCCCGACCCTGCTGCGCTCAATTCGCACGTTGCTCGATTCCCACTCGCCGGAGACCGGTGTCTATCCCGGTCACATGGATGTGACGACACTCGGCGTAGAGCGGGCAACCAACCCGTTCCTCGCCGAGCTGGCCCACTAAGACGCCGACCGCATGCCGCGCCGGTAAGGTCGCGCCACGATGGCGAGCAAGTACCAAGTCCCGCGCGGGACCTTCGACGTTCTGCCAGGCGATGCCCACAGCAGGAAACGGGTCGAAGCGACCGCCGCCGAGATCTTCTCCCGGGCCGGCTACGAGCCGATCGCCACGCCCGCCTTCGAGGACACCGAGCTGTTCGAGCGCGGGGTCGGTCGCTCCACCGACATCGTGCGCAAGGAGATGTTCACCTTCGAGGACAAGGGTGGCCGCAGCCTCACTCTGCGGCCGGAGGGCACGGCGCCGATCTGCCGCGCCTACCTCGAGCACGGCATGCACAAGCTGGCGCAACCGGTGAAGCTCTCCTACTGCGGGCCCTTCTTCCGCCACGAGCGGCCCCAGGCCGGCCGTTACCGGCAGTTCCACCAGATCGGCGCCGAGGCGATCGGTACCGATTCGCCCCTTGCCGACGCCGAGACGATCATGTTGCTCTCCGATCTGCTCGCCGAGCTGGGCGTGCCGGGCGTGGAGCTGCGGCTGGGCAGCCTCGGCTCCCCCCAGGCCCGCAGCTCATACCTCGAGGATCTGAAAGCCCACCTGCGCTCACACGAGGAGGAGCTCTCGAAGGACGTTCGCGAGCGGATCGAGATCAACCCGCTGCGCGCTTTCGACGCTGACGACGAGGGGACCCAGGGCGTGATGGCGAGCGCGCCGACGATCGTCGAGCGCCTCGAGGGTGAGGACGCGGACCATTTTGCCGAGGTGCGCGCCCTGCTCGAGGGCGCGGGAATCGCTTATGAGATCGACCCGACCCTGGTGCGTGGCCTCGACTACTACACGCGGACGATCTTCTCCTTCGTCTGCGACGAGCTCGGCGCCCAATCGGAGGTTGGCGGCGGCGGCCGCTACGACGGGCTGATCGAGCAGCTCGGTGGGCCGCCGACCCCGGCGATCGGCTGGGCGGCCGGCATCGAGCGCATCCTCCTCGCCCTCGACGAGGCCGAGGAGGCGGCGGACCGCGATGCCTTCCTCGCCGTCGCCGACCCCTCGCAGCAGCGGCGGGCGCTGGCGCTTGCGAGCGAGCTGCGCCGCGCCGGCCTCAGCGCCGAGGTCGACCTGGCCGGCCGGGGCCTGAAGGGACAGCTCAAGCACGCCGACCGGATCGGGGCCCGGCGCGTCCTGATCCTCGAGGCAGACGGCACGGCGCAGCTGCGCGACATGCAGAGCGGTGAGCAGGCCCCAGTCGACCCCGCCGGGCTGATCGATGCGATCGTGGGAGGGGCATCGTGAGCGAGGCCCCGGCGCTGAGCCCAAACGAGTTCCGCGACAGCTGGTGCGGCCAGGTGCTGGGCGACAGGGTCGACGCGACGGTCCGGGTCGCCGGCTGGGTCCATCGCCGCCGCGATCACGGCGGCCTGATCTTCATCGATCTGCGCGACCGCACTGGGATCGTCCAGCTCGTCTTCCATCCCGACTCCTCCGGGGAGGCGTTCGAGCTGGCCCACAAGCTGCGCGCCGAGGACGTGCTGAGCGCGTCGGGCACTGTGGTTCGCCGCTCGACGGAGACGGTCAACCCGGATCTGCCAACCGGCGAGTTCGAGCTGGCTGCGGGCAGCGCCGAGCTGCTGGCGGACGCCGATACCCCGCCCTTCCAGATCGAGGGCTTCTCGGGCGAGGTCGGCGAGGACGCGCGGTTGCGCCACCGCTACCTCGACCTCCGCCGCGAGCCGATGCGAGAGGCCCTGGTCCTGCGCCATCGCGTCACCGCGGCGATGCGCGAGTTCCTCGACCGCGAGGGCTTCCTCGACGTCGAGACCCCGGTCCTGACCCGTTCGACCCCGGAGGGCGCGCGCGACTTCCTCGTCCCCAGCCGTCTCCAACAAGGCTCCTTCTACGCTCTGCCGCAGTCGCCGCAGCTGTTCAAGCAGCTGCTGATGGTGGCCGGCTTCGAGCGCTACTACCAGATCGCTCGCTGCTTCCGCGACGAGGATCTGCGCGCCGATCGCCAGCCCGACTTCACCCAGCTCGACATCGAGATGTCGTTCGTCGGGGTCGACGACGTGATCGAGGTCAACGAACGCCTGCTGACCCACGTCTTCGAGCGGGTCGGCGGCCCGGCGATCGAGCTGCCGATCGAGCGGATCTCCTATGACGAGGCGATGAGCCGCTTCGGCACCGATCGGCCCGATATGCGCTTTGGCCTCGAGCTGGTCGACCTCGGCGAGGCGCTGGCTGAGACCGAGTTCAAAGTGTTCCGGGGGACGATCGAGTCCGGCGGCACCGTGCGCGGGCTCAACGCCGGCCGCCGCGAGTTGCCGCGCTCCGAGCTCGACGCGCTGATCTCCCGCGCCCAGGAGCTGGGGGCGAAAGGCTTGGTCTGGGCTTTCCGTGAGGGTGACGGATGGCGCTCGCCGACCGCGAAGTTCCTCTCCGAGGCAGAGCTGGCCGAGCTGAACCGCCGCCTTGGCGCCGAGGAGGGGGACCTACTCCTCCTCGTGGCCGATCAGCGTCGCGTCGCCGATGCCGTGCTCGGCCAGCTGCGGGTCGACCTCGCTGAGCGATTCGGGTTGATCTCGGCTGAGGAGCACCGCCTGGCCTGGGTCGTCGATTGGCCGCTGCTCGAGTGGAGCCCCGGCGATGCGCGCTGGGACCCGCTGCACCATCCGTTCACGGCGCCGGCCGGCGAGTTCGACCCGGACAACCCGGGCGATGCGAGGGCGCTGGCCTACGACCTCGTCTGGAACGGGCAGGAGATGGGCGGAGGCTCGATCCGTATCCACAGCGCCGACGTACAGCAGAAGCTCTTCGCCGCACTCGGGATCGACGCCGGGGAAGCGGAGGCGCGCTTCGGCTTCCTGCTCGAGGCGCTGCGTTACGGCGCGCCGCCGCACGGCGGCATCGCCTACGGGCTCGATCGGATCGTGCAGCGGCTCGCGGGGGCGGACTCGATTCGCGACGTGATCGCCTTCCCGAAGACGGCCTCCGGCGCCGACGCCCTGACTGGCGCTCCGGCCCCCGTGGGGGGGATGCAGCTCAAAGAGCTGGGCATCGCCGTGCAGCGCCGCGGCGCCTGAGGGCCGTCAAGATGTGAGCGATGGGCTTGCTCGATCGCTTTCGATTCGCCCGCCGGGGCCCCGGCCCGGGGAAGACGCCTGTTCACGTCGACGACCCGCAATTCGACAGCTGGGAGGTCGTCCGTGATTTCGGCGACGTACGCACGGCACGGGCCTGGCACCAGGCGCTCGAAGAGGCTGGGATCGAGGCTGCCCTCACCGCCGACTGGCCGATCGACCGCTTCGGCCGCGGCGATATAGCGCTGCGGGTGCAGGGGGGCGACTGGAGCGAGGCCGAGCTGCTGCTCTCCAACCTCGACTGAGGCCGGAGAACGCCCGTTCGCCTGGACTGATTGGCCCCTCGCCAGCCAGCGTTCGCGGTGGTACGGTTGGGCCGAGGCTCGAGCCCGTGCGAGAGCCGTCCCACCGTTTGACCCAACACAAACGGCGCGGGGGCCGATCTCTCTTGGTCCTGTTGGATCCGGAGGAGGCGCCCACCCTTTTCTTCAAGGGATCAAAGCCAGGGGCGGCAACGGCGGGTTGGAGCCTCTTTTTGGGAACCTGGCTCGGTCGGGTGTGGCACGTGCCTGGCGGCGGCGGACCGGCGCCTGGCGGCGTCCTCGGTCGGCCAAATAGCGCTGCTATTCGGCCTCCCTGCGTCCTTGCCATGCTTGGTCCGGCGCGCGCCAGCCACGCACCCCACCCTCCCTCGACAGGTTCATACTTTTGAAATCCATGAGCAGAGAGATCTTCGAGAGTTACCTGAGGGACCGATCGCGCATTGGTCCGCCGATGCCCGATGCCTTCACTGGGGCGGCCGGCGGGGCCGCCTGCGGAGACCTTTCGCGGCTTTCGCTGGTGTTTGAGGAGGGCCGGGTCGCGGCCGTGTCCTTCGACGCCGAGGGATGTGGGGCTACTCGGGCGGCTACCGCGGCTGTGGCCGAGATGGTTGACGGGGAGCCCGTTATCGAGGTGGCGCGGATTGGGATCGAGGAGGTGGATCAGGCTGTGGGTGGGCTGACGCCGGCCAAGCGGCACGCCGCCCAGCTTGCTGCCGATGCGCTGCACCGGGCGCTGGCGAGTGCTGCTGCGTCCTCGCGGGTGCTGGCGGTGCCCTCGGAGGGTCGTGTCCTGGTCGCTATGTCGGGCGGGGTGGACAGCGCTGTCGCTGCTTTGCTCGAGCGCGAGCGGGGTGCGGAGGTACTCGGGGTAACGCTCAAGCTCTGGGCCGATCCAGAGACCGACGGCGCCAAGGCATGCTGCTCGCCGGAGGCGGTGCTCGGCGCTCGGGCGGTCGCCCACTCGCTCGGGATTCCACATCTCACGCTCGATCTCGAGGAGGAGTTCCGTCGTCGCGTCGTCGGCACCTTCCTCGACGGGTACGGGGCGGGTGCCACCCCCAACCCGTGCATCGTCTGCAACGGCGAGGTGAGGATCGCGGCGATGGTCGACCTCGCCGAGCGCCTCGGCGCCGACTATCTCGTCACCGGCCATTACGCGCGAATCGTCGAGGACGACGCGGGGCCGCTGCTCGCCGCCGCCGCCGACCAGAACAAGGACCAGAGCTACATGCTTGCCGCGCTGCCGCCCGCGATGCTCGACCGGCTGCGATTCCCGCTCACCGAGCTGAGCAAGCCGGAGGTGCGCGAGATCGCTGCCCGTCACAACCTCTCCGTCGCCAAGAAGCCGGAGAGCCAGGATCTCTGCTTCCTCGCCGGTCAGGGCAAGGAGCGCTTCCTGCGCCGCCACGCGGGGCTGGGCGAGCGCGAGGGAGCCGTGCTCGATCGCGCGGGGCGAGCAATCGGGCGCCATCGTGGCCACCACAACTTCACGGTGGGTCAGCGGCGCGGGATCGGGGTCTCCGCGCCGGAGCCGCTCTACGTCGTCGCCACGGACGCCGAGTCGAACACCGTCACCGTCGGCACCCGGGCCGAGCTAGCGACCAGCCGCCTGAGGATCCGCGACGCCGTCCTGCACCGTGACGGGGGCCGGGTCGACGCGGTCAAGCTCCGCTACCGCGCCAAGCCGGTCCCCGCCTCAGTGTCTGACGCGGAGAGGGGAGACCACGCCGAGCTCGAGGTCGAGCTCGGCGAGTCATTCGATGCTGCCTCCCCGGGTCAGGCAGCGGTCCTGCTCAGCGACGAGGCGATCGTCGGTCACGGCACCATCGCGTAGTAGGCGGAGAGCTAGACGGTCGCTTCCTTTTCTTTCTCGCGTTCTTCCTTGCGCAGCTCGACTACGCCTTTAACGCAGCGTGAGAAGGCCGTCCCTTTCTCGCCTTTGACGTGCTCCTTGCTCTCGCCCTTGCAGACCTTGCCGGGGGCCATGTTCTGGTGCTCGGCTGCCTGCGCCATGTTTTTCACACAGCGCGAGAAGGCGGTGCCTTTCTCTCCTTTGACGTGTTTCTTGCTCTCGCCTTTACAGCGGCGTCCGTAGGCCTTCGCCTGGGCGGGCAGACCGTTTTTGGGACCCGGAGTCCCTTCGTCGGGCGTGTAGACGGGGCCTTTGCCTTTGGCGTTTTTGCCGTGTGGCGGCGAGCCTTCGGGTTGGCCAGCTGCGAGCGCAGTGCTGCCGCAGGCCAACGCGAGGGCGCCGGTCACCAGCGCAATCCTCACCATGGTCTTCATCCTGCCTCCTTTGCGTGCGTCTCCCTGCGGCGCGATGGCCGGGGCTGTCTTCGGCTTCAACGCGCCTTGGGTCAGGTTTGTCAGGCGGGACCGGCGTTCTTGCCCGAGGCACTGGACGGATGTCCGCCCGGCTCAGCGCTGAAGCCCTGGCGGCGCCGCGCCTGAGCCCTGCGGTGCGGGGCCGCTATCCATGTGGGAGGGAGGCTTGGCCGGGGCCTGCGAAGCCGGCGGCTCGGCGGGAGCTTTGCCTCTTGGCGGCGCCGGCTTCTCATCCGGCCCGGCGCCACCCTGCTGGCTGCCCTGGCCTTTCGCAGCTGCGACGTCGCCGGGCGGGGAAGCGGCCTGGGCGGGTTTGTTGGCAGCGGCCGTCTGCTGCCCATGCGCGGCTGCGTCCGGCGGGCCGTCCGGGCCCTTTTGCTTGGAGGCTGAACGTCCATAGCCGCCCCCAGGCGGGGTCAGGCCAGCCTGCGAGTCGGGCGGGTAGTTGCCAGGAGTCGCGACGGCATCGTCCTCTGGATGTGGGCGCCCGGCCCCTTCGGCGTGCAGGTTCTCGTCGTCTTGCCGTTCCCTGCCGCCGTCGTCCGGCTGGCCCGGGGCGGCATTCTTGGCCCTCGGTGAGACAGCGTTCGCGGGCTCAACTGAATTGACAGTGCCCGGGCGGCGCTCGGCCGCCTCGGGGGCAGCGCGCCCCCCTTTCTCGCCGGGAAGGGGCAGATCGACCACGCCGCCTCGCTCGGCGGCTGAAACACCCACGACCGCCACCACTGCGACGGTCGCCGCCGACTTGACGATGGCCGAGGTCGCAACCGCCTTCCCCGCGCCGGCGCCGACGCTGCCGGCAAGGGCGCCGTTACCCGCGGTCGCACTCCCGGTCGTGACCGTTTTGCCGAGCACGCCCTGTAGAAGGGCGGCGGAAGCGGCGAGCGGCAGGGGGGATAGCGCTGCGAGGTCTTCGCGGCGCTTGGCGATCTCGTCGCGGAAGGCGCGGCAGTCGGAGCAGCCACGGAGGTGAGCGCGGATCTCGCGGCGGCGTGTGACCCGCCCGTCGGCGTCGGAGAGCTCTCGCATCACCTCTGCGCAGCGCATCTCACGCCCCGATTCCAATTGACGCAGGCTGAGCCGCGCCTCGTAGAGGGTCTGCCGCGCAACCGCCGCCGAGGAGCCGAAGGCGGCACCGATCTGGTCGAAGTCGAGCCCCGAGAGCTCGCGCATCACGAGCGCCGCCCGCTGTCGCTCCGGCAGCTGCTCGAGGTCGGCGAGCAGGGTTCGCAGGCGCTCGCGGGTTTCCGCGGCTTCGGCCACGCCGCCGGCGATGGCCTGGTGGGGCTCCAGCTCGGCGCTGTCGCGACGCTTGCGCAGGGCTTCGACCGACTCGTTGCGGGCGATCCGGTACAGCCAGGGCTTCAGCTTGATCTGCCGTTCCTCTCCCGGCAGCGCCCGCAGGATCTTGACCATCGTGTTCTGGAGGGCGTCCTGAGCATCCTGCGGGTTGCCGACCATCGCCAGGCAGAAGCGGTACAGGTCCTGGCGGTAGCGCTGGTAGATCGCCTCGAAGGCACGCGGATCTCCCTCTGCCGCGCGCCTGACCAAGCGCTCGTCGGAGCTCATGCCGGCCCCGTGTCGGCGTGCAAAGCCATCCGGTCAAGATTAGGCCCATGTCCATCATCGGCTTCAACGGCGCGGGGGGCCGGGTGTCAGCGCTTGTCACTTAGGCTCTGAGCGATGCAGGCGAAGGAAATCCGCGACACCTATCTCGGCTTCTTCGAGGAGCGAGGGCACCGGATCGTGCCCTCGGCGTCGCTCGTGCCCTCGGTCCACGACCCCTCGGTGCTGCTCACCACCGCCGGCATGCAGCCCTTCAAGCCCTACTTCCTCGGCCGGGAGCAGCCGCCCGCGGCGCGGCTCGCCGACGTGCAGAAGTGCTTTCGCACTACCGACATCGAGGAGGTCGGCAAGACCGCCCGCCACCTGACCTTCTTCGAGATGCTCGGCAACTGGAGCTTCGGCGACTACTTCAAGGCGGACTCGATTCCCTGGGGCTGGGAGCTCTCGACCCAGGGCTTCGGCATGGATCCCGAGCGGATCTGGGTAACGGTCTTCGGCGGCGACGAGGAGCTGGGCCTGGGGGCCGACGAGGAGGCGATCGAGATCTGGCGCGGTGTGGGCGTGCCCGACGAGCGCATCGTCCGGCTCGGCCGCGAGGACAACTTCTGGCAGGCCGGGCCGACCGGCCCCTGTGGCCCCTGCTCTGAGCTCTACCTCGATCGCGGCGAGGACTTCGGTGCCGCCGGCGAGCGGCCCGGCGACGACACCGACCGCTTCCTCGAGTTCTGGAACCACGTCTTCATGACCTACGACCTCTCCGCCGACGGAGTGCTGACCGAGCTGCCGATGCGCAATATCGACACCGGCATGGGACTCGACCGGATGGCAGCGATCCTCCAAGATGCCCCCTCGGTCTTCGAGACCGACCTGGTGCGGCCGCTGATCGATCTCGCGGAGGAGCTGTCCGGCAGCTCGTACGCCGACGGCGGCGCCGTCACCCGGGCGATGCGGATCGTCGCCGACCACTCGCGCGGCGCCGCCTTCCTGATCGCCGACGGCGTCGTCCCCTCCAACGAGGACCGCGGCTACATCCTGCGCCGGATCATGCGGCGGGCGATCCAGCAGGGCCGCGCGCTCGGCCTCGAGTCGCCCTGGCTCGGCCGCTTCACCGAGCGCACGATCGAGATCATGGGCGACGCCTATCCCGAGCTGGTAGCCGAGCGCGAGGCGATTGCCCGCTGGGTCGGCGACGAGGAGGAGAGCTTTGGCCGCACCCTCGAGCGCGGCACGGAGCTGCTCGAGCGGCTGATCGCCGAGGCACAGGAGGCCGGGACCTCCTGGATCGACGCCGCCGACGCCTTCAAGCTGCACGACACCTACGGCTTTCCCTATGACCTGACCAAGGAGCTGCTCGCCGAGCAGGGCCTCGCGGTCGACGACGGTGGCTTCGAGGAGCTGATGGAGGAGCAGCGCCAGCGCGCCCGGGTCGGCTCCGCAACCGCCCATGGCGCCGAGGATCGCCACGAGAAGGTGATCGCCTTCGCGGCGGACGCGCCGCCGACTCGCTTCGTCGGCTACGAGACCCTGCGGGCGACGACTGGGCTGGCCGCGGTCGCGACTGACGACGGCCGGGCGCTGGTCAAGCTCGAGGAGAGCCCCTTCTACGCCGAGGGCGGCGGCCAGGTGGCCGACTCAGGCCTGCTGCGCTGGGAGGGGGGAGAGGCGCGGGTCGTCGACGTCTATCGGGTCGGCGAGGACCAGGCGCTCGAGGTCGAGCCCAACGGCGGTGCGATCGAGAGCGGAGTCGCGGTCGAGGCGCTGGTCGATCACGAGGCGCGCCACGCGACGATGCGCAACCACACGGCGACCCACCTCCTGCACGCGGCCCTGCGCGAGCGCCTCGGCGATCACGTCCGCCAGGCCGGCTCCGCCGTCCGCCCCGACAAGCTGCGCTTCGACTTCACCCACGGCCAGTCGCTCGGCGCCGAGGACCTGGCGGCGGTCGAGGATCGGGTCAACGAGTGGATCAAGGCGAGCAGGCCGGTGCGTTGGCTCGAGATGGATCGCGACGAGGCCGAACGGCTGGGGGCGATGGCGCTGTTCGGCGAGAAATACGGCGAGTGGGTGCGGGTGGTCGAGGTCGACACGGTCTCGCGCGAGCTTTGCGGCGGCACGCACGTCGCCAACACGGCGGAGGTGGGGATCTTCAAGATCGCCTCGGAGGGGTCGAGCGCCGCCAACGTGCGGCGGATAGAGGCGCTGACCGGCCCGGCGGCGATCGACTGGTTCCGCCAGAGTGAGGAGCGGCTGCGCGAGGTGGGCGAGCTGCTCGGCTCGCCGCAGGACCCCCTCGGCGGCGCCCGCCGCGCCGCCGAGCAACTGCGTGAGGCGGGCGAGGGAGCCAAGCAGGCGGCGAAGCAGCAGCTCGGCGAGGAGGCGGAGCGGTTGGTCGCCCTCGCCGGGAAGGTCGGAGGCGTCGACGTCGTCGCCGCCGAGGCGCCGATCGCTGACCAGAAGCAGCTGCTCGAGCTGGCCAACCGAGTGCAGTCGAAGCTGGGCGGCGAGTCCGCAATCGCGCTTGCCGGTGGCGAGGGTGGCAAGGTTGGCCTCGTCGTCCTCGTCTCCAAGGGAGCCGTCGGCAATGGCGTCTCGGCCGCCGCCGTAGTGCGCGAGGCCGCCCCCCTGATCGGCGGCGGCGGTGGTGGCCGCGACGAGATGGCACAGGCCGGAGGCAAGGACGCATCGAAGCTGACCGAGGCGCTGGACGTGGCACGGCAGGCGATCGAGCGCGGCCTGGGATGACGGCGCCCGCCTGATGCGCGTTCTCGCCCTGGACCACGGCACGGCCCGGATCGGCTGTGCGATCTCCGACCCGAGCGGCACCCTAGCGACGCCGTTGCCGGTGATCGAACCGCCGGCGGCGAGCTCGGTTGCCGAGCTGGTCGCCAAGCACGAGGTCGAGCGGGTCGTCGTCGGGTTGCCGCTGCACCTGAGCGGCGAGGAGGGGTCCCAGGCGGCCCTGGCGCGCAGCTTCTGCGTCGAACTCGAAGCGATGCTCGAGGTGCCGGTGGAGACCTACGACGAGCGGCTGACGACGCGGATGGCCGAGGCAAGCAAGCGTGAAGGGGCGAGCGCCCCGCCGGACTCGCTGGCCGCAGCGCACCTGCTCCAGGCCTACCTCGCTGGCCAGGCCGCGATCGAGGGCGGCGACGACGATGGGTGAGGATCCAGCCAAGCTGCGTGCCGACAGGCGGCGGCTGCTGCGCGACCGACAGCGGCAGCGACGCCGCCGCGTCTTCGCGCTCGTGGGCCTCCTGCTCCTCGCCGTGGTTCTGATGGCGGGGGCGATCGTCTACGCCAGCCGCGACGAGGCCCCACCGCCGGAACCGGCGCTGCGCACGATCACGCTGACCATCCCCGAGGGCTACAGCCGCGAGCAGACCGCTCAGCTTGCCCGCGAAGCTGGGCTGCGGGGCGACTACATGAAGGTGAGCGAAGGTCACGAGGGCTTCCTCTTCCCGGACACCTTCGAGCTCGAGGAGGGCGCCCCGGTCTCCGACCTGGTCCAGCTCCAGCTGCAGGACTTCAAGCGCCGCGTCGGCGGGGTCGATCTCGGTTACGCCCGCTCCAAGAACCTGAACACCAACGACGTGGTCACGATCGCCTCGATGGTCGAGGAGGAGGCGCAGCTCGACGAGGAGCGCCCGTTGATCGCGGCGGTGATCTACAACCGCCTGCGTGAAGGGATTCCACTCGGCATCGACGCCACGATCCGCTTCGCCACCGGCAATTTCGAAGAGCCCCTGACCGAATCGGAGCTTGCCGTCGACTCGCCCTACAACACCCGTCTCAACGCGGGGTTGCCTCCCGGTCCGATCTCCAGCCCCGGGCTGTCCTCGATCGAAGCCGCCGCCAACCCCGCCCGGGTCGACTACCTCTACTACGTGGTCGAGCCGGGGACCTGTGGTGAACACGCCTTCTCCTCCAGCGACGCTGAATTCCAAGCCGACGTCGCCCGCTACAACGAAGCGCGCGAAGCGGCGGGCGGGGAATCGCCGGACACCTGCGGCGAAGAATGAAGCGGCTCGCCGTCCTCGGCCACCCGGTCGGGCACTCGCGCTCGCCGGCGATGCACACCGCGGCGCTTGCCGACCTCGGGCTGGCCGGCGAGTGGAGCTACTCGGCGATCGACCTAGCGCCGGACGAGTTCGAGCCACGGGTGCGCGAGATGGCTGTGGAGGGGTTTACCGGCGCCAACGTCACCGTTCCCCACAAGGGGGCGGCACTGGCGCTCGCCGACTCGCTGTCCGAGACGGCGCGCGAGATCGGCGCCGCCAACACGCTCAGCTTCGACGGCGACGGGATCCACGCCGACAACACCGATGCGCAGGGGCTGCTGGACGCCCTGCCCGGTGCCGCCGCGGGGAAGCGGACGTTGGTGCTGGGCGCCGGGGGCGCCGCGCGGGCGGCCGTCTGGGCCCTGGCTCGCGAGGGTGCCGAGGTGGCGGTCTGGAATCGCACCGGGCTGCGCGCCGAGCACCTCTGCGAGGAGCTCGGTGGAACCGCGATTGATGCGCCCGGCCAGGGCGACTTCGAGCTGATCGTCAACACGACCGCGGCCGGCCTGCGCGGCGAGGACCCGTACGCCGAGCTTCCGCTCGACCCGGCCGCGTTTCTCCCCGGGCAGACGGTGGTCGACCTCGTCTACGGCGGCCGGCCGAGCCGGCTGCTGACGGCAGCCGAGGCTGCGGGCGCGAACGTCGTCGACGGGATCGAGATCCTCGTCCGCCAGGGAGCGCTCTCGCTGCAGATCTGGACTGGGCGCGAGCCGTCGCTCGAAGCGATGCGGTCCGCCGCGCAGATAGCCTAGGCCCGGCATGAGCACGCGTTTCAGCTTCACCACCGCAGGCGAGTCGCACGGCCCAGGCCTGGTCGCGATCGTCGAGGGCATGCCGGCGGGCTTGGAGCTCGACCGCGAGGCGCTCGACCGCGACATGGCCCGGCGCCAGCTCGGCCACGGCCGGGGTGGGCGGATGAAGATCGAGACCGACTCGGTCGAGATCCGCTCCGGCGTGCGCCATGGGCGCACCCTGGGCAGCCCGATCGCCGTCCTCGTCGCCAACCGCGACTACGCCAACTGGGAGGAGCGGATGAACCCCTGGCCGGTCGAGGGGTTCGAGCCCGAAGAGGTGCACCTGCCGCGACCCGGCCACGCTGACCTCGTCGGCGCCCAGAAGTACGGCCACCGCGACATCCGCAACGTGCTCGAGCGGGCCAGCGCCCGCGAGACCGCGGCCAGGGTCGCGGCCGGCTCGCTCGCCCGCGGCCTGCTTTCCGCGCTTGGCGTGAGCGTGCACAGCCACGTCACCCAGATCGCTTCCGTCGCGGCTCCGGAGCAGTCCAACCTCTCGGCTGGCGACTTCGCCGCGGTCGACGACGACCCGGTGCGATGCCTCGACCCCGAGGCGAGCGCGGCGATGGTCGAGGAGATCAACCGCCTGCGCAAGGCCAACGAGAGCCTCGGCGGCAGCTTCGAGGTGCGGGCCTTCGGCCTGGTGCCCGGGCTCGGCTCCCACATCTCCTGGGAGGAGCGGCTCGACGGCCAGCTCGCAGGCGCCGTTGCCTCGATCCAGTCGGTGAAGGGGGTCGCGATCGGCGAAGCGTGGGACGTCGCCACGCGTCCGGGCTCCGAGGCCCACGACGAGATCTTCTGGTCCGAGGACCGCGGCTACCATCGCGAGACCAATCACGCCGGCGGCCTCGAGGGCGGCATGACCAACGGCCTGCCGCTCTCGGTGCGGGCGGCGATCAAGCCGATCTCGACCCTGACCAAGCCGCTGCGCTCGGTCGACACCGAGAGCAAAGAGCCGGCGCAGGCGCTGCGCGAGCGCACCGATTCGACCGTCGTCCCCGCTGCGGCGGTGGTCGCCGAGGCGATGGTCTGCCTCGTCCTCGCCCGCTGCTACCGGGAAAAGTTCGGCGGCGATCACATCGACGACACGCTTGCCGCGCTCGACGCCTACAAGCAGCGCATCGACTTCCGCGGGTGACCGCGTGAGCCGGCCCGCAGTCGTCTTCATCGGCTTCATGGGGGCGGGGAAGTCGACGGCGCTTGCCGCAGCGCGCGACGCCGGCCTGGAGACGACCGAGATCGACGCGCTGATGGAGCGCGAGCTGGGAATGCCCATAACCGAGGCCTTCGAGCGCCTCGGCGAGGAGGGGTTCCGCGCCCGCGAGGCGGAGGTCGTCGGCGAGCTGCTCGAGCGTGCGGATGGCGGCGCGATCGCCCTCGGTGGCGGCAGCATCCTCTCCGAGCGGGTCCGCGACGCTCTCGGCCGCCACGTCGTCGCCTGGCTCCAGATCGACGCCGAGGAGGCCTGGCGGCGGATCGAGGGCAGCGACCGGCCGCTGGCGCGCAGCGCCGCCGACGTGGCCGAGCTGCTCGAGGTGCGCCTGCCGTTGTACGAGGAGCTGGCTGACGCCGTCGTGCCGAAGGGCAGTCGCGGCCAGGTTGAGCGGGCGCTGCCCTCGATCCTCGGTCTCGCCGACCTGCCGGAGGGGACCAAGCTGCTCTGGGCCGCCAGCAGCTCGGGCGAGTATCCGGTGTACGCGGGCGCTGGATTGCTGGATGCCGGTTGCTGGCCGCAGGACAGGCGGCGCTTTTGCGTCACCGACACGGCGGTCGGCTCGCTCTACGCCGGCAAAGCCGAGCCGCTGGAGGCCCGGGTCGAGGTTCCGCCCGGTGAGGGCGCGAAGACGATGGCCGAAGCGGAGCGCGTGCTGCGCGAGCTGGCGCGGGCGGGCATGACCCGGGAGGACCAGCTGATCGCCGTGGGGGGTGGCGTGGTCGGCGATCTGGCCGGCTTCTGCGCGCACACCTACCAGCGCGGCGTCCCCGTCGTCCAGGTCCCGACGACCCTGGTCGCCCAGGTCGACTCGGCCTACGGCGGCAAGACCGGCGTCGACCTGCCCGAGGGCAAGAACTACGCCGGCGCCTACCACCTGCCCGCTGCGGTCCTCGTCGATACCTCGACCTTGGCGACCCTGCCGAAGGAGGAGCTGGCGGCCGGCTTCGTCGAGGCGCTCAAGACGGGACTGCTGGCCGGGGGCGGACTTTGGCAGCGGGTGCGGTCGATCGAGGCGCTGGAGCCCGGCGAGCTAGACGACGTCGTCTTCGCCTGCGCCCGCTACAAGTGCGGCGTGGTCGCCGCTGACGAGCGCGACTCCGGCCTGCGCGAGGTTCTGAACCTCGGTCACACCGTCGGCCACGCGATCGAGGCCGCAAGCGACTACTCGCGCTATCGCCACGGCGAGGCGATAGGCCTCGGCTTGCTGGCGGCACTGCGTCTTTCCGGCGCGGCCGGCCTGCGCGACGAGGTCGAGGCGATCCTGGCTCGCCATGGGCTGCCAGTCGCGCTGGATCGGGGAATCGACGTAGAGGTGATCCTCGGCGCCCTGCAGCGCGACAAGAAGCGGACCGCGGCGGGAGTCGGCTTCGTCCTGCTCTCCGAGCCCGGCGAGCCGCGCCGGGGCCAGGTCTTGGCCGCCGACGCCGTCCGCGCCGCTGTGGTGGAGTTGTACGGATGACCTCTGCCCACAACCGGGTCGCCGTCCTGCACGGGGTCAACTTCGACGTGCTCGAGCGGCGCGATCCCGCGGTCTACGGCGGGCTCTCGCTGAGCGAGCTCGAGATGCGGATCCAAAAGGCGGCCCGCGAGCTCGGCTTGGAAGCGATCTTCTTCCAGACCAACGCCGAGGGCGAGTTCGCCGAATACCTCCACCGCGCGCCGGAGCTGGCCGACGCGATCGTGATCAACGCCGGCGCCTGGACTCACTACAGCCGCGCGATCGCCGACGCGCTCGAGCTGACCGGCCTGCCCGCGGTCGAGGTCCACCTCTCCGACGTCGAGTCGCGCCAGGACTGGCGTAGGGAGTCGGTCTTCGACGGCCTGGTGCTGGAGAAGATCTCCGGCAAGGGGCCGGACGGATACCGCGACGCGCTCGGCGCTCTGGCTCGGCACCTCGGAGTCTCGGCTCCCTGATGCGCGGGCGCGGCGATCGCCTCGCGGCCTCCCTCGCCGCGCGCGAGCTCGACCTTCTCCTGGTCACCGATCTGACCAACGTCCGCTACCTGACGGGCTTCACCGGCACCAACGGCGCCTGCATCTGCGGTCCCGACACCCGCCTCTTCCTGACCGATTTCCGCTACACCGAGCGGGCGGCGGCCGAGGTCGAGGGCTGGGAGGCGATCACCGTGACGGACGATTGGCTCGCCGGCATCGCCGGCCGCCTGCGGGGCCGCTTCGGCTTCGAGGACGACCACGTCCCCGTCCGCCTGCTCGAGCGGCTGAAGGGAAAGCTCGCCGAGGGGGTCGAGCCGGTCGCCGCCGGCGGCATGGTGGAGAGGCTGCGCCGGGTCAAGGACGAGGTCGAGCTGGCGGCGATCGCCGCTGCCTCGGAGCTGGCCGACGAGGTCTGGGCCTGGAGCCTCGAACGGGGCCTCGGTGGGCGCAGCGAGCGCGAGGTCGCGCGCGCGGCGGAAGCACGTATCCGCGAGCTCGATGCCGAGCCCTCGTTTCCGACGATCGTCGCCGCCGGCCCGAACGGCGCGCTGCCGCACGCCGAGCCCGGCGACCGCCAGATCGGCCGCGGTGAGCTGGTCGTCTTCGACATGGGGGCGAAGCTCGACGGCTATTGCTCCGACGGCACCCGGACCTTTGCGGTCGGCGAGCCCGGGGAGGAGGGCCGCGCGGTCTACGAGACGGTGCGCGTGGCGCAGGCAGCGGCGCTCGACGCCGTCGCCGCCGGGATCGGCGGCGAGGAGCTCGACCGGGTCGCCCGCGAGGCAATCGAGGCGGCTGGCCACGGCGATCGCTTCGGCCACGGCCTCGGCCACGGAGTGGGCCTGGAGGTGCACGAGGAGCCGCGCGTCTCACCACGCTCGGAGGACGTGCTCGAGAGCGGCGAGGTGGTGACGATCGAGCCGGGTGTCTACCTGCCCGGCGAGCTGGGGGTGAGGATCGAGGACCTCGTCGTCGTCGGCGAGGATGGCTGCCGCAATCTCAGCGGGCTGCCGAAAGACCTTCAGCTGGTCGAGTAGCTGCAAGCTCAAGGTCCGCGCGGCGGCTGGTCGATGCGCATCTGGTGAGACTGCGCACCCGAACTGCCCGGCCGACCGCCGAGTCCGTGGCGTCGATCCGGGAGGACTCCCGTCGCGAGCGCCTGCTCGACATGGAGGTGCGTCTGCGGCCCTACCGCTTCGCCTGCTTCGGGATCCTCGCCCTGGCGCTGACCTCGATCGGGGCTGAGATCGGCTGGTGGTGGATCGTGCCGCTGCTCGCCGGCCTCGGCGGCTTTGCGGTCGCCGATAGCTTCATGCGCAACAGCGAGCACCCGGCGCTTTGGGTGGCGACCGCGTGGGGGATCCTGCCGCTGCTGCTCGCCGATGCCGTCGTCGTCAGCGGCGGCGCCGCCAGCCCGGTGCTGATGTGGTTCGCGCTGCCCGCGGTGACTCTCGGCGCCCGCTTCGAGCCGCGGGGAATCGCCTGCGGCACCGCCTACATCCTGGTGCTGATGCTGGTCGCGACCGTCGGCCTCGACCCGGCCGGTGCCGCCGACCATCGCCAGGAGCTGGTTGCCGCGGCGGCGCTGGTGCTCAGCGCAGTGATCCTCTCCGGGGCGCTGGTCGAGTCAGACCGAGCCCATCGGCGCCGCTCGACGCTCGACCCGCTCACCGGGCTCTTCAACCGCAACGCGCTCGAGCAGCGACTGGCCGAGCTCGAAGGACAGCCGAGCGGCGCTGAGCGGGGCAGCTCCCACGCGCTGCTGCTCTGCGACCTGGACCACTTCAAGCGGGTCAACGACCAGCTCGGCCATGCCGCCGGCGACGCCGTCCTGCGGGAGGTCGCCGACACGATGCGCGCCGTTCTCCGTGCTGGCGACTCGATCTACCGGATCGGCGGCGAGGAGATCCTCGTCGTACTGCCGGGGGCGGCAAAAGAAGATGCCGTGGGGGTTGGTCAGCGGCTGCGCGGGGCAGTCCGCGACCGCCGCCCCGGGGGGGTGGAGGTGACGATCAGCGTCGGCGTCGCGGTCTCGGGATCGGGGCCGATAAACACCCACGAGTTGATCGAGCTCGCCGACGAGGCGCTCTACTCGGCCAAGGCGGGCGGTCGCAACCGGGTCGAGGTCTGCTGCCTCAACTGAGGCTCTGGTGTTTCCGGCGAGCCGCCGGAACCCACTCAGCGGCTGAGGTCGACGCCGTCCTCGAGCCGCGCGGCGAAGGCGGCGATCAGCTCGACGGTCGCCTCGAGGTCGCCGAGGTCGACTAGCTCGACCGGCGAGTGCATGTAGCGGAGCGGGATCGAGACGAGGCCGGTGGGGATCCCAGAGCGTGAGATCTGGATCGCGTCGGCGTCGGTGCTGGTGGCGCGGCCGCTGGCGCTGACCGAGTACTCGATCCCCGCCTCCTCGGCGGTCTCGACCAGCAGCTCGAAGACCTTCGGCGAGAGCGTCGAGCCGCGTCCGATCGCGGGGCCGGAGCCAAGCGGGTGGGTGCCGACCTCCTTCTCGTCGACCCCTGGCGCGTCGGTGGCGTGGGTAACGTCGACGGCGACGGCCAGGTCGGGGCGGAGCTCGAAGGCCGAGGTCCGTGCGCCGAACAGGCCGATCTCCTCCTGCACGGCCGCGACCGCCGCGAAGCTGCCGTTCAGCGAGCCACGCTCGTGGCAGCGGCGCAGCGCCTCCAGGGCGACGTAGGCGCCGAGGCGGTTGTCCATCGCCCGCGAAACGAGGCGGTCGCCCACGAGGCGGACCGGCTCGGCGGCGATGACGACCGGGTCGCCGACGCGGATCAGCTCGGCGGCCTGCTCGCGGTCGCTCGCGCCGACGTCGATGTGCAGGCCCTTCAGCTCGACGACCTTCTTGCGCTGGTCGGGCTCGAGCAGGTGGATCGGCTTGCGCCCGACGACGCCGGGCACGAGCCCGCCCCGTCCGCGCACCTCGACCCGCTGGCCGACCAGGATCTGTGGGTCCCAGCCGCCGATCGGCGCGAACCAGAGAAACCCCTTCTCGTCGATGTGGGTGACGATGAGGCCGATCTCGTCGATGTGTCCGACCACCGCGAGCAGCGGCGCGGCGTCGCCGACACGGGCGATCGAAGAGCCCAGACCATCGGCCGAGGGCGTCGCGAACGAGGCTTCCTCGCGCCAGATCGCGGCAGCGGGCCCCTCGTGGCCGGATGGCGCGCCGGCGCGCAGCAGCTTGTCTAGCAGCGGTGGGGTCTCGGCCATCGGGAAGGCAGCAGTATGCCGAGTCGAACAGACGTACGCAACGAGCCGATTCGAATAGTTTTCCTATCCATGAGCGAAGCGAGCAAGGCCTATCTCGTCACCGGCGCGTCCAGCGGCATCGGCGAGGCGACGGCGAAACGCCTGGCCCGGGAGCCGGGCGCAGAGCTGGTTCTGGTCGCGAGGCGGGAGGAGCGCCTGCGGGCGCTTGCCGAGTCGCTGCCCTGCGAGGCGACCTGGCTCGCCGTCGATCTGACCGGCGCTGATGCCCCCGAGCGCGTCCGCGCTCATCTGGAAGAGCGGCACGGCGGCCGCCTCACGCTGCTCGTCAACAACGCCGGCGCCTCCTGGCGCGGATCCTTCGCCGAGGCGGGCTACGAGAACGTCCACCGTCACATGGAGCTGAACTTCGACGCCGTGGTCCGCCTGACCGAGGCCCTGTTGCCACTGCTGCGCGCCTCGGCGCCGAGCGCGATCGTCAACGTCGCGAGCACCGCCGGGCGCGTCGCCCGGGCACGGACGGGCTCCTACTCGGCCAGCAAGTTCGCCCTGATCGGCTGGACCGACGCGCTCTTCGCCGAGGAGCGGCCGCACGGCGTCCACGTCGGCATGGTCTTGCCGGGCTTCATCGCCACCGAGGGCTTCCCGGCAACCGAGCTGCGGCAGAGCCTCCTCACTCGGTGGACGGTCTCCAAGCCGGAGAAGGTCGCCGAGGCGATCGTCGACGCCGGCTTGCGCGGCAAGGCCGAGCGCTACGTGCCGCGGCCATACGCGCTGGCCGCGGTCTTCCGCATCCTCTTCCCGCGCCTCGTCCGCCGCGTGCTCTCCGGCGGCGCCGCCTCGAGCCTGACGACGAAGACCGCCGCTGAATCTCCGGAGTAGCCCTCCGGCCTTTGGGTCAGGTCCCCTTGATGCGGCTGAAGCGGCAGTAGTTGACTTTGAAGACGATGCTGATGTTGTTGGCGGCGATGCCGCTGCGTTCGGCCAGGATCGACTCGTGCGTGGCTTTGATCTCCTTGCCTTCCTTGTAGTACTTGCCGACGTTGCGCAGGCGCGTCTTCAGCAACCGCATCTGCTCGAACCAGCGTTCGACCCGATGCACGTCGGCGGGCGGCGGGGGGATCGTCGCGAGGCTTTTGATCAGCCCGCCGAAGGATCCCGAGACCTTGATGAACTGCTTGCCGGCCGGCTCCAGTTCGTCTGCGTTGATCCGCTCCCTGGCGCCGTCCATGATCCGCTCGTTGGCGGCCCGGTTCGCCTCGCAGATCGGCTCGACCTGGGCCTTGTAGGTCTCCCGCGTCTGTTCGGCGCCAGGCGCGAGCGGCGCGCTGGCAAGCAGCACGACGACGATCGCAGCGAATGTCCCCAGCGTCCTCTTCATCTCCCAGGCATCCCAAGGGTAGAGACTGCGTCCGGCGGGCAGACCTCTAGGATTCGCCGCCGTGATCTCGACCAACCAGTTCAAGAACGGCAGCCACATCGAAATCGACGGGTCCGTCTTCAAGATCCTCGAGTTCCAGCACGTCAAGCCGGGCAAGGGCGGAGCGTTCGTGCGGACGAAGCTGCGCAAGCTCAGCGACGGGTCCGTGCAGGACAAGACTTTCCGGGCGGGCGAGAAGTTCAGGCCGGTCCGCACCGAGTCGCGCAAGATGCAGTACCTCTACGACTCCGGCGAGGCGGCGGTCTTCATGGACAGCAAGGACTACGAGCAGATCGAAGTCCCGACCGACGTCCTCGGCGAGACGATGCAGTGGGTCCTTCCCAACAGCGAGGTCGACGTGCTCTTCGTCGACGAACAGCCGAGCGACGTGCAGGTTGCCGGTACCATCGAGATGAAGGTGTCGCAGACCGATCCCGGGGTCAAGGGCGACACCGCTTCCGGCGGCGGCAACAAGCCGGCGACGCTGGAGTCGGGCGTGGTCGTGCAGGTGCCGCTCTTCATCGACGAGGGCGAGACGATCCGTGTCGACACCCGCAGTGGCGAGTACATCTCGCGCGCCTAAGCGCGGCGAGAGTCGGCGAAGCGCGAGAATAGGCCGATGCGCAGATCCGACCAGCGTCGCGACGCCGTCTTCGCCTGCTACCAGCGCGACGTCACCGGGCGCCCCCTCGCCGAGCTGCTGGGCGATGCGCGCCCGTTCACCCGTGAGCTGGCCGAGGCCGTGGACGCCCACCGGGAGGGGCTCGATGCGACGATCGGCAGCCACGCGCGGGGCTGGGAGCTGGGACGGATCGCGCCACTGGAGCTGAACGTGATGCGGGTGGCGCTGTACGAGATCGAGCACAGCGACGACGTTCCCGCCGAGGTGGCGATCGACGAGGCGGTCGAGATCGCCAAGGAGTATTGCGGCGCCGACGCCCCCGGGTTCGTCAACGGCATTCTCGGCGCGATCGTCCGCGAGCGCCAGGGGAATGCGGTCCAGTGAGCGACGGCGGGCGACTGCGCGAGATATCGGCCCGGCTGCAGGCGATCGCGGCTGAGCTGGAGGGCGCCGAGGCAAGCGACGAGCGGGCCGCAGAGCTGGCCCGCGAGGCGGCCGAGCTCTCAAGCGAGGCGGTCGAGGAGGCGAACCGGCGCATCCGCGAGTCAGGCGGCGCGCGTTGAGCGAGCTGCGCCTGCTGTGAGCTACCCCGAGGATCTGCGCGCCCTGGTCGACGCCGAGCTGGAGCGGCTGCGCTTTGCCGCCCAGCCCGCCACCGCCGGTCTCGAGGAGGCGATGCGCTACTCGCTGCTGGCCGGGGGAAAGCGGGTCCGCCCGGTCCTCGCGCTCGCCACCGCCCGCGCCGTCGGCGCCGACCCGCAGCACTACCTGCGGGTTGCCGCGGCGCTCGAGCTGATCCACACCTACTCGCTGATCCACGACGACCTGCCCGCGATGGACGACGACGAGCTGCGCCGCGGACTGCCCACCTCGCACGTCAAGTACGGCGAGGACGTGGCGATCCTCGCTGGCGACGGCCTCTTCGCCGAGGCGATCCAGCTCTTCTGCGAGCAGCCGGGAGAGCCGGACCGGGTCCTCGCTGCGCTGGCCGAGCTGGCGGCGGCAACCGGGGTGGACGGGATGGTCGGCGGCCAGTACGTCGACGTCGCCGGCGAGGCGCGCGACGCGGACGGGTTGCGTGCGCTGCACGGCCTCAAGACCGGCCGTTTGATCGCCGCCGGCGTTGGCGTCGTACTAACCCTCGAGGGAGTGGCCGAACCTGAGACAATCGCTTATCGCCGTTTTGCCGGCGAGCTCGGCGTCCTCTTCCAGATCGTCGACGACATCCTCGACGTGACCGGAAGCGACGAGCAACTCGGCAAGCCCCACGGAAGCGACGAGCGACATGGAAAACTCACTTACGTCAGCCTCTTTGGCCTCGAGCGGGCCCGCGAGCTCGCCGCCGAGTCCCACGCCGAAGCGACGGCGGCGCTGGCTGAGGCAAGCGGTGAGACGGGCGATCTGAGCGGGATCGCCGACTACATCTTCACGAGGAACGAATGAACGACAGAGCGCAGGAATCAGGCGACATGGATCGGGACGAGCAGCTGCTCGAGGGGATCGACTCGCCCGTCGACCTTCATGACCTCGACGACGATCAGTTGCAGCAGGTCGCGCAGGAGATGCGCGCTTACATAATCGACACGATCGGCGAGATCGGGGGGCATTTCGGCGCCAACCTCGGCACCTGCGAGCTTGCCGTCGCCCTGCACAGCCTGCTCGACTCGCCGCGCGACAAGATCCTCTGGGACGTCGGCCACCAGGCCTACCCGCACAAGATCCTCACCGGGAGACGGCAAGCGCTGCCGACGATCCGCCAGTACGACGGCCTGGCGCCGTTCTGCTCGATCTTCGAGTCCGAGCACGACATCATGGGCGCCGGCCACGCCTCGACCTCGATCGGCTACGCGGTCGGGTTGAAGGAGGCGATGCGCAAGGGGATCGGCGAGGACGGCAAGGTCGCCGCGGTGATCGGCGACGGGGCCCTGACCGGCGGCGTCGCTTACGAGGCGCTGCACGCGGCGGGCGGCCTGCAGACCCCGGTCGTGATCGTGCTCAACGACAACGGCATGTCGATCTCGCCCAACGTCGGCGCGCTCTCGCGCTACTTCAACCGGGTGCGCCTCAACCCGCGCCTCTACCACGCCCGCGAGGGGGTCGAGGACCGGCTGACCAAGCTGCCGCTGGGCTTCGGCAAGCGGATCGAACGGCTGGGGCCGGAGCTGAAGTCGGCGATCAAGGCCTACTGGGCGCCGGGCCTCTTCTTCGAGGAGCTCGACCTCGCCTACATGGGCGTGATCGACGGCCACGACGTGCACGCGCTGCGCGAGGCGCTGAAGGAGGCCTTCGAGGCCGACCGCCCGGTCGTCGTCCACATCCACACGGTCAAGGGCAAGGGCTTCGCCCCCGCCGAGGAGGGTGGCCTCGAGGGGATGGAGAAGTGGCACGCGGCGAAGCCGAAGTCGATCGTCAACGGGGCGCCGGCGCCGAAGCCGGTCCCGGTCAAGGAGTCCGACTCGCCCGAGGCGATCGCGCCGGAGCGGCTGGAGAAGCCACCCGCCGCCGGGGCGCCGCCGCAGTACACGCAAGTCTTCGCCGACGCGATCGTCGCCGAGGCCGGGCGCGACGAGCGCGTGGTCGGGATCACCGCGGCGATGGCGGGGGGGACCGGGCTGCAGAAGCTCGCCGACGAGGTGCCCGAGCAGTACTACGACGTCGGCATCGCCGAGCAGAACGCCGTCCTGCTCGCCTCGGGCCTGGCCCTGCAGGGGGCGAAGCCGGTCTGCGCGATCTACTCGACCTTCCTCCAACGCGCCTTCGACCAGATCGTCCACGACGTCTGCCTGCAGGAGCTCGACGTCACCTTCGCGATGGACCGGGCCGGGCTGGTCGGCGACGACGGCCCCACCCACCACGGCGCCTTCGACGTCTCCTACTTCCGGCCGCTGCCCAACGTCGTCGTGATGGCGCCGCGCGACGAGGCGATGCTGGTCAACATGCTGCGCACGGCAATCGCCTACGACGGGCCGGCGGCGCTGCGCTATCCGCGCGGGGCGGCGGAGGGGGTCGACCTCCCGGCCGAGCCGGCCGAGATCCCGATCGGCAGCGGCGAGCTATTGGCGAGTGGCGAGCGAGTGGCGCTGGTCGGATACGGCTACGGCGTCTCGGTGGCGCTGCAAGCTGCCGAGTTGCTCGCCGGTCACGACCTGAGGCCGACGGTCGCCGATGCCCGCTTCGCCAAGCCGCTCGACGCGGAGCTGCTGGAGCGGCTTGCGCTCGGCCACGACCTCGTGGTCACGATCGAGGAGAACGTGCTGCCGGGTGGCTTTGGCTCGGCCGTGCTGGAGCACCTCGAGGACGCCTTCGCCGACCGCCCGGCGGACCGGGCGCGGGTGCTGCGGATCGGGTTGCCCGACCGCTACGTGACCCACGGCAAGCCGGCGTTGCTGCGCGAGGAGGTCGGCCTGACCGGCGAGTCCGTGGCCGAGCGGGTGCTGGCGGCGCTGCGCAGCGGCGAGCCCGCGCTCAGCTGAACGCCGCTCGCCAGGGAGCCGCGCCGCTCCTTGACAAGGAAAGCTCGATCATTAGGGCATCTTGATCAAGATTTTCCGACCGAAAGGGGAGCAAGATGCCCAACCTGAAGATTCTCGGCCTGGTCCTTGCGGCGCTCACGGCCATCGCCGCGCTCGCGGTGTTCGAGGCCGGCGCGCCGAGCGCACAGACCCTGACGACGACTGAGTTCACAACCGAAAGCGACGTCGGCACGACGGTTACAAGCGAGGTGGCCGCCGGCACCGTGCACGAGTTCACGGTCGGCACCAGGAGCATCGTCTGCAAAAAATTCCACTTCGAAGGCGGGCTGCCCGGGAAAACCACAGAAATGACCATCGGGGTGCCCAAATACGAAGAATGCTCGACCACACCGTTCCTCGGGGTCAGCTTGGCGGTGACGATGACACCGGGGGACTGCCACTACGTGCTCACAGGCGAGGAGACAGTAGGGCTCAAATACGGCATCAGCATCGACGTCGTCTGCGAAGGCGCCGAAGACATGACGTTCCACGTCAAAAACGGCAGCAGCGATGTCTGCACAGTGACAATGGGACCGCAGGCGATCACCGGCTTGTGGATGACGAACGTGGCCGGGGCCCCGGATCACATCGTCCTCCATTCGGACAAAAAAACGATCGTCAAAGCGACAATCCACGGTGCTCTCTGCGGGGGAACCGCGGAAACAAACAAAGAGTTCGACGCGACCTACGAAAGCACAACGAGGCTGACAGGCTCCCAGGGCGGCAAACCGGCCGGCCTCACAGTCAGCCACCTCGTCGTCTGATCGCAGCTCGGAAAGACCGGGCAGGCTTGCACCAAAGCGCTCAATCGGCTAGCCTGCCCGGCGGCCTCCTTTGTTGCACCGAATCGGCCTCGCTTCGCGAAGACGTTTCTGGGGTTACTTCAGGGAGAGGAGGCGCGTATCTCTAGATATGCAGGGTCCGTTGGGCAGGCGGACCTATGCCCGGGGAAGGGCATAGGTCGCGCCGCCCAGCTACTCCGCGTCTGCCGAGGCGCCCGAGTAGCGCAGCGAGCCCGGCGTGTCGAGCAGCTCGCCGCTCTCGAGCAGGGTCTTGAGGCCGGAGAGGATCATCGGCCAGCCGCCGAAGAGTTCGTCGTTGGCGCCCTCGCGTAGCTGGTCGTGGGTGACGGTGAGGCGGCAGGAGCTGCCGACCGGCTCGATCTCCCAGGTCACCCTGGACGGTCCTTCGTCCTTCACCTGATCGCTCCAGAGCGCGGTGAAGCTCTGGACCAGGCGCCGCGGCGGCTCGACCTCGAGGTTCTCGCCCTCGGCGATCGAGATGCCCGCCTGGGGGTGGACGGACTCGTAGCGCGAGCCCGGCGCCCAGTCGGAGCTGACCCCGACCCCGAAGTTGTACTTCTGCCGCGTCTGCTCGTCGGTGATCGCCTCCCAGAGGCGCTCCGGCGTCGTCTTGATGTAGATCTCAAACACTTTCTCCATGGGGCTGCTCCTTCGTCTCGATGTCTTTCTTGAGCTCGCTCAGGCCAGTGGCCCAAGGCTCGGCGTACTTGCTCACCCAGCGGTTGTGGATGAGCCGGATCGGGACGGGGTTGAGGAAGTGGAGCTTCTCGCGACCGCGCCGCTTGCTGGTCACCAGGCGGGCTCCTTCGAGCACCTTCAGGTGCTTCATCACGCCGAACCGGGTCATCGGCAAGCGTGCTTCCAGCTCGCTCAGCGTCTGCCCGTCTCTCTCGAAGAGGGCGTCGAGCAGGGTCCGCCGGGACGGATCCGCCAGCGCCTTGAACACCTCGTCCATGGTCAGGATAATAGGTGACTAAATAGTCACCTGTCAAGAAGAGGGAGTCCCGGGCTTGTCCGCGTGGGGTGGCCCGGCTAGGGTGGGGCCATGGCGATCAAGCTTCACCGCTGCTCGGCGACGTGGGCCAAGGTCGGTGCTCATCCGTGCCACCGTGTGCAGAAGGCGCTTGACGAGCAGGGGATCGAGTACGAGGTCGTCAAGGGCCCCACGCGGTCTGGCAAGCGTGACGAGCTCGAGCGCATCTCCGGCCAGCGCAAGTACCCGACGATCGAGTTCGAGGACGGCAGCACCTACCGCGCGGAGTCCGCGGAGATGGCCAAGCGGATCGAAGCCGGCGAGCTGTTCGACCGCCCGGGCGACGCTACGGCGTCTGCGTAGCGGCGCCGCGCCCGCGCAGACGCATCGCCAGCCCGGCAAGCAGGTAGGCAATCGCGACGGCGAGCAGGACGAACTTGCAGCTCGCAAAGATCGTCGCGAGGAGAGGGAATGCCGCGCCGGCGCCGTCCAGCGTGAGTAGGAGGCAGATGTTCTCGAGCGCGTCGAAGGCAGCCCCCAGAGCGCCGAAGGAGACCACGACGGCGCCGATCGTTGCCAGCCGTCGCCAGCCCCGCTCCCCGGCCAGATCCCGGGTTGCCGCAAGGGCAAGGGTGAGGAAGGAGCCATAGGCGAGCAGGAAGCCGAAGTCGATCCAGAGCGACTCACGGGCAGCGTCCTGTCCATCCTCGCCCCATTCGGCCAGGATCTCGTCCGCCCGGTCCTTGCCCCCGGTCAGCTCGAAGGGCACCATCCCCGGCCCGCCGGTGTCCTTCATCCGCTCCTCGGCGGGCGACATCGCCGCCAGCAGGAGCAGCGAGGCGATTGCGGTTGCGATCAGTCCACGTCGGCGGGTCACCCGCGCATTATCAACCGATCGCGAGGACTTTCGATTTCGCGGCCTTGCAGCTGCCCTTTGCAGGGGCCTTGGCGTAGTAGGAGGCGCCCGACTTCAGCCTTTTGCCGATCGGGATCGACCACTTCGCCTTGGCGTTGCTCCTGTCGGTCCCCAGGAGCTTGTCCGGCCCGGCTTTCTGGCGAAAGAGCTTGACCGTACGGCCGCTCGAGCAGGCGCTATCGGATGACTTCAGCTTGCCGTGGAAGGCGGGCAATTTGAGACTGACGATGATCTTGGTCGAGGTGCTCGCGCCGACGGCTGAGCCGGTGGGCAGCAGCGCGACGGCGAGGACGACGAAGAGCAGAGCAGAACGACGGGCAGTCATGGCGACCTCCGGTTGAAGTGGACCCCTCCCTTTTCTCGCCCCGATTAGATCAAAAACATTTGCGTATCGAATTGCCGGCGGTTACAGTCGCTTCGTGCAGGTCGACGCGGTAGGGGGGAGACGTCGAGGCAGGGCCACGGTCGCCGCCCTGATCGTGCTCGCCTGCGCTTTCGCCTCGGCCCCGCCGGCAAACGCGGCGGAATTGATGGTCGACAGCACTGCCGACGCGGTCGATGTCGCGCCGGGCGACGAAAGCTGCCTGACGGCGGGCGGCGAGTGCACCCTTCGCGCAGCGATCGAAGAGGCGAACGGCTTGGGGGAATTCACCAGGATCGACTTCGAAGAAGAAACCTTCGAAGGGCAGGCTGCTGCCACGATCGCGCTGGGCAGCGGCCTGCCCGCTGTCGGCGTGCCGGCGTTCGTCAACGGGCGGACCTGTGAAACGGAGGCGGGGATCAGCGGGCCGTGCGTGGGCATCGAGGGCCCGAGCGGGGAACCGGCGCTGACCGCCGCGAACACCGAAGAAGTCGAAATCTCGGGCTTGGCGATCACCGGTGCGCAGACGGCCGTCAGCCTGGAGGCCTCGCCGCGCAGCAAAGTCCAGGGCAGCTGGCTCGGCGTCGCGCTCGATGGCACCGTTGCGGGTAACGAGACCGGGATCCTGGTCGGCCCCGGATCGAACCGCAGCCTCATCGGCGGGGAAGGGCCCGGGCTGGGGAACGTCCTTGCCGGCAACGTCGACGACGGGCTCGACGTGCACGGCGGCAACGGGGTCAGGGTTTTCGGTAACTACTTCGGCGTCGAGCCGGACGGGGTCACTCCGGCCGCGAACGGCGGCGACAACGTCGAGGTCGCCTCGACCGAAGGGCTCGAAATGGCCGGCACGGCGATTGGCACCAGGCCGACCTTCGGATCGTCTGCGACGACCCCCGAGTGCGACGGGGGGTGCAACCTGATCTCCGGCGCCGTGTCGGACGGCGTCGATCTCGAAGGCGACGGTGGGGACGAGGTGCCCGCTGTGGCGACGACGATCGCCGGCAACCACATCGGCCTCGACGCAACCGGGAGGGCCTCGATCCCGAACGCCCTGGCCGGGATCCGCGTCGGCAGCGCCGCGCAGACCGTCATCGGCGGGCCCAAAGCCGGCGAGGCCAACCGCGTCAACGGCGGCGAAGTCGGCGTTCTCGCCGGTCCGGCAGCCCCGGACCTCGTCGTTCGCGGCAACCTGGTCGGGCTCGACCTGGACGGGACCGCGACGCTGGCGCCGCCGGCCGAAGCTGTGGCCGTCGATTCCGGAGAACTCGCCACCCCGGCGCTCGAAGCGACGATCGCCGACAACCGGATCTGGATGGAAGGCGGCGTCGCCATCGCCCAGCAGGGCTTCGGGGCGAGGATCGCCGACAACGAGATCGTCGGCGCCGAAGCCGGCATCAGGATCTTCGGCTTCACCGGGGAACACGGCAACCTGATCGAGGGCAATTACCTCGAAGGACTCGAAGGCGACGGGATCCTGGTTGAAAACGACCTCAACGAAATCCTCGGCAACGAAATCTTCGAAGCTATCGGCGCGGGGATCCGGATCCTGGGGCCGCTCCCCTTCGGCGTGACCGGCAACGTCGTCGGCGGCGACGTTGCCGTGGATGAGAACTTCATCGCCGGCAGCGGCGGCGCGATCGAGATCGTCAACGCCGAAGCGACCGCGAATGAAGTAGCTCGCAACGCGGGGATCGCCAACGGCGGCCTCTTCATCGACCTGGTCGCGGCGGGGCCTGAACCGAACGGCCCCAACAACGGCATCGAGCCGCCGGCGCTCTCGGGCGCCGGCCAGACCGGCGCCGGCGGCAGCGGTGCCGAGGCGGGCGCCGCCGTGCGGGTCTTTCGCAAGGAACGCGCCGAAGCCGGCGAGCTGGAATCGTTCCTCGGCGAAGCGATCGCCGGCGAAGCGGGCGACTGGGAAGTTGCTTACGCCGCCGCGATTCCGGCGGGGACGATCGTCGCCGCGACGCAAACGAGCGCGGGCGGAACCTCGGAGCTGGCCCTGGCGGTTACGGCGGACGAAGGGATCGTCGTGGAGGACGGCGGCTGTGCGTTCGTGGCCGGCGTGGAGTGCCAGGCTGGTGGGCAGGCTGGCGGCGGCAGCGCTGGTGTTCCCACCGCGGGCTCGCCCAGGCGCCCGGCCGCCGATGCCCGACCACAGACGAAGATCGTCAAGATCCAGCGGAAGCGGTCTCGGCCCGGCGCCGTGCGGCTCGAGTTCAAGTCCAGCGTCCGGGGGTCGCGCTTCCTCTGCAAGCTCGATCGCAAGCCGTTCGATCTCTGCAGCTCCCCGAAGAAGTACAGCGGCCTGGCGCCCGGTAGGCATACCTTCCGTGTGCGCGCGGTCGGTCCGACCGGACGCGTCGACTCGAGCCCGGCGACGAAGAGGTTCGTCGTCCCCGGCCGAGCATGAGGGTGCGACGAAAGACGGCGTTCGCGACGCTCTTCGCGATGGCCCTGCTCGCAGCGCCGGCGTCCACTGGGGCCGAGGCGGCGACGGTCGTCAACGGCGGCTTCGAGTCGGGGACGCTGAGTGGATGGCAGGTCCTGCGAGCGACGCAGGCTGGCGACTGGTTTGCCTATGAAGGCACCGCCGCGCCGATCGGCAGGAAAAGGCAGCCCCCCGCCGACCCGGTTCAGCCTCCGCCTCAAGGCACTCATGCCGCGATTGCCGACCAGGCAAACCCCGACACGCTGATCCTGTACCAGGACCTGGCGCTCGAGGCCGGGCAGGATCACTGGCTCAGCCTGCTTGCCTATTACGACACCTACGAACCGATCGCGATCCCAAGACCGGACACCCTGTCGGTCGACGAAGGGGCCCTGGGGGGGCAGGGCAACCAGCAGTTCCGGATCGACGTGATGAAGCCGGACGCCCCGGTCGAATCGGTTGACCCAGCGGACATCCTTCGCACGCTCTTCCGGACCGAGGAAGGCGATCCGGCGGAGATGGAGCCGACCAGGCTTACGGCCGACCTCAGCTCGTTCGCGGGGCGGACGGTGCGCCTGCGCATCGCCAATGCTGCCCACGAGGAAGTATTCAACGCGGGCGTCGATGCCGTCACCCTCTCCAACGCCCCGCCGGGGGGGTCGCCGTCCCGTGGCGGCGGCTCGAAGCCCAGCGCTCCGCGCCTCTTTAGCTTCGGTCGGGTCAGAGCCAACCGGCACGACGGGACGGCGACGCTGCGCGTGCGGGTATCGGGGCCCGGCCTGGTGAGGGCAAAGGCGGTTTCGGCCGGGACTCCCAGCGCGCTCACGAGCGGCAAGGCCCGCAGGCTGATCGAGCCGGTGACCGTTCCCGCCGCCGTGGCGAGGACCGTGACGATCCGCCTGAGGCCGACGCCGGCCGTTCGCGCGATCCTTCGCCAAAGGCGGAAGCTCCGGGTCGAGGTGGCGGTGACGTTCATGCCCGCCGGCGGTTCCCCGGAGGCCTCCTCGGTGCCGGTGCAGTTCAGGCTCGAGGCGCGCCCGCGACGCCCGCGCTGATGCGTCGCGCGAGGCCCTGGCTGTTGCCCTTTCCAGGGCTTGGGCCTAATCGTCCAAATACTTTGACTATAAGTATCCTCCCTGTCTAAAGTCGGCTGCCGCCCGGAAAACGGCGGCGGTCACCAGTCACTCGAGAAAGGAAATGGGAGAGATGAAGATCAACAAACGGCTGCTGCTCGCGGGCGTCGTCGCCGCGGTTGTGCTGCTGGCAGTTCCGGCTCTGGCCTTGTCGGCGGTGTGGAAAGACAAAGGCGTCAACGTCGCCAAATTCGTCGAATTTGCCGGGCTTGGCGGTGAAATCTTCGAAACGACCGCAGGCAACGGCATGAACTGCGAAGTGCGCGCGGTCTTCACGACCGAAGGCGGAAGCACCGGCAAAGTCACCAAATTCGAAATCAAAAAATGCCCGACGGGCTTTGGCACGTTCAAAGGGTGCGAACTGGCGAGCGCCGAAGCGAAAGGCCTGCCCTGGACCGTCGACGTCAATGCCACGGATCTGACGATCACAAACCTGCGCACCAAACGCACCTTCAAAGCGGGCTGCGCGACCACCGAACTCGACAAAACGATCGGCAGCGTCACAGTGACGCTGAACACCCCGAGCGCGATCTCGGAAATGGAATTCTCCGGCTCGATCGCCGGCTACAAAACGCTCGGCTCGTTGGCGATTGAAGGAGCCAACAAAGGCACATACGGAATCGGCTGAGCTCCCAGCGACGCGTTTTGGCTCAGGGCCGCGCCTGCCGGCATAGCGGCGGGCGCGGCCAGGGCCACCCCGATCACCTGCCCAGGCGCCCGCTCACAACGGCGCGCAGCCCAACAGAAAACGCCCCACCGGCGAGGCGGGGCGTTTCTGGGTTACTACAGGGAGGGAGTCCTGCGAGCACCCGCATGGCGAGCGGAATCCCGCTTGCAGAGCCAAGGATAATCCGGCTGAAGCCGGTTGTAGCCGGCTATTCCCGTGCTTGACCGTGGCACGACTGTGGCGCCAGGGGAGGGGTCGGGGGGAGGGGGTACCCTTGGTCCATGGCCAAGGAGCGAATCACCGTCGATCCGAACAGGATGCGCGGATTGCCATGCATCCGGGACACGCGCATGACCGTCAGCGCCGTGCTGGGCCAGCTCGCGGCCGGAGTCAGTATCGATGAGTTACTGGGAAGCTATCCCTATCTCGAACGCGAGGACGTTCTCGCTGCGCTCGAATACGCCGCCGCTGCGGCGCAGGAGCGCGAGTTGGCCGTAGCCGCACCGGCGTGAGGCTTCTTCTCGACGCCAACCTCTCGCCCGAGGTCGCCCCGGCTCCTCGAGGAGGCTAGGCACGACGCAATCCACGTCTCGGAGGTCGGGCTCTTGAGTGCGCCCGACCCCGAGATCATGACGGCCGCCGCTCGGGAGCGCCGCATTCTGCTGACTGCCGATGCGGATTTCGGCGCGCTCCTCGCCCTGGGGTCCCGGGCGACGCCATCCGTCGTGCTTCTACGCTCCGCCGACCACCTGCGTCCCGCCGAGCAGGCCGAGCTTCTCGCCGCGAACCTGCCACTGATTGCCGAAGACCTTGAAAAGGGCGCGATTGCCAGTCTGACGAGAGATCGCCTGCGTGTTCGCGAACTGCCCATAGAGGGGCAGGCGGCTGAGTGAGCCGTCCGGCTTGATGAAATCGAAAAAGGGCCTAGCGGAGAGTCACCCGGTCCGGCGGCGAGGCAACTAAGTCGCGAAGCACGAAGTGCCCAGAGCGCACGCGCGCGGAGGTGGTCAAGCTGCCACTTCGAATGAGTACGGTGCGGGTCCCCCTCGGGACCACGCCGACGATGATGCGCCTGCCGGAGGTTGGGTCGAGCGAGGTGTTCGCGATCCCGTGGCGAAGCGCCTCGCCGGCGCTCGCGCAGACGGTGCCTATGGTCGGCGACTTGGGGGTAGTCGCGACGACGCAGAGATCCTCAACCCCGGGTACCAGCCAGTACGTGCTCGTCGCAGACACCGGGACACGACGGGCGAGGCTCCAACTCATACCAGGTATTGGGTCGCTCAGTGCCTGCCTGACTCTGGGGGGTACGCCGTCGGGGGGAGTGCGCAGCAGAGCGAAGCTGTCCGACAGCACGTGTGACAAGCGGCCATCAGATGCCCGCCGCAAAGTGTCGTTTGAGGTTTGAGGAGTCGGCGTTAGCGCTTGTTGATTCCGCGACTGCTCAGTGCCGCACGCCGTCAGGCTTACGGACAGCATGAGTGCGAGCAACAGGCCGAGCCGCCACTTCCCACAAGGAGAGCGACGCTCGACCTGGTGCCCACAAGTGCTCGAGAGAGCTTCGAAGTGCAGCATCAAGCCGCGTCGTGCAGTGCCGCACTGTCCTGCAGCACTATTCGAAGGTGTAGCTACTGGTGGTGGTGAAGGCCGACGCAGTCCCAATCACCCAGGGGGAGTGTTGGCCGGGGGTCATCCAAACGATGGCGAGCTGATTCGTTGGAGCACAGGTTCCTTGGGTTAGGTCCGCGCCAGCGCACGTACCGGTGCTATATCCTGTGGTCGTAGCGCCCTGCAACCAGCGCGCGGCGCCCCAGCACTTGTTCCAACTGTTTACCGACTGGCCTCCGCAGTACTGACTCGCGGACGCTGACGACGACGCTAGGGCCATCGTGGCGATCAACACCGCAAGCGAGGCTAGGAGCAAACTGCCCCTCTTCATCGTGCGTTGCATGTTCCTCCTCCTTCTATTTGCAATGACAACGGTCTAGCGACCCACTGAGGTGCAAGTGGGCCCCCAGCCCCTGCCGCCAAGATCGATTGCACTATATAAGTCTAGAGAGATAAGAGAAAATTAAGCATTCGGCTAAATCGACGAATATTTGATTAGAAGCGGGCCGCAATCTACTTTCGCGCCGTATGGCTCGCCAGCTGCACGACCTGCTCGATGACCTCAACGAAGTTCATCTGTTCGAGATTGCCTTCGGCCGTTTCCTCGAATGAGAACCTTTTCTCGCGGAGTTCCGCATAGACCTTGTCCATGTCGGTCTCCTTGTCCCGCTCGTGCGCGACCTCTTCGTGAAGCATCTCGTCTGGCTCGAAGAGGCACGGACCCTGATTTGCGCTCCGCCAAAGCCGAAGAAAAGCTCGTCGCGCAGCGTGTTCGGATCGGTTCGAAATGCCTTCTTCCAGATGGGCCTGCTCTCATGCCCTTCGAATGCGGCAGCTGCGGCGTGGATCTCCGCAAGCTCGATTTCTTCCTTGCCGCGAAAACCGGTGCCGATGGACAGCTCATCGGCGAGCCCGTCGATCTCCTTCCACGGCCCCTGATCTCGGATGTGTACCCGGGCCGTCTCGTCGTTGTGGCTAGGCGAAGCCGGGCAGATCAGTCGCCCGGTGTTGACCTCTGTCCGAAGTAGGTCCAGCAGCCCGGCGTGGTCCTTCTCGGTCGCCAGCGCCGAGAGCGTCGATTGATCGAGGTAGACGAGGAGGCGCGGGCCAGCCGCGCGCCGCGCCAGGCGGTTGACATCGATGTCCATTGAATTCGAAGCGTGGCGGCTTGTGGGGCAGGGTTCGGTCCCCGGATGCGGGACTGTGGCACGGCGGCATTCGGTCAAGGAGCACTTCTCGCGCAGCCAGCGCGAGTGCACCGAAATTCGGCTTGCTAGAGCCCCACCCAACAGAAAACGCCCCACCGGGGAGGCGGGGCGTTTCTGGGGTTACTACAGGGAGGAGAGATATGTATCTCTATATATGTGGATCCGTGGGAGGTAGGTGGGCCCTTATGTGCCGCGGGGCAAGTCGATGGGAGTCAACTGCCATATGAGCGGCGCCAGGCCCGACCAGGAAGTTTTGTAAGCCCTTTATCGATCCTCTCTCGCAAATCCTTGAATCAAGATACGAACATACGTGCGATTTGTGTGTGAGCCGAGTCACAGAGCCCTTTTGACTGGCTACCGGGGCTCGCTGAGGCGATTGTTCTACCCAATACTAAGGTGCCGGTAAACATCTGGCAAGGGCTTCATATGGATTGCCGGGGGACCGCCTGTACCGTTCGTGCGTGGCGAAGGCGGGCTCCAGAGCGCGAATCGACGCGGTTTTGGCCGAGCGGGGGCTTTTCCCGTCGCGCTCGGCCGCTGCTGGCGCGGTTCGCGCCGGCGAGGTTCGGGTGGGTGAGGACGGCCCGATCGCGCTGCGACCCAGCCAGCTCGTTGACCCCGGGGCCGACTTCCGGCTCGAGCAGGGCCCCCGCTTTGTCTCCCGCGGCGGCATCAAGCTCGACCACGCGCTCGCCGCTCTCGATCTCGACGTCTCGGGACTGGATTGCCTCGACGTGGGCGCCTCGACCGGCGGCTTCACCGACTGCCTGCTGCAGCGCGGTGCCGGCCGAGTCGTCGCCCTCGACGTCGCCTACGGCCAGATCGACCTGCGCATGCGCGAGGATCCCCGCGTGACTGTGCTCGAGCGGGTCAACGCCCGCGCTCTCTCCCCGGCCGACCTGCCGTATCCGCCCGAGCTCGCCACGATCGACGTCTCCTTCATATCGCTGACCAAGGTCATGCCTGCCGTCGCCGACTGCCTCGCCCCGGGCGGCGAGATCCTGGCAATGGTCAAGCCCCAGTTCGAGCTTGGCCGTGAGCGTGTCCGCAAGGGCGTCGTCCGCGACGCCGGCGACCGGCGCGAGGCGATCCTCACCGTCGCCCGTGCCGCGACCGGCCTCGGGCTGCCCGTGCGCGGCATCGCCTCCTCTGGCCTGCCGGGGCCGAAGGGCAACCGCGAGACCTTCGTTTGGTGTGGGGGAAGTGGAGAGTCCCTGGACGACCTCGAGGCCACGGTTGCCGAGGTCGAGCCGTGAGCGAGCGCGTCGCCGCTCTGATCACGCATGGCCACCCCCCCGCCACGACCGAGGCGGTGGCCCTGGCGGTTGCCGCTGCCCATGGGGCGGAGTGGCGGCTCGTCGCCACCGCGGAGGAGCTGGCCAAGCACGGTGACGCTGCAACGGGAATCGAGACCGTCGATCAGCTTCCCCGCCAGGCTGATCTCTGCCTGGTGCTGGGTGGCGACGGCTCGATCCTCTACGCGCTGCGCCATTTCGCCCGCAGCGGCGTGCCCGTATTCGGGGTCAACTTCGGCACCGTCGGCTTTCTCGCCGCGGTCGAGCGCGAGGATGCGGAGGAGGGGATGCGCCGGGCTTTCGCTGGCGAAACGGAGACCGTCGATCTGCCGGGCCTCGAAGTCGAGGTCGGCGGCGAGCGGCGGGTCGCCCTGAACGACGTCGGCTTCCTGCGCCGGCCGCACGAGCGGGTCGCCGAGCTGAGCTACAAGATCGCCGGCGAGGAGGTCGGGCACGTTCGCTGCGACGGCCTCGTGGCTGCGACCCCGGTCGGGTCCACCGGCTACAACCTCGCCAACCAGGGGCCGATCCTCGCCTGGGGCGTGAAGGGCTACGTCGTCTCCTACGTTGCGCCCCACTCGCTGACCGCCCGCGCCCTCGTCGTCGCCCCCAGCGACATTCTCCACGTCGGCAACGCCGGCGCCGGCGAGCCGGTCGACGTCGCGATCGACGGCGCGCTCGCGGGCACGCTGGAGTCGGGAGCGGCGCTGGAGGTTGGCTTCGCCGACGGCGTCGGCAGGCTCGCCCAGCTGCCGGGGACGAGCTTCTACCAGCGCATACGCGAGAAGTTCGGCCACCTCGCGGTCTAAGCCGGCCTCGGCGCCTGGCTAGGGTGTTCGGCGATGGAGCGCAAGTGGTGGACCCTGGTCCTGATCTCGATCGCGACGTTCATGTTGCTGTTGGACATCACGGTCGTCAACGTCGCCCTGCCCGACATCCAGCGGGATCTCGACGCCAGCCTCGCCAGCCTGCAGTGGGTCGTCGACGCCTACTCGCTGATGCTCGCGGCCTTCCTGCTGACGGCGGGCTCGCTGGGGGACCGGCTGGGGCGGCGGCGCGTCTTCTCGCTCGGCTTCGGCCTTTTCACCTTCGCGTCCTTCCTCTGCGGGATCGCCGGCGATCCGACCCTGCTCAACCTGGCCCGCGGCCTGCAGGGGGTCGGCGGCGCAGCGATGTTCGCCACCTCGCTGGCACTGATCGGCCAGGAGTTCCACGGCCGTGACCGGGCGACTGCCTTCGGCGTTTGGGGGGCGACCGTCGGCGGCGCTGTCGCGATTGGGCCGCTCGTCGGAGGCCTGATCACCGAGCACTTCGGCTGGGAGTGGATCTTCTTCGTCAACATCCCGATCGGCGTCGTCGCGATCCTGCTCACCGAGGCGAGGCTAGCCAACGTCGCCGCCCAGGACCCGCAGCGGATCGACCTGCCGGGCCTCGTGGCCTTCTCAGCCGGACTCTTCCTGCTGATCTTCGGCCTGATTCGCGGCAACGCCGAGGGCTGGGGGAGCGTGCCAATCGTCGCCTCGCTTGCCGGCTCGGCGGCCCTGCTGCTCGCCTTCGTCGTAATCGAGGCCCGCAGTACCCACCCGATGCTCGAGCTTGGCCTCTTCCGCAAGCCGGCCTTCAACGGGGTCTCGGCGGTGGCCTTCGGACTCTCGGCCGGGATGTTCGCGATGTTCCTCTACCTGACCATCTACATGCAGGGGGTGCTCGACTACTCGCCGCTGGAGACGGGCCTGCACTTCCTGCCGCTGACGGTTCTCTCCTTCATCGCCGCCCCGATCGCCGGCAAACTCTCCCACCGGGTGCCGATCCGCGTCCTGGTCGGCCTCGGCCTCGGCCTCGTCGGTCTCGGCTTGGCGCTGATGCACGGGCTCGATCCGGATTCGGACATCTCGGCCCTCCTGCCCGGCTTCCTCGTAGCCGGCCTCGGCATCGGCATCACCAACCCCGGCATCGGCCAAGCTGCGATCGCCGTCGTTCCCGCGGCCAAATCGGGGATGGGATCGGGAATCAACACGACCTTCCGCCAGGTCGGGATCGCGACCGGCGTCGCCTCGCTCGGCGCGGTCTTCCAGTCCCAGGTCGACTCCAAGCTCTCGGGCCTGCTGCCGGGCGCTCCCGACGGTCTCGCCGAGGCGGTCTCATCGGGCGGCTCGCGCGCGGCTGCGGCTGCCGTGCCGCCCGGGCAGCGAGTCGAGACCGTCCACGCCGCCAAAGTCGCCTTCGTAAGCGGCATGAACGAGATCCTCCTGATCGGCGCCGTGATCGCCTTCATAGGCGCCGCTCTGGGCTTCGCCCTGGTCAGATCAAAGGACTTCGTTCCAGCTTCCGAAGAGGCGGAGCCCGCAGAGTCCGTTCCCGCCTAGCGATCCTCGCGCCAGGACCCGCCGCGTCGGGTGCTAGAAGAACCATGTGCTGCGCGAGCTTCGCATCGAGAACCTCCTCCTGATCGAGAAGGCGGAGCTGCGGCTGGGGAAAGGGCTCAACGCGATCACGGGCGAGACCGGGGCGGGCAAGACCGTTCTGGCTCATTCTCTCGACCTGCTGATGGGTGGAAAGGCGCGGCCGCAGATCGTCCGGCCGGGCGCTGAGGAGGCCTGGGTCGAGGGGGTCTTCGACCTGCCCCAGGGGTTGCTCGACGAGCCCGATCTAGCCGACTTGGCTGCGCGGCTTCCCGCGGGCGCAGATGAAATCGTCCTCGGGCGGCGCGTCTCCGCTTCGGGGCGGACCACGGCTTTCGTCGCCGGTCGCGCCGCGGCGGCGGCCGACCTGAAGCTGCTCGGCGGCCGCCTGCTCGCCTTCTACGGCCAGCACGAGCACCGCAAGCTGACGATCGCCTCGGCCCAGATGGAGGTGCTCGACGGCTTTGCCGGCGCCGAGCACCTGGCGCTGCGTGAGCGCTACCGGGAGGCGCACCGGGAGTGCGGCCGGTTGGAGGCCGAGCTAGCCGAGCTGCGCGAGCGCGACGGCTCCCGCGAGCGTGACCTCGACCTCTTCCGCTACGAGCTCTCCGAGATCGAGGAGGTGGCCCCTGACCTGGCCGAGGAGGTCGAGCTGGCAGCCGAGCGCGAGCGCCTGCGCCACGCGGAGGGGTTGCGCGAGGCGGCCCTCGGCGCGCTCAGCGCCACGGCCGGTGCCGAGGAGGACGGCGGCGGCGCGGCGAGCGCCCTGGCGATGGCGGAATCGCTTATGCGGGGGGTCGGCGGAGTCGATTCTCGGCTCGACGGGCTGACCGAGCGCCTCGGCGCTCTCGCGGTGGAGCTGAGCGATGTCGCGGCTGAGTTGCGCAGTTACCTCGACGGCTTGGAGGCGGACCCTGGCCGGCTCGCCGCGGTCGAGGAGAGGCTGGAAGCGCTCGATCGCCTGCAGCGCAAGCATGGCGGCAGCGTCGAGTCGGTGCTCGCCCACGCCGAGCGCTGCCGGTCCGAGATCGAGCGGCTGGAGGGGGCCGAGACCCGCGGCGCCGAGGCGGACGCCGCGCTTGCCGAGGCCGGGGGGCGGCGGGAAGAGCTCGGCGAGCGACTGAGCAAAGGGCGTGCCGCTGCTGCCGCGCCGCTGGAGGAGCGGGTCGCCGGGGAGCTCGAGCGACTGGCGATGCCCGGCGCGAGCCTCGAGGTCGAGCTCGAGCCGCACCCCGGCGGCTTTGGCCCGAACGGGCGCGAGACGGTCGAGCTGCGCCTGGCGCCGAACCCCGGGATGGCGCCCGCGCCGCTGCGCGACGCCGCCTCCGGTGGCGAGCTCTCGCGGGTGATGCTGGCCCTCAGCGGGCTCGGCGAGGGGGCCGGGTCGGAAACTCTCGTCTTCGACGAGATCGACGCCGGCGTCGGTGGCAAGACGGCCAGGGTCGTGGGCGAGCGCCTGCGAGCGCTTGGCGAGGGTCGCCAGGTGCTCTGCATCACCCATCTGCCACAGGTCGCCTCGCTCGCGCCGACCCATTTCCGGCTCCAGAAGGACCTCGGCGGCGAGCGCGCCGCCGCCACCGTGGAACGACTCGACGGCGAGGGGGTCGTCGAGGAGATCCGCCGCATGCTGGGCGGCGAGCGCTCCGACGAGGCGGCAGACCGCCACGCCCGCGAGCTTCTCGCCGCGGCCTGACCCGGCTGTAACCTCTTTGCGTGGCTACCGCCAGTCGCCGTCGCTTCCCTGCGCTGCTCTCGCGCCGCAATGGGTCGGCTGCGGGTGAGGCGATCGTGGGCACGGCACGGCTCGGACGCCGCACCAAGCACCTGGTCAAGCGCCTCCGTCCCGGGGACGTCGCGGTCGTCGATCACGTCAACATCGACCGGATCGCCGCCGAGGAGCTGATCGCCACCGGCGTGCGCGCGGTGATCAACGCCTCGCAATCCAGCGACGGTCGCTACCCGAACACGGGCCCGCTGCTGCTCGTCCGCGCCGGTGTGACCGTGCTCGACGTCACCGCCGCCGACCCCTTCGCGCTGCTCGGCGACGGGACGGAGGTGACGATCGTCGCTGGCACGGTGCGCGCTGGCGGCGAGGAACTGCACGGCAGGGAGCTCGGTGTCGAGGAGCTCGAGAGCAGGCTCGCGGCACAGCGGGAGCGGATCGACGAGGCGCTGGCGGAATTCGCCGAGAACACCGTCGCCCACGTCCGCCAGGAGACCGACCTGCTGACGGGGGCGATCGAGTTTCCGCCGACCCGGACCTCCTTTCGCGATCGTCACGTCCTGATCGTCGTCCGCGGCGAAGGCCACCGCAGCGACCTGAAGGCCCTGCGCGCCTACGTCCGCGACATGCGGCCGATCGTGGTCGCGGTCGACGGTGGCGCCGACGGCTGCCTCGAAGCCGGCCTGCGCCCCGACGTGATCCTCGGCGACATGGACTCCGCCGGCGACGACGCCCTAGGTTGTGGCGCCGAGCTGATCGTCCATGCCTATCCGGATGGCCGGGCGCCGGGACGCGAGCGCCTGCTCGAGCTGGACCTCGAGCACACCCTCGTCCCGGCGGCGGGAACCAGCGAGGACGTGGCGATGCTGATGGCCTACGAGAAGGGCGCCGACCTGATCGTCAGCGTCGGCGCTCACTTCAATCTGATCGAGTTCCTCGACCGCAACCGCGCCGGCATGTCGTCGACCTTTCTCACGCGCCTGCGCATCGGCGAGAAGCTGGTCGACGCGAAGGGGGTCAGCCGCCTCTACAACCCGGGCTCGGCGTTCGGGCCGCTGCCACTCTTCCTCGCCGCCTTCGCGATCCTGCTGGCGATCCTCGTGATCGTCTCGCCGGCGCTGGGTGACCTCGTCGACCTGGTCTGGCTCAAGATCAAGATCTGGCTCGGCCTGTAGCGACCGGGCCGGGCAGCGTCTAGCCTCTCCCAGCCATGGGTTACAGCGGCCGCTACCACGCCACCTCGCTGATCGCCGTCTTCCTCGCCCTCGCGGTGGGGATCGTGATCGGCGCCGCGCTGGGCGGCGACACGATCGACAAGACCCGCAAGGACCTCGAGCAGAGCCTCACCGGAAATCTCCAGGACGCGCGTGACCGCGCCGACGAGCTGAACTCGGAGCTTGGTCGCGCCAACGAGTTCTCCAGCCGCGTATATCCCGTGCTGGTTCGCGACCAGTTGCGCGATCGCCGGATCGGCGTCCTCGCCCTCGGCGACCTGCCGCAGGGCGTTCTCGACTCGATCGAGGATGCGCTCGAGCCGACCGGAGCGCGCCTGGTCGCGGTGGGAGTCGTGCGCGAGCCGCTCGACACCCGCGCCCTCGCCGGCGATCTCGACAAGACCCGTTTCGCCGACCTGGCCCGCAATCCCGACAACCAGACCGCTCTCGGGGTTGGGGTCGGTCGCCAGTTGGTCCTGGGCGGGACGCTGCTGGAGCCGGTCCGCGGCCAGCTCTTCTCCCGCGCGAGCGGCAACTTCGGCGCGCTGGACGGAGTCATCGTCGTCCGCGACCAGCCGCAGGACATGGGCCCCCAGCAGCGTGCGACCGCCGGCCGGTTCGAGGCGGGCCTGGTCAGCGGCATCACCGCGACCCGGGCGCCGGCGGTCGGGGTCGAGGCAAGCGACGCCGAGACCTCCTCGGTCTCCTTCTTCGTCGGCAACGACCTCGCCAGCGTCGACGACGTCGACCTGGTCGCCGGGCGGCTGGCGACTGTCTTCGCGTTGCTCGGCGCCGAGGGCAGCTTCGGCGTCAAGGGCAGCGCCGATCGCCTGCTGCCCGATCTGCTTGCGCCGCGCGAATGAGCTGGGTCGGCTTTCCGGTCGCCGTCGCGGTTGCGCTGTTGGTCGTCCCGGCCGGCATCCGCGGCCTGCTCGACGCCGGCTTGACGCGGGAGAACTTCCGCGGCGCCCGGCTCGCCTTCCCGCTCGGCGCGGTACTCGCGACCGCCGCCCTGGTGGCGCTGGCGCCGCTGGCGTTCCTCGACGACAGGGGCGACCTGGACCTGCTCGATCCCGAACTGCGCCGCTGGCTTCCATATGTGATCGGCGTCGCCTTCCTCGGCTTCCTCGACGACTCCCTGGGGCAGGGCGAGGCATCCGGAACGCCCCGCGGCTGGCGCGGGCACGCGCGGGCGTTGCGGGAAGGGCGGCTCTCGACCGGTGCGATCAAGGCGATCGGGGCCCTCGCCCTCGCCGCCTATGTCGTCTCCGGCCGCGGGCTCGAGTCGTGGCGCTACCTGGCCGACGTGGCGCTGCTGATCCTCGCGACCAACGCTTTCAACCTGCTCGACCTGCGTCCGGGGCGGGCCGAGAAGGGCTTGGCGCTGCTCGGGCTGGGCCTCTGCCTCGGCGCCTGGACCCTCGCCCCGCTCGAGCTGCTCGGGATCTTCGCCGGGCCGGTGCTGGTCGGTGCCTGGTTCACGATGCGCGAACGGGCGATGCTGGGCGATACCGGCTCCAACCTGGTCGGGGCGATCGGCGGGGTCTGGTTGCTGACCACGCTGGGTGGGACGGGGCGCCTCGTCGCGCTGGCGGCGGTCCTCGCAGTGACCATTTTCGGCGAGTTGCGATCTATTTCGCGGACGATCGACTCGGTTCCGCCCTTGCGCTGGCTAGACTCGCTCGGCAGAGGATGAGTCCGGCCAAACCAGGAGACACGCGCTTCATATTCGTCACCGGCGGCGTCGTCTCGGCCCTCGGCAAGGGAATCGCCGCTGCTTCGATCGGCCGCCTGCTCGTCTCGCGCGGCTACCGGGTCCAGCTGCAGAAGTTCGATCCCTACATCAACGTCGACCCGGGGACGATGAGCCCGTTCCAGCACGGTGAGGTCTTCGTCACCGAGGACGGGGCGGAGACCGACCTCGACCTCGGCCACTACGAGCGCTTCACCGACGAGAACACCTCGCGCGCCTCCAACGTCACCGCCGGCTCGGTCTACAACACGGTGATCAACCGCGAGCGCCGCGGCGACTACCTCGGCGCCACCGTGCAGGTGATCCCGCACATCACCGACGAGATCAAGAACCGCATCCTGATCGTCGCCGAGTCGCAGTCGGTCGACTTCGTCCTCACCGAGATCGGCGGCACGGTCGGCGACATCGAGTCGCTGCCCTTCCTCGAGTCGATTCGCCAGCTCTACACCGACCTCGGGCCGAAACGGGCGATGTTCATGCACCTGACCCTGGTGCCTTACGTCGGCCACGCCGGGGAACTGAAGACGAAGCCGACCCAGCACTCGGTCAACGAGCTGCGCCGGATCGGGATCCAGCCGCACGCGCTGGTCTGTCGTTCCGAGAGCCTCCTCGACCACGAGATCCGAAGCAAGATCGCCCTTTTCGCCAGCCTTCCCGTCGAGGGCGTGATCTCCGCCCACGACGTCGACAACATCTACAAGGTGCCGCTCGTCTTCCGCGCCGAAGGCGTCGACGACCTCGTGCTCGACCACTTCGGCATGGAGGCGCCGGCCTCTGACCTGAGCGAGTGGGAGGAGATGGTGCGCCGGGCCGACGCCGCCTCGGGCAAGGCGCGGATCGCCTTGGTCGGCAAGTACGTGCAGTTGGCCGACGCCTACAAGTCGGTGATCGAGGCGCTCGAGCACGGAGGCTTCCACCACGGCGTCGAGGTCGAGGTCGAGCTGGTCGACTCGGAGAACTTCGAGCCCGAGAAGCTGGAGGGCGTCGACGGGGTGCTGATTCCCGGCGGCTTCGGCGAGCGCGGCATCGAGGGCAAGGTGACAGCGGCGCGGATCGCCCGCGAACGCTCGATCCCCTACCTCGGCATCTGCCTGGGGATGCAGATCGCGGTGGTCGAGTTCGCCCGTACCGTGGCCGGGATGGAGGGGGCCAACTCCTCGGAGTTCGATCCCGAGACGCCCTTCCCGGTGGTCGACCTGCTGCCCGAGCAGAAGGAGGTCTCCGAGATGGGCGGGACGATGCGGCTCGGCGCCGACCCCGTGAAGCTGCACGAGGGGACGAGGGCACGCGAGATCTTCGACGAGGCCGTCATCTACAAGCGCCACCGCCACCGTTACGAGGTGAACATCCAGCTGCGCCGGCGGCTCGAAGACGAGGGCCTGGTCTGCGGCGGCACCTCGCCCGACGAGCGGCTGGTCGAGATGATCGAGCTGCCGGACCATCCCTTCTTCGTCGCCTCGCAGTTCCACCCCGAGTTCAACTCCCGCCCCAACCGGCCCGAGCCGCTCTTCCGCGAGTTCGTCGGCGCCGCCGCTCGCCACGCCGGCGCGCAGCCGGCGGAAGGCGGCGAGATCGAGGTCGAGTCGGAGGATTCGTCCTCCGTAGCGCAGCAGCCCCGCTAGCCTGTCCCGCGTGGACAGGCTCCATGAGACGTTTGTCCGGCTCTGCGAGATTCGCAGCCCGACCGGGGAGGAGCGCGAGGTAGCCGACACGCTGCTCGCCGAGCTGCGCGCTCTCGGCCTGGAGGTGAGCGAGGACGGCGCGGCCGAGCCCGCCAAGGCGGGGGCCGGCAACATCATCGCCCGCCTAGCGGGGATGACCGACCGCTGGGTGATGTTCTGCGCCCACATCGACACCGTGCCGCATGCCGGCCAGATCGAGGTGGTCGACGACGAAGGTGTCTTCCACAGTCGCGGCGAGACGATTCTCGGCGCCGACAACAAGGCCGCAGTCGCGGTCTTCCTCGAGCTGGTTGCCCGTCATTCCTCCGAGCCCCCACCGGTTGGAATCGAGCTGCTGCTGACGGTCGCCGAGGAGCAGGGGCTGCGGGGGGCGAAAGCCTTCGACGCGAGCGCCCTCCGCGCCGACTGCGGCTTCGTCCTCGACCACGCCAGCGCGATCGGCGAGGTGATCGTCACCTCGCCCACCCAGCAGCAGATCCTCGCCGACTTCTCCGGGGTCGAGGCGCATGCGGGGATCCGGCCCGAGGACGGCAACAACGCGATCGCTGCAGCGGCCGCTGCTATCGCGCGGATGGAGCTGGGACGGCTCGACGACGAGACGACCGCCAACGTCGGCGTGATCGCCGGCGGCACCTCCGGCAACGTCGTCCCGGGCCATTGCCGGATCGTGGCCGAGGCGCGCAGCCTCGGCGCCGACCGTGCCGCTGCCGTCGCCGGCGAGCTGACCGAGGCATGCGCCTGGGGCGCCAGCGCGCACGGCTGCGACGTCGACGTACGGGTCGAGGAGCTCTTCCGCGGCTACGAGATTCCCTCGGGCTCACGATCCCTCGGCCTCGCCGAGGCGGCCCTCAGCCGCGCCGGGTTCGAGCCGAAGCGGACGGCAACCGGCGGCGGCAGCGACGCCAACGCGCTGATCAGCGCCGGCTTCGACTGCGTTCTGCTCGCCAACGGGACCGAGGCCAACCACACGCCGGACGAGAGCGTCTCCGCCCGCAATCTCGACGCGATGCTCGAGGTCTGCGAGGGCATCGTCGCCCTGGCCGGAGCCGAGACGCCGGCCGGGTGAGCGGGCGGCTTAAGCTCCGCCGGGGCGTAGTCGTCGACGCCGACCCGCTGATGGTCGAGGTCGACGGCGAGCGGCGGCGGGCATGGGCTGACGAAGCGCTGCTCGGCGAGATGCGCGAGGGCGACGAGGTCGTCGTCAACGTCGCCGCCCTGGACCTGGAGCTTGGCTCGGGCGGCTTCGACGTCGTCCACGTCAACTTGACCCGAGGCTTGGGTGCGAGCGGCGATAGCCGCGAGCACGTGATGAAGCTCAACTACACGTCCCTACAGCACCCGATCCCCCCCGTGGAGCTTCCGGTGCGCCTTCCCGGCCGTGAGCGTGGTAAGCGCGCACCGGGAGGTGAATCGGATATGCCGGTCTTGGTCCTGCCGCTGCACGGGCACCTCGCGCCGGCTGCGTGGGCAGCGGCGCAGGCGGCGCCCGGGCTGAAGGTCGGCTATGTGCAGACCGGCGGCGGTGCCCTTCCCGGCTCGCTGAGCCGTGACGTGGCGCAGCTGCGCCAGCGCGACCTGCTCTGCGGTCACATCACCGCAGCGCCTTCCTATGGCGGCGAGCACGAGGCGCTCAGCACCGCCGGCGCGCTCGATGCGGTGGCCGGCAGTCTTGACTGGGATGCGGCGATCGTCGGCCCCGGGCCGGGCATCATTGGCTCCGAGACCCGTCTCGGCCACGGCGGCATGGCGGCGCTGGACAGCGCTCACGCGGCACTGGCGCTGGGCCTGCCGACCCTGCTCTCGCCCCGGCTTTCCGCGGCCGACCCCCGTGAGCGCCACCGCGGGGTCAGCCACCACACCTTGACCGTGGTCGAGCTGCTGTTGGGCGGAGTGGAGGTGCCGCTGCCCGAAGGCAACCCGGAGGTGGCCTCAGAGCTGGCGAGCGCAGCGGGCGACCGGCACCATCTCCACGAAGCCCCAGCCGACATCAATGGCTACGCCGCTTCGGGCCTGCCAGCTCGCACGATGGGGCGGGGCATCGGGGAGGACCCACTCTTCTTCGCCGCCGCCCTCGCCGCGGGCGCCGCCTTGCGCCGCGAGGAATGAGGCCTGCGCGGGAGAACCTGGCCGCATGTCAACTGTGGTCGCCTCTCCTCCCACGCCCGAGTCGGGCTCGGCGGTAGACCCCCGCTTCGAGGGCCTCGTCCTCGACTTCCTCTCCTACCTGGAGCTGGAGCGCGGGCTCTCTCGCAACACCCTCAACGCCTACCGCACCGATCTGCTCCAGTACGGCGGGTTCCTCGCCGAGCACGAGCTGGATGCGCTTGTCGTGCGCCCGGCCGACGTCGGCGACTTCCTCGCCGACCTCGCAACCGGCAACGGCCGTCCGGCCTGCTCGGCCGCCACCGTCCATCGCAAGACCGCCTGCTTGCGTTCCTTCTACAAGCACCTGCGCCGCGACGAGCTGATCGGCGACGACCCGACCGCGGCGCTGAGCGCTCCGCGGCGGGCGAAGAAGCTGCCCCAAGTTCTCAACTACGCCGAGGTGCAGAAGCTGCTCGCGGCGCCGCGCGGCAGCGAGCCGACGACGCTGCGCGACCGGGCGCTGCTCGAGGTGATGTACGCGTGTGGGCTGCGGGCCTCGGAGACGATCGGGCTCGAGATGTCCGATATAGACCTGCGCGAGGGCCTGCTGCGGGCGCGCGGCAAGGGCTCCAAGGAGCGGATAGTGCCGCTGGGCCGCAAGGCGATAGCGGCGATCTCGGCCTACCTGCGCGGCGGCCGGCCGAAGCTCGTCGGCGAACGCCACGAGGCACGGCTGTTCGTCAATTTCCGCGGCGGCCCGCTCAGCCGTCAGGGCCTCTACAAGATCGTCCAGCGCCACGCCCGCCAGGCCGGTCTGGCGGGGCAGATGAGCCCCCACACGCTGCGCCACAGCTTCGCCACCCACCTGCTGGCGGGCGGGTGCGACCTGCGCGCCGTCCAGGAGATGCTCGGCCACGCCGACATCGCGACGACGCAGATGTACACGCACCTCTCGGGCGAGCGCCTCAAGGAGGTCTACTTCGAGGCTCACCCCCGCGCGACGGAAGCCTAACTGCCATATGCCCAGATGAAGGGCTGTGTCCCCGGTGGGGGCCACAACCCTTCAATATCGCCGTGGCTAGCCTGATAGAACCGGGCGCGATGCCCGAGCTGCCCGAGGTCGAGACCGTCTGCCGTCAGCTCGAGCCCGAGTTGGAAGGTCGGCGGATCGAATCGCTGGAGGTGCTCGACCCTCGCTGGTGCCGGCCGGCACCAGCGAGCGAGCTGGAGGCGACGGCCTCAGGGAGGACGATCGAGCGCCTCGGCCGGCGCGGCAAGTACCTGCTGCTGGGCCTCGACGGCGGGCAGACGCTCGTCATGCACCTGCGCATGACCGGCAACCTGGTCCTGGTCGAGGGCGAGGACAAGCTCGATCCCTCTGAGGGGATGCGGCTGTACGAGGGCGAGCGCTCGACCTCCGAGCGGCATCTGCGGGCTCGCTTCGCCCTCGACGACGGCCGTGAGATCTGGTTCACCGACCCGCGCCGCTTCGGCGAGGCACTGCTGCTCGACGACGACCAGCTCGACGCCCACTTCGCCTCCCGGCTCGGAGTCGAGCCGCTCTCGGCGGATTTCACGCCCGGGGCCCTGGGGGAGATGGCGGCCGGCCGCACGGCGCCGCTCAAGTCCTTCCTGCTCGACCAGAAGGGGGTGGCCGGTGTGGGCAATATCTACGCCGACGAGGCGCTCTTCCGGGCGCAGCTGCACCCGCTCTCGCCTGCCGGCTCGATGAAGCCCGAGCACCTCGAGGCGCTGCGCGACGCCGTCGTCGCAGCACTGGAAGCGGGGATCGACGGCGGCGGGGCCTCGATCGACGACTACCGCGACGGGCGCGGTGAGAAGGGCCGGATGCAGGACGAGTTCCTCGTCCACACCAGAGAGGGGAAGCCGTGCCCGCGCTGCGACGGGACGGTCGAGCGGATCGTCGTCTCCGGCCGCTCGACCTATTTCTGCCCCGGCTGCCAGGTGCGGCTGCGCCGTAGGCCGCGGCGTCGTCGCCGTCCGGCACGTCGTTCACCTTAGATGGGTTATGGCCGGCAAGACGCTGAAGACGGAGGCGATCGTCCTGCGCAGCATTCGCTACGGCGAGGCGGATCGCATCCTCCACCTCTACACGGCTAAGCGGGGCCGGGTGGGGGCGATCGCGAAGGGCGCGCGCCGTCCCAAGTCTCGCTTCGGCGGCCGCCTCGAGCCCTTCTTCCGGCTCGACCTGCTGCTGCACGAAGGGCGCGGCGAGCTGCTCACCGTGACCCAGGCCTCGACGGTCGACGGATACCCGCGCCTGCGCGCCTCCGGCTCGGCGCTCACCGCGGCCGCGCGCGCCTGCGACGCGGTGCTGCGGCTGCTCGACTCGGCCGAGCCCAACCCGCCCGCGTACAACCTGCTCTGCCGCTACCTCGCGCTGCTCGACGACCCGGCGGCGCCGGCAGCTGACTCGCTGCAGACGGCGCTCTCCTTCCGGCTCAAGCTGGCGCTTGCCGCCGGCTTCTCACCCGAGCTCGGCTCCTGCACCAGCTGCGGCGAGGCGGAGCACCTGGTCGGTTTCTCCGGGGCCGCCGGGGGCGTGGTCTGCGCCAGCTGCGAAGCGGGCTCGTTCCCGCTCTCGGAGGAGGCGCACGGCTTCATGGTCGAGTCGATCGCCCGGCCCTTGGCGGAGGCGCCCGAAGCGGGCGAGCGCGAGCTGCGCCAGGCTGAGCGGGCGATCGGCGAGACGCTCGAGCATCACGCGCATGTTCAACTGCGCGCCGCGGCTTAGGAGGAGGCAGGGAGGGACATGGCGGAGCAACAGCGGGGAGGCTCCGCCAAGTCCCT
>JBEVMR010000098.1:0-67913 GCA_040508545.1 Solirubrobacterales bacterium
CACATTTGGGTTTGAATGCTTAGAGCGGCGTCCGAGGGTCCGAGAGTCCCTCGGCGTACGCTCGCACGACTCGATCAGCGATTTCGTCCGGCTCCTCGTGCTCCCAAGCGCGCAGTATCCGCCATCCAGCGCCTGTCAGTGCGAGGTTGACCGCTTGGTCGCGCGCGACGTTCCGTGCAAGCTTCGGACGCCAGTAATCGACGTTTGCCCGGGGGATGTTCCCGTGCGCGGGGCAGCAATGCCAGAAGCATCCGTCGACGAAGACGGCGAGACGCGGGCGGCTAAAGACAACGTCGGGACGAACGATTCGGTCCGCGGCACGGAGCGGAAGATCGACGCGGAAGCGCAGGCCGCGGCGATGAAGCTCGGCGCGGAGGGCTATCTCGGCGCGGCTGTCGCGTCGTCGGTTGCGCCGCATGCGCTCGCTCACTTTGGCGCTCGTGGGATTTGGATAGGGAAGGGGCGCCACGGGGAGACCAAGCATGGCATCGCCGTCGATGTGGTGCTTCCGACTGGGCGCTCGCTGACCCAAAGGCTCTGAGTTGCGTTGTATGAAGCAGAAACCTATTTGCGTCCGCGGGGATAGCGACAATGCCGCCGTGCCGTCCCCGACGTACACGGCGATCTCTCTCTACGCCGGGGCAGGGGGCCTCGATCAGGGGTTCTCTCGGGCGGGCTTCAGGGTGCGATGGGCGATTGACTCAGACCGGCATGCCGTAAAGACCTATAAAGCAAATCTCGGCGCGCACATTGTTTGCGGCGAAATGCCGGGCAAAGCTCCACCGAGCGACCTTAGGCCCGATGTTGTAATTGGCGGTCCCCCATGCCAGGGCTTCTCGGTGATTGGCCGTATGGATCCCGAGGATCCCCGATCACGCCATGTCCACCACTTCCTCGACGTAGTCGAGCGGCTCGAGCCGAGGGCTTTCTGTATGGAGAACGTAAAGGCGCTTGCCGAGGCGGATCGCTGGGCGTGGGTCCGTGACGCTCTCATTCGGCGGGCCAAAGAACTCGAGTATCGGGTCGAGCTGATGGTCTTGAGTGCCGCTGATTACGGTGTCCCCCAAACTCGGGAGCGCATGTTCTTGGTAGGGGTTCGGGGCGGTAGTCCACTTTGTCCAGTGCCAACGACCAAAGGAGAACCGCCAACGGTACGCGAGGCGCTCTCAAGGCTTCCGCCTTATGGAAAGCCAGGCAATGCCACTGCCTCGACAGCGAAGGTTGTGCCAGCTGCAAAGCCGGTGATGCGCCCGAGTGCGTACAAGGGGAGCCTTCTTTTCAATGGCTCAGGAAGACCACTACAGCTCGATGGTCCGGCCAAGACCTTGCCGGCATCGATGGGCGGAAATGCCACGCCGATCATCGACCAGAAGGAGCTAGTCGCTGGCGCTGAGCCCTGGGTGGTCGGTTACCACGCACGACTGAGGGATGGGCGAAATCCCAACAAGCAGGCTCCGCGGCGGATGCGCCGGATCACGGTTGAGGAGGCGGCAGCTTTGCAGAGCTTCTCGCCGGAATGGAAGTGGATGGGCCCCCAAGGGGCTATGTATCGGCAAGTTGGCAACGCGGTCCCGCCGGTGCTTGCGGAGCATGTCGCTCTCAGCGTTTACGAGGCACTCCAGGTAATCGATAGCCAGCAGGCCAAAGCGGCTCCGACGGATGCATCTAGAACACCGCTCTCGGCGAATCAGATCTCGACCCACTGACCGAGGATGCTGAGTCGCACGGCGCACTGAGCGGTCGCGATGATCCGGTCGAGCGCATACGCTGACCGTGTGACCATCACCCTGGGCGGTCAGGAGCTGGAAGACACGCTGGACCGGGCGTTTCTGCTCGCTACGAGCGACGAGGATCTCTCCGCTGTTTGGATTGGCCGAGCCGAGAGGCTTGGCGAGAGCCCGTCGGTAGCGTTTATCGCTGCAGTAGGCGCGGCTTTACTTGCCAAGGCTACTGACAGCCGGGTTGATTCCTTCGTGATACAGGCGCGGGAGGGAAGTGCGGGTGCCTACTCGTTGCGCCGAGCTGCGACTGCCCTGGCGCAGAAGCGCCACGCTTATGGCTACGACATTGGCTCAAGCAGCGATCGGGACCCGATCAATCATGGCACGCTCGTCAGCTCAAAGCGCTGGGAGGTAGCCCTTGAGCGCATCACGCCGTCACACAAGCACTTCTTCCAAGTCATCTTGGGTTGGCTCGCGGACATCAATGCCATGTCTGAAGAGGAAGCGAACGAGGCCCTCGCTGCGTTCATTCGGGTTCGCCGGGAGGTGGCACCCGGTGCAGCGGCAGAGTTAGTCCCCCTTGAACTAGCCACGGCACCAAGGCTCAACGATCTGATAGCTGCATTGGAGGCCTTCTCATCGGCGGACAGTGAAGGCGGCGCACGTGGCATGGCACTGGTTGCCGCTGCGTATCGCGCTGCTGGATTTGAAGCTGACGTGCCGTCGCGGAACGACCCACGACGCATCGATATACCCATCAAGGTAGAAGCCAAGCTGCTCATTGGCTCCGAGGTGAAGCAGCAACCCACGCATGAGGCCACCGCCGACACGCTGGCCGAGGATGCGGCTGAAGTCGGGGCTAATAGGGCACTCCTTGTAGTGCTTCCACCCGGTGCCCTGCTCCGATTTGACATACCAGCTGTAATCCGTCGAGCTGAGCACGATCACGGTGTTGTGTTGCGAATCCTCGAAAGCGTTCGGGCGGTTCTGCATGAGGCGATTGCAGCAAGCTCGGTACCGCTCGGAGACTTCTGCTCGAGTATGCCTCGGGCCTACGCTGACGCACTACGTGATATCCGGGCAGGGGATGCAGCTATAGAGACTTGGGCTGCCGTTTCAGGCCGGTGGGCCTAACGCCTGAGTTAATAGGAGTCGATGGCTGCGGTGAGATGAGTTCGATCGAGTGGTCGGGCCCTCGAGGCTTGGAGCTGTTTCGTCTCCCACCGAAGGCGAATCGGCGGATCCGACATCGCAGCGCAACCATTTGCGAGGATTGCGCGATGACCGATTCGGTCATGCGGGAGAGATTGTCCGGCCGGACGGAGCGACAAGCGCCTACGACGGCCCACCCGTGATCTTCCTGCGCGGGATAACGAACCGCCCGGCATGGATGGGACCAGGTCGCCTGCGGGAGGCACGGGCCACCCTCCTCCACCTGGTCGATCCACCGCGCTTACGGAGCGCTGCGGTCGTTCCTCGCCCAGGGGTCAGTCTTGGGGTTGGACGATCTCCTGGACGGCCCAGCCGTTGCCGTCCGGGTCGGCGAAGAAGACGAAACGGCCCCAGGGGAACTCCTGGACCTCGCTTGCCTCGACCCCGCGCTCCACAAGCTCCGCCCTGGCCGCATCAGCGTCCTCGACAACCAGCTGCAAGCCCGACACGCTCCCCGGTTGCATCTGGTGCGCGCCAGTGGTCAGCGCGATCGAGCAGGCCGAGCCGGGCGGGGTCAGCTGCACGAAGCGCAGCTCCTCGCTCACCCGGTGGTCGTGTTCGGCGAGGAAGCCGACCCGGTCGACGTAGAAGGCCTTGGCCCGATCCACGTCGGAGACGGGCACCTGCACCAGCTCCAGTCGCCATGCGATCTTCGATGCAGTGTTTCCCGCGTTCGTCATTCGCGCTCCCTTCGTCAGCCGAGCGGCCTATGATTCTCTCGCCCGGTAAGTACTTTATCTAGCGAGTATCTTAGCAACTAAGAGATATGCCTGCAAGTCCGAAGCGACAACTGATCGAAGGGTTGATCACTGCGTTCCGCGCCAGCGGCAACCAGGACAGCGCCTTCGAAAACCTCGCCGCCGATCGGCTCGGAGTCAACCGCACCGACCTGCACTGCCTGAACTCGATCGAGAACGCCGGGGGCCTCACCGCCGGAGAGCTGGCGGCCGAGGTCGGGTTGACCAGCGGCGCGGTGACCGGCGTCGTCGACCGGCTCGAGCGCGCCGGCTTCGCCCGGCGTGTCCCCGACCCCACCGACCGCCGCCGCGTCAAGGTCGAGGTGACCCCGGAGTTCTACGCTCGAGCCGAGCAGATCTGGGGCCCGCTGGCCGCAGAGTGGGAGGCGGCATTGGCCAGCGGCTTCACCGCCGCCGAGCTGGCCCGGATCACCGAGTTCCTGCGGCTCACCAACGAGGTCGGCAAGCGCCACCTCGACCGCTTGGCGGAAGGCCTGCCTACCTCACGGTGAAGTGGACGACGACCGGTGTCGGCCTCCGAGCCGGCCGGATCGCAGCTGATCGCCCGGGGACCGTCACCGCAGGGTGCGCGCTGCCGTCTTCGCCGCCGTGTCGCCGGCGTCGTCACGCGCCTCGCCGGCGATCCGCAGTCTCACCTGGGACAGAGACCGCAGGGCTTTGCGTCCCCGTTCGGTTAGCGCCAGCGTCACCTTCTCCTCGGCATCCGCGGCGAGACGAACCGTCTTTGGCGTGAAGACCGGGACGAGCCTCGTCCCAGTCCCGCCTCGAGCGCGGCGGACCTCGAGCTTCGCCTGGCCGCTCAGCGCCACCCTCGCCGCTTCGTTGACGCCTGCGGCGACGCGCAAGGTTCCGGTGCGCTTCAGCTTCCGCAGCGACCCCGTATCGATCCGGAGGGTGAGTGCGATCTTGCGGCGGGGAGGCGGAGGTTTGGTCGCCGCAATCGCAATCGCCCCAATCCGGGTGCTCGTGTTGCCACCGGCGTCGACGGCGCTGACCGTCACCGGGTAGGCCCCTGGCGCGGTGTAGACGTGGGAGACGGTGTTGCCGCTGGCGCCGGCTCCGCCGTCGCCAAAGGTCCAGCTCGTCGCGAACGGGAAGTCGTCAAACGATGAAACCCCGAACGCGACCGGCTCGCCTACGGTCCCGGCCGCGGGGATCTGGAGATCGCTGAGCCGCGGCGCGGCGAAGTCGTAACCACTCGCCTGCACGAACGGCCCGTCGTCGCCGTTGCGCCCGAAGACCGCGAACGCGTTGCCTGCCGCGTCGAGCGCGACCTCGGGAAATGCGGCGCCTTCTCCGGCGGCTGAAAGGGTGTCCGGTTTGGACCACTCGCCGTCGAGCGGGCGTACCGCCGCCTGGACCCTGAGGTTAGAGCCGTCGTCGCGGTACCACATGGCTACCGCACCGACCGCGACGTTCATCGCCACGACCGGGGACGCGCCATCCTGGCCGGAAGCCGAGAGGTCGTCCGCGTCCGCCCACTCCCCGGCCGCAGGGCGCACCGCCGCCTGGACGATGAAGTTGCTGCCGTTGTAGCGGCGCCAAACCGCGACCGCATCGCCGGCCTCGTCCATGGCCGCATCCGGTTGCCCCGCTTCCCCGCCTGCATCGGAGAGGTCGTCCGCGTTCGCCCAATCGCCGCTCGCAGGGCGCACCGCCGCCTGGATGATGTCAGGGCCGTCGAGGCGCGTCCAAACCGCGACCGCATCGCCCTCGTCGTCCATTGCCACGCTTGGTTCCCCCGCGTCCTGGCCTGCATCCGAGAGGTCGTCCGGCGCCGACCAATCATCTTGGCCCGCCGCGCGCACCGCCGCCTGGACGATGAAGTTGCTGCTGCCGTCGAGTTTCCACACGGCGATCGCGTTGCCCGCCGCGTCGATCGCTGCGTCCGGCGCCTCCAACGGCGTCACATCCTGGCCTGCCGGGGAGAGGTCGTCAGGTTCGGACCACTCGCCGTCCGCGGATCGAACCGCCCCCTGGACGAGTACGTCCCCGCTGTCGAAGGCGGTCCAGACGGCGACCGCTTCGCTCACCGCATCGATTGCCAGCATGGGCGACCCGGCTGCGGAGATCGAGTCGGACACGTCTTCCGGTTCCGGCCATGCGCCGCCAGGCGGGCGTACAGCCGAGCGAATGACGAAGCCGCCGATGCCGTCATCGGTGACCCACGCCGCGATCGCGTTGCCCGCCGCGTCGATCGCCACCTGCGACTGATCGCCTTCTTCGCCCGGGAGGGAGAGGATCTCCGGCTCGGACCAGTCACCCCCGGCGGGGCGTTCGGTCGCCTCGACGATCTCCTCGCCGCCGACGTGGCGTTCCCAGATTGCGATCGCGTTGCCCGCCGCGTCGACCGCGACCTCGGGTCGACCGTCGACGACTTCGTTGGCGGCGGAGATGTCCTTTGGCTCCAGCCAGCCCGCCGCCGATGCGCTACCGGCCGTCGACAGCAGTCCGATGACCAGAATGAGCAGCATGGCCGGGATCGATACTCGGACCTGCGAACGCGCCGTCTGCTCCATCTCGCTCGCTTGCGCCGTCACCGCATCCCGTTGGCTCATGTCCCTCCCCAGAGTTGGTTCCCGCTACACCGTAGCACCTAGAACGTACAGTGAAGCGGTCCAACGGTCGCTTCATCACGATCTTGTCGCGATCCGTTCCGCCGGGGACTACGGTTCAAGCGTGCAGGAGACAAAGCCCTCCGGGGGACAGCCGAAGAAACGACCGCGACTGTCGCCCGAGGCGATCACCGAGGCGGCGATCCGGTTGGCCGATGCCGAGGGCCTCGAGGCGGTCTCGATCAGGCGCGTCGCCGCCGAGCTCGACGCGCGGGCGATGAGCCTCTACGACCATTTCGCCAGCAAGCGCGAGCTGCTCGCCTCGATGGCCGACGAGGTGGTGGGGGAGATGCTGGTCTCCCAGCCCCTGCCGGAGGCCTGGCGCGAGGGGGTCGCGGTCTCCGCGCGGACGATGTATGCGGCTTACGCCTCACACCCTTGGGCGATCTTCGCCGCCGCCGAGCGGCTCGGCCCGGGACCCAACGGCCTCAAGCTCGCCAAGCAGATGGCGCGAGCGCTCGCGAATCTCCCGCTCGAGCATGGCGATGTCTGGCAGGTGCAGGGGATAGTCAACGACTACGTAATCGGCTACTCCTTCCGAACGGTCGGCACCGTGAACCCGGAGGACATGGAAGCGGCGATCGCGGCCAGCGACATAGTCGAGTTCCCCGAGCTGGCCGCCCTCCCCGACAACCTCCGCAACCGCTCCTCGATAGAGCGCTTCGAACTCGGCCTGCAGACGGTGCTCGACGGCATCGAGCGGCGCTTTCTCGATCAGCCTGGCTGAGATCCGCGAGGCCATGATCGGGGTAGGTCGCCACTTCTGGCGTGACGTAGCTGAGATTCCGGGGCGCGTAGGATGAGCGCCACGGTGCCCGAGACCATCCGCGACGCTTCCACGGCCAGCCAGGCCTTCAAGTCCGCACTCGAGGTGGTCGGCGGTGTGGCGCCGGAGGTGGCCGCCGCGATCCGCAGCGAACTCGAGGACCAGCGGCACGCGCTGAAGCTGATCGCGAGCGAGAACTACAGCTCGCCGGCCGTCCAGCTGGCGATGGGCCAGTGGATGACCGACAAGTACGCCGAGGGCGCCACGGGCAAGCGCTGGTACGCGGGCTGCGAGAACGTCGACACGGTCGAGGGCGCCGCCGCGTCGCTGGCTCAGGAGCTGTTCGGGGCTGACCATGCGTACGTGCAGCCGCACAGCGGCGCCGACGCCAACCTCGTCGCCTTCTCGGCGATCCTCGCCGAGCGGGTCGAGAAGCCGTACCTCGAAGAGCAGGGCGTGCGGGACTCGCGGCTCCTTTCCGAGGAGCAGTGGGAGGAGCTGCGCCAACGCCTCGTCAACCAGCGCATGCTCGCGATGGAGCTGACTTCCGGCGGCCACCTGACGCATGGCATGCGGGCGAACCTGTCCGCCAAACTCTTCGAGATCGTCCCCTACGGGGTGGATCCGGAGTCGGGTCTGCTCGACTACGACCGGGTGCGCGAGCTGGCGCTGGAGACCCGCCCGCTGCTGATTCTCGCGGGCCACAGCTCCTACCCGCGCAAGATCGACTTCCGCCGCTTCCGCGAGATCGCTGACGAGGTCGGCGCTGTGTTCATGGTCGACATGGCCCACTTCGCGGGCCTTGTTGCCGGTGGCGTCTTCGAGGGCGAGTTCGACCCCGTTCCGTACGCGCACCTGGTGACCTCGACGACGCACAAGACGCTGCGCGGCCCGCGCGGTGGTCTCGTGCTGTGCACGAGCGAGTTCGCAGACGCCGTCGACCGCGGCTGCCCGATGATCCTCGGAGGCCCGCTGTCCCACGTCATGGCGGCGAAGGCCGTCGCGTTCCACGAAGCGCTTGCACCGGAGTTCCGCGACTACGCGGCGGCGATCGTCGCAAATGCGCGGGCGCTGGCCGAGGCGCTCGTGGCCGGCAGTGAGGTGCTGCAGACCGGCGGCACCGAAAACCATCTGCTGCTCGTGGATGTGCGCCAGCATGGCCTCAACGGTCGACAGGCGGAGGCGGCCCTGCGCGAGTGCAACATCGTGCTCAATCGCAACGTGCTGCCGTACGACCCGAACGGCCCCTGGTTCACCAGCGGCATCCGGCTCGGGACCGCGGCTCTGACCACCCGCGGCTTTGGCGAAGGGGAGATGGGCCGAATCGCCGAGCTGATCTCCACGGTCCTCGGGGCAGCAGGACCGATCGAGGACGTCCGCGGCAAGCCGGAGCTCCCGCAGACGTTGGTCGACGAAGTGCGCGCCACCGTCGAGGAGCTGACGGCGGCGCATCCGCTGTATCCCGGCCTCGTCGTCTGACCCGCGGTGCGGAGCGAGATGGGGGTACACCCGGCCAGAAGAGTCCTGGAAGGGATGCTCGCGCGAGCCGCTGGCCGGTTTGACTCGCAGGTCGCAGCCTCCAGCATCTGCTGCCAGCTCACCTTCGACGAATTGCGTCACATCGCGGGGATGCGGCGGCGGTTGAGAGGTGAAAAACAGAAGCCCCGTTGTGCAGGAGCTTCTGACAGTGGAGCTAGGCGGAATCGTAGTGCCGACCTCCTGGGAGCGATCCAAGTCAGTCGTACAGCGCAGGAGCCAATAAAATCGCTGATTTACAGGGCTTTCTGCAAACACTGAATCCTCCGAAGTATCTCTGGATAAGCAGGGATATGTGGCGATATGCAGGGAGTCGGGCACTTCTGGCGAGAAGTGCCCGAAATCGGGGCAGGGCGGTTGGAACAGTCGCGGAGAAGCTGGAGGCGTCCGTCAGGTCGTCCCGCCGTGCAGAGGCGGAGGCCGCAATGAACTCGTCGCAACGCTACCTGGATGCGTCTCTGCCAGCGGGACTTCCGGGTCTGCACGCGGCATCGAGTAGCGCGGATGTTCGGGCATGATGACCTGTCCGAACATCATCTCCAGCACGTCCTCGAAGAATCTCGGACGAACTCGTTCGTGATCAATACGTTCGACAAAGACAAGCAATTGCCGCCGAACCGCATCGAAGATGTCATCTGCCATAACGCTCTGCTGAGTGGCGTCTAACTCTGAGCGGCGCCAAGACAGGTGTGCGACACGCTGGGAGAATTCTCCCGACAAGCGCTTTAGGGTCCGTCGATCGCTAGTTGAGATTGACCACTCGCCGACAGTGAAGTTGGAGGCCGTTGCTTCCTTCTGGTTGGGGCGATCGGTCAGGAAGTCGATCAGCTGTCGAGCGTGAATCTGAAATGACTCAATGAGCGCATTGCGAGCCGCGAGGCCATTCAGCGGAAGATTCGCCACCGCTTGATCATGGTCACCGTTTTGAAGGTGAGTGTGCAGAGAGGCAAACATCTGGATCTCGTAAAGGACGTGCTCCGATTGCTCGATCGCTTCCTCTCTGGTCCGATCTTTGGGTGTCATGGCGCAATCGTACGGTCGGCCGATCCCGACCCGCGGCGTGACGCTGCTCTTCAGCCCAAGTTGGCCTGCTCGCGGAGCTCCCGGGCCTGCGCACCGGGTCCCTTTCCCTCGCCCGGGTGATCGTCATGTGGACCTGAATGCTCCTCGAGGAACTTCTTTGACACGTCCATCACGGGCTCAGGGTCCGGTCGCCCGCTCCGATGTGCGACTGCGAGTGAGAGCGGGTCCTTGAAGACCTCTCCATCCACCGATTCGAGCACCAGGCGACCGATGCGCTCCGCGAGCGCCGAGGGGACCGCATTTCCGAGCTGCCGGTGGGCGGAAAGGTAAGAGCCCCTGATCTCGACGTTCTTCGGAAACGTTTGCAGGCGCATCAGCTCATATCGCGAGAGTTTGCGTGAAGACCAGTGGAAAGGCCCGGTCGCAGGGCCAGGCGATGCTGGAAGGGTCCAGGACGGAAGGTCCTTCGCGAGCTTCAGTAGGAAGCTCCAAAAGCGCGTCCGATACCCGAAGAGCTCCTCGCCTCCTCCTCGGGAGGTGTGCCACAGGTAGTTCTTGCCCTCGGGGATCGAAGGCAACAGGTCAGCCCACTTGCCCTTCATAGCCAGGTCGTCGAGGTCATCAGGTGTCTCGTCGCCCAGTGCGTCCCAGGCATCCCGATGTGGTTGACCGCGATCGGGACCGTGGGTCGGCTCGGCCGCTTCGAGGCGAAGACCTTCTCGAGTGGCACAGAGGAAGAGTCGCTCGCGCTTCTGGGCGACCCCGAAGTCGACCGCGTTCAGCTTCAGCGAATGGAGCACGTAGCCGGTACCGAGGGCGCCGTTCATCGCTTGAAGGCGCTCGCGGATGAAGCTGACCACCTCCTCACGCCCGCTCATCGACAGGGACGTGACGTTCTCGATCAAAAGAACGTGGGGTTGGAGCTCCTCGGCGACGTCCATCAGCATGGTCAGGGTCTCCGCCCTAGGATCCTCGAGCCGAGCCGAGTCGCGATACCACCATCCGGCCTTCGAGAATGGCTGGCAGGGGGGACCTGCGGCGAGGATCCCCACCGAGCCCTCCTTTAGGGAGAGCTCAGAAAGCAGCTCACTGGGTGCGTAGTCGGCGATGTCACGGAGGCGCGCGAGCGGCCAATCGGGACGATTCGCCTTGATCGTGAGGCGCGCATCGACATCCTTCTCGACGCATCCGACGATCTCGAACCCCGCGGCCTCGAGGCCGTAATCGAGCCCGCCGGCACCCGTATAGAGCGAGAGGACGGTTCGCGGCATCCCGGTCGAGGGTGGGGCAGCGGAAGACGAGGTGGGTATCATGTCGCTCACTCGCCCGGCACGATCGGCTCAGCGTCCTCGTCGGTGATCTCGGCTGCCGCGGCCCTCGACGGCACAAGCACCCGCACCGTCACGCCATCCTCCAGCTGCTCCTCGGCCACGAGTTCATCGCACGTGCTTCGTAGCGCCTTCCAGAGCATCGCATTGTCGTAGTTCTCAAGCTCCGCCGGTATGTGGTCGAGGAGCGAGGAGGAGACCACGACGATGAGCCGCTCCTCGACGCGGGAGAAAGCCACGTTTGAACGGTTGAGATCGAGGATGAAGGACTCATATCCCGCGATCGCCGAGGGGTCCGATGCCGTGGCCGAGACGATGATCGCCTTGCGCTCGCCGCCCTGAAGGCGCTCGACCGTGTCGACGACATCGACGGAGTCCGCCAGCGCGTCGGAAAGGAGCTGGCGCTGCGCCCGATGTGGGGTGATGACCGCGATGTCGGAGGACGCCGGGCTGCCCTCCGCCTGGACGACCTTGCCAACGATCTCCACCTCGGTCTGATTCGCCTTCCTCGAGCCACGCTCGTCATGGACGACGAGATAGATGCCGCCATCCCCGCGCCAGACGCCCTCCCAAGTGTCAGCGCCGTACTCCTCCGCGGGTGAGGCCTCGCGCTCGACTCCTTGCAGGTCGATCTGATCGGCTTTGTAGACGCGGCGGATCAGACGGATCACGTCTGGCGGAAGTCGGAAGGAGAGATTGAGCGCGTTCCTTGATATCTGTCGATCCGTATTCGCTTCGCTCGTGGCGAGACTGGCGATTGCGTCGAAGGCCGAGAGATGAGGCTGATAGATCTCGACCGGGGGCCGGTCCTCCCTCTCCCAGTCGTGGGCCACGATCGGCGCAAGCTGGCGGTTGTCTCCGGCGAGCATTAGGTACCCCTCGCCCGACACCATCGTCGTGAGGGCGAGGAAGTGGGGGAACACCAACATCGATGCCTCGTCAACGATCAGCTCGGCCACCGGGTCGAAGTGCGTTGCCGCCCCATCGATGGTCTTCTGAAGCTTGAGCAGCCCCCGCGTCGTGCCGGCGAGGATCACGACCCCACAGTCCAGAAACCCGCGCAGCTTCCTGATGATGCCCGAGGTACCGATCCTTTCGCACCCCGCCGGCGGGTCTGCGTCGATGCGGAGCAGCGAGATTGCGGGCGTCGCGAGTCCCTCCTCGCCGGCCTTCTCCTCAAATTCCTCCCGGAGTTCTGCGATCCGACCGAGCAGGATGTCGACGGCGGCATGCGTGTTCGCACCGATCGTGATCATGTCTCCCGGAGTTCGGCGCAGGAGGATCCGCGTCAGCACCGAGATAGCGGCGGTCACCGTCTTCCCGGTTCCAGGCGGACCCTGAAGAAGGGCAGCCCGCGCGTGGAGGCCGTCCATGATCGCCTTGATTTGCGCCTCGGCTAGGGGACGGCCGCGGGACGGACGTAGTGAGCGGATTACGCGCTCGACCCGCTCTAGGAGCTCCTCGTCGGGGTGGGGCGCCTCGGGCACCTGCGGCGAGATTGGGTCGAGCCAGGCCACGGTCGGGGCGTCCCCGTGTTCGACGAGGCGTGCCTCCACGGTCCCGGCGACGAAGTCGGATGGGCTCGAGTCCAGGGTGGCGAATTCCTGGTCGGTTAGGAAGTCCACCCCGGTTGAGGCCAGCACGTAGCGCGTCGCTTTGCGTCCTCCTCGGGCCTCGATCTCCACCGTGCCGCTCGTCCAGTCGATCTCAGTGACCTGCCCAGTCATGCCGGCGCGGGTCAGTTGGCCGAGGGTCTGCCCCCTTTCCGGATCAGGGCCGCGGAGCGTGACCCGCGCCCAGGCGCCCTCGGGCCACGATGCCTGGAGTGCAGGAAGGTCGGAGTCGAATCCCTCCAAGTCGATCGTCGCGCGAAGCGCGTCTCCGTCGGCCTGCTCAAGGTTCCGGAGGGGCAGGGACGTACCGAGGGCCACGCGATCGGTCACCGCCGCCAGGTGCTCGCTCAGCCATCGGGTCATGCCGACGTGGTGATCGAGCCGCAGGAAGTCGACCGATGCACGTGCGATGTCGTTGACGCCGAGGTCGAACCGCGGCAGCTCGGCGAGCGGGATCGCTGGCTTCTGGATTTCGGTATTCCGAGAGCCGACCTGCTCCTCGATCCAGCGAAGCGCCTCCGCCCGCGCCCCGAGGTAGGCCCTGATCGAGGTCGAGTCGGCCTGGGAGTAGCGGCCGAGCGCCGCCTTTACCTGGTAGGAGTTCTCCTCCCTCGGATCGGGCAGCGTTCCCCACATCGCCCGCCAGTAGGGCGCCGGAAGGGTGTCGAAGTTGCGTGAACGGATCTCGAAGCGGTGCCGCAGCGCCGCGCCCTCGGGATCGTCCACCCAGTTGCCGTCTCCGTCGAGCCCGAGCGTGGTCTTGAAGTCGAAGAGGTCCTGCTCGAAGATCCGGTCTAGGTCTCGCTCCTCTCCGAGCACCCGGCGGCGCCAGTGATAACGATTGCCGAACCAAGTGAGCGACGTCGCCACCACCAGCCCGCGGCTCGTCCAGCCGAGTCCGAAGCGGCGGTTGATCTCGGTTCCGACGTCGCTGTAGATCATCTGCTCGAGCGACTCACGTGCGCCGAGCAGCTGCCGGAGATGGCCGAGGAGCCGGGTGTCCGCACGGCTGCAGGCCTCGACCAGCTGGCTCATCTCGTTGGCCGACCAGACGTAGAAGTGCAGACGACAGTCCTCTTCGGGCCGGACGATCTCGGCGATCGCCTCGACCAGGTCCGTGAGGAACCCCTGAATTAGGACCTTCTCGGCGCCCGTGTCCTCGTCGGGATTTCCCCGCCACGCCGAGGGCATCACGCTGCAGATGGTCCTCGACTCGCCCGGATCGAGCTCCCTCTCGGCGATCACCTCTCGCCGGCGCGCTCCGTCGACCTCGGTCCATTCCCGCTTTCGCTCTTGCAGAGTCGGGTTCGGGCGCCATCGCCCCTCGACCTCTTGGAAAGGGGTGTGCAGTTCGTGCTCGGAGCGCGTCACGTGGGCGGTCAGGGCGCCGACTCGATTCTCGGCCACGTCATAGTCGACCGTTAGATAGATCCGGACCAGCTGCTGTCCGTCGATCTCATGTGCCGGTAGCTGACTTGAGCCCGACCCGCGAAGGGTTGCGACCGGGAAGTCGTCGGGGTCCTCCTCGCCTCGCGGTAGAGTCGCGCGCCGCGCCTGCGCCCGTTCCTTCAGGCGGCGCAGGCTTTCCGAGAAGCCCGGTCGCTGCCTGAGTTCGCGGGCCTCAGTTGACTCCAGATCGAGGCTCGCCAGGGTGTCGATGTCGGACACGCCGTGCTCGCGGAGGGCCGAGGCGACCGAGGGCTCGAGGCTGAGCAACTCAAGTCGTCTTTCCCTCCCAGACTCCGAAAGGCAATCGATGCTGAACACGCATCCGTCGCACTTGCCGCCGAGCTGGAACTGGAGGTCGGGAAGAGCGGTGGAGGTGATTCGGGAGAGGGGTCCTTTGGGTGCGAGCAGGCGCCTCAGATCTGCTTCCTCGCGGTCGACGTCGCTCAGCTCCTCTAGCTCTTGGACGACCTGCGGGCGGCCGGTGTCCTCCTCGATCCGCGCCACCACGGCCCTCACCGATTGCGGTTCGATCGCCCTGCCCGCAACGGAGAGCGGCGCGCTCTGAAGTAGGTCGCGGAGGAGCATCATGTAGGCGACGACCTGGATGCGGTGATAGGTCCGATCGCGGCGGCTGGCCTTTCCCTCAATGATCCTCAGGGTCGGCTGATCCCCTTGCCATTCGAGGACGACGAAGTCGATGGCGCCGCGTACCTCGAAAGCCCCGATCCGTCCTTCTACTCCCACCTCGCGGCCGAAGGCGAGCGAGCCCTCGGGCAGTTCGGCGAGCCCCGCCGCGAACTCCGCCCACTCGGAACGCCGTGGCCGCACCGTGCCGTCTTCGTCTGGTTCTGGTGGGAGCGGCGTTAATTCGCTGTAGCCGGCCTCGGTCAGCTGCGCGGCCCACGCCTGCTCTCGGTCGGCGCCTGCCTGCGCCAGGATCGGATCGAGGACATTGAACAGTCGCTCGTAAAACGGAAGCCGCCTTGCCTCCTGACGTTTGTTATAGGAGAGCTTGAAGCGCCGTTCACAGCTCTGGAAGCGAACGAACTCGCCGATGTCCGATACGGAGACTCGGAGTGTTTCCATCGGCGTCTCCCCGTTCGTCACGCGCCGAGCCTATCGCCGTTCTCAAAGAACACCATGCGGAACGCCGTGTCGAAAAGCTAGAGACGCTCAATGTGTCGGCTAACGGGCATACCCGTAGGATTTCCACGTATCGTTGGCTCCCGGTGGTCGAATACGATCGATATATGAGCCAGGCGAAGGGAGGCATTGCTGAACAAGTGAGCCTGCTGCGTGAGCGACTCACCGCGACGCGGTCCCCGTCCGGTTTCCATCCTTATTGGCCGAACTATCCGGTTATGCCTGACGAGCCACTGTGGGCAATCTCTGTACGTGAATCGGACGGAGCATGGAGCGGCTGGTACAGGACGGCGACTCGCGATCTCGATGAAGCCATTGCTGAGGCACACCGCTTCTCCGGTGTCTCGGCTGAGGCTGACACCAGTGTGCTTCCGACGATTCCCCGATCGGAGTCCTACCGAAGCGCCAATCGCATGCTGACGGCCCTGCTCCTGGCGGTTCCGCCCGACCATTCTGAAGCCGTCGCGATGCTTGAGCAGATCCGGCTCACTCTGGTGGCGGTTGCGGAGGCCGAGGAGGAAGGTCTCTACTTCGGCCCCCTCAGGATCGACCTGCCCATCGCCCTAGAGGTTGGCGCTTTGCTTAGCTCTGCAGTCGGCCAGATGCAAGCGGGAATCCAGGGTAATCGCCGCAATCCCTTCGCATCGCCGCGATTTCGGGCACTCGTGCCCGAAAGGAGCGCAAATTCAGCGCCGGTTGGAAACGGCTCCAGAAATCAAGCTGCCCACGTGCAGGGACATCCTCCGATGGAGCTAGGCGGATTCGAACCGCCGACCTCCTGGGTGCGATCCAGGCGCTCTGCCAGCTGAGCTATAGCCCCTCGTGCGGGGTTGGGAGGATCGTCCCAAACGCCTCGCAAGGGCAAGGATAACCGCATAGTCTTTAGGTTTCCCCAGAGATCCGCATGGGCATTCTCGACGACGCGATCAAAGAGCACCTGGAGCTGAAGCGCCAGCACGGCGCCGATGACTCTGAGTTGAAACAGCTCGAGGACGAGGCGTTTGGCGCTGCCGAGCGGCCTGGCAGCGAGGGATCGGCGCCCGATCCGCTCGCCGAGGCCCCGACCGAATTCATGACTCAGCCCGACGTGGACGGGGCGCCGGAGGCTGAGCCAGCTGCCGACGCCGCGCCGCAGCCAGCCCCGCGCGAGGCCGAGGACGCGCCTGGCCGCCCCGCGCCTCGCTCGGAGATCGCCGACCTGCAGGAGGCTCCGCCCTCCGAGTACGACGAGCCCGCCGAGGAGGAGGCGCCGGCGATGGAACACGAGACGGTGCCCGAGCCGGAGGCGCCCGCCGAGCCAATCGCCTCGACCGGCCCGACCACCGAGGAGCGCGAGGCGATCGCCGAGCAGCCGACCGAGATGTTCGACATCGAGGAGGAGCTCTCGATCTCCAAGGCGGAGGCCCCCTCCGAGGAGGAGCTGGTCGAAGAGGGGATCGAAGAGCCGCGCCTGGCCCCGGTCGATCCGCTCGCCGGCCTCGACGAGGAGGCCAAGGACGAGGCGCCGGACGAGGAGTACGAAGAGGACGAAGACTTTTGGGACGAGAAGCGGCTCTCCGACGAGCTCGACCAGGCGCTCGAGGCGCCGAGCGAAGTCGAGGACAAGGAAACGATCTTCGATCAGCCCCCGGTCACCGAGCCTGAGCCCGCATCCGCACCTGAGCCCGATGACGCGCCCGCGCCCGCGGAGCCTCGCCCCGCCGCGCCTGAGGAGGACGTGCTCGAGGAGACGCCGGACTTCCTCGAGGAGGCGCCCGAGGACGACGAGCTCTGGTTCGAGCAGAAACCGCCCAAGGATTTCGATTTCGACGACTGAATTCGAGCAATCGGTGCGTATACATTGCGCCGATGCCCAGCGACGCTGCAATCGAAGCCAGCGGCCTCTGTAAGTCCTACGGAAAGGTCCGCGCCCTCGAAGGGGTGGATCTGCGCGCCCCCACCGGAACCGTGCTGGGCCTGCTGGGGCCCAACGGCGCCGGTAAGACGACCGCGGTCCGCATCCTCACCACGCTGCTGCAGGCCGACGGCGGCAGCGCCAGGGTCGCGGGCCTCGACGTTGCCCGCGACGCCGCGGAGCTGCGGGCGAAGATCGGCCTCGCCGGCCAGTACGCGGCGGTCGACGAAAACTTGACCGGGGCCGAGAACCTGGAGATGGTCGGCCGCCTCTACCACCTGCCGAAGGGCGAGCCGCGCGCTCGCGCCGCCCAGCTGCTGGAGCGCTTCGGCCTCAGCGAGGCCGCCGACCGCCTCGTCCGCACCTACTCGGGCGGGATGCGCCGCCGCCTCGACCTCGCCGCCGCGCTCGTCGCCCGCCCGCCCGTCCTCTTCCTCGACGAGCCGACGACCGGCCTCGACCCGCGCAGCCGCATCGACCTCTGGGAGATGATCGAAGACCGGGTGGCGAAAGGGACCACGGTCCTGCTCACCACGCAGTACCTGGACGAGGCCGACCGGCTCGCCGATCGCATCGCCGTCATCGACCGCGGCCGGATGCTCGCCGAGGGCACCTCGGACGAGCTCAAGGACCGCTTCGGCGGCGAGCGCCTCGACCTTACCCTGGAGAACCGCGCCCAGGCCGACGCCGCGACCACCGCGCTCGAGCCGATCGTCTCCGGGCCGCCCAGCGACCTGCCGGGCGGCGCCCTCTGTTACCCGGTCGAGCAGCGCCAGGGCACGATCGCCGCCGCGGTGCGCAGGCTCGACGAGGCCGGGATCGCGATCGATGACGTGGCGATGCACCGCCCGACCCTCGACGACGTCTTCCTCGGCCTGACCGGGCGCGCCGCCAGCGAGGCCGAGGAAAACGGCGAGCCCGCCAGCGAGGTCAGGTGACGATGCGCTTCCGCGACAGCGTCTCCGACACGCTCGTGCTGGCCGGTCGCAGCTTCATGCGGATCCGCCGCGCGCCCGACCTGCTGGTCTCCTTCACCGTGCAGCCGATCATGTTCGTGCTGCTCTTCGTCTACGTCTTCGGCGGCGCGATCGAAACGCCCGGCTACTCCTACGTCGACTTCCTGATCCCCGGGATCGTCGTCCAGACGATGTCCTTCGGCGGCTTCGTCACCGCGCTCGGCCTCTCCGAGGACCTGAAGAAGGGGCTGATCGACCGCTTCCGCTCGCTGCCGATGTCGCGCGGCGCGGTGCTTGCTGGCCGCACCCTCGCCGACATCGGCACCAACGCCCTGTCGCTCGCGATCATGGTCATCGTCGGCCTCATCGCTGGCTTCTCCTTCGACGCGCCCGCCGCGCAGATCGCCGCCGGCGTCGGCCTGATGCTGCTCTTCGGCTACGCCTTCTCGTGGGTCTTCGCCTTCGTCGGGCTGGTTTCGTCCTCGCCGGAGTCCTCGCAGGCGTTCGGCTTCATCATCATCTTCCCGCTCACCTTCATCTCCTCGGCCTTCGTCCCCGTCGACTCGATGCCGGCGGCGCTGCAGTCCTTCGCCGAAGTCAATCCCTTCACGGTCGTGGTCGACGCGATGCGCGCCCTCTGGCTAGGCGCCCCTGCCGGCAACTCGATCTGGGGGGCTGTCGCCTGGTCGGCCGGCATCGCCATCGTCTTCGCCGCCCTCTCGATCAACCGCTACAAACGCGCCGTCATCCGCTGAGCGGAAGCGTTTTCGCGCCTTCGGATCGGCGTCTGAGGCCGTTGCACTATTGGCACATTCTCCGCGCCATACGTGACAATTGTCTGAGTAAGGTAGGCGCAGATGGCTGCGCTGAAGCAAAAGGGGGATTTGGCCGAGCTCAAGGTGGCCGCTGACCTGGCGAGTCGCGGCTGCTGCATCTCGATCCCCTACGGCGAGGACTGCGACTACGACCTGATTGCCGACAGGCAGGGTGTTCTCCATCGCGTGCAGGTCAAATACACGGAGTCAGACGGAGAGGTCATCGCGGTTCGCTGCATGTCGCATTCCCTGACCAACGGGAAGATTCGGCAGACCAAGCATTACACGGCTGAGCTCGTCGATTGGATTGCCGTCTATGACCGAACTTCGGAGTGCTGTTACTACGTCCCGGCGAGCGAGCTGGGATCCGGGAGAAGCTACCTGCACCTTCGCCTCGTTCCAGCCCGCAACGGTCAGCGCGTAGGCATCCGCAACGCGTGTGACTACGCAGACCCCGATCTTGCGCGAGATCCGCGAGGAGTGGAGCCAGCGGGACTCGAACCCGCGGCCTCCGCCGTGCAAGGGCGGCGCTCTTCCAGCTGAGCTATGGCCCCTCTGGTCGAATTGTAGGCGCGATACGGTGGCGCTATCGAAGCCATGCTCACCCACATAGGCGGGCCCACCCTCCTGATCGAGGTCGGCGGCTGGCGGCTGCTGACCGATCCGACCTTCGATCCGGCTGGTGGCCGTTACAACTTCGGCTGGGGGACGGGCTCGCGCAAGCTCGCCGGCCCGGCGAGGAGCGCAGCCGACATCGGCTCCATCGACGCGGTGCTGCTCAGCCACGACCAGCACGAGGACAACCTCGACGCCGCCGGCCGCGAGCTGCTGCCCAGTGTCGGCACCGTGATCACGACCGTGCCGGGCGCGAAACGCCTCGGTGGCAACGCGCGGGGGCTCGAGCCCTGGGCGACGACCCGGCTCGAGGCCGAGGGGCGGCCGGCGATCGAGATCACCGCGACGCCCTGCCGCCACGGCCCGCCGCTCAGCAGGCCGCTGGTCGGCGACGTCATCGGCTTTGCCCTTGCCTGGGAGGGTCAGGAGCACGGGGTGCTCTGGATCTCCGGCGACACCGTGCTCTACGACGGCGTCCGCGAAGTCGCCGAGCGCCTCAGCGTCGGCACCGCCCTGCTGCACCTCGGCGGCGTCCGCTTCCCCACCACCGGTCCCATCCACTACACGATGACCGCGAAGCAGGCGATCGAGCTGGTCGGCCTGCTGGAGCCCCGCGAGGCGATCCCGATCCACTACGAGGGCTGGAAGCACTTCCGCCAGGGCCGCGAGGCGATCGAGCGCGAGCTCGCTGGAGCGCCGGAGCAGGTTCGCGACCGCTTCCGCTGGCTGCCGATCGGTGAGCCCACCCAAGTCTCTGCCTGACACCCGCTATACTGAACCAGATGGTTCAGTATCAACCGCAGCTCGACCAGACCCTCGGTGCCCTCGCCGACCCGACTCGCAGGCAGGTTCTCGAGCGGCTCGGCAGGGGCAGCGCCACCATCTCCGAGCTCGCGGAGCCGTTCGAGATGTCGTTGACGGGAATGAAGAAGCACGTTCGGGTACTGGAGGAGGCAGAGCTCGTGACGACCGAGAAGGTCGGCCGGGCGCGGCGCTGCAGCCTCGGCCCGAGACAGCTCGAGGACGTCACCGAGTGGATCGACGCGTACCGGCGCACGCTGGAGGAACGCTTCGACCGCCTCGGCGAGCTCCTCGAAAACCGAAAGGAGATCGGCGATGACCGATGACCAGCAGAGCACGACCAACACCTCGACCGTGACGACCCCGGCAGAGCGGGAGATCCATATCGAGCGGATCTTCGACGCGCCCCGCGAGCGGGTCTTCGCAGCCTTCACCGACCCCGAGCTGACCCCACAGTGGTGGGGGCCACGTGGCACGACCACGGTCGTCGTCGAGATGGACGTACGCCCCGGGGGGGTCTGGCGCTTCGTCAGCCAGGACTCCGATGGCAGCGAGGTCGGCTTCCGCGGCGTCTACCGCGAGGTCGTGCCACCCGAGCGGCTGGCGCAGACGTTCGAATTCGAGGGAATGCCCGGCCACGTCAGCCTGGAAACCGCGACCTTCGAGGATCTCGGCGACGGCCGCACCAAGGTAACGAGCGACGTCATCTTCTACACGAACGAGGAACGCGACGGCATGCTCTCCGCCGGCATGGAGAAGGGCATGAACGAATCGTTCGAGCGCCTCGACGAGCTGCTCGCCGCCTAGCGCCTAGCGCTCCGCCCGGCTGGCCCAAAATCCCGGGTCAGCCGGCGGCGGCGGCTCGCGGCAGGTTCTGGTCGGCGTGGTAGCTGGAGCGGACCAGCGGGCCCGAGGCGACCGACTCGAAGCCCATCGCGTAGGCCTCGCGCTCGAGCGCCGCGAACTCCTCCGGGTGCCAGTAGCGATCGACCGGCAGGTGGTTCTCGGTTGGGCGCAGGTACTGGCCGACGGTCAGCACCTGGACCTTGTGCTCGCGCAGCAGGCCGAAGGTCTCGACCATCTCCTCGAAGGACTCGCCCAGGCCCACCATCAGCCCCGACTTGGTCACGACCTCGGCGCCGCCCATCTCCTTCGCGATCTGCAGCACCCGCGCCGAGCGCAGGAACTTCGAGCCGCGCCGCGCCTTCGGGTAGAGCCGCGGAACCGTCTCGACGTTGTGGTTGAAGACGTCGGGCCGCTCATGGATCACCTTCGCCAGCGGCATCTCCTGACCGCGGAAGTCGGGCGTCAGCACCTCGACCTTGCAGCCCGGCGCCTGCATGCGGATCGAGCGGATCGTGCCGACGAAGGCGCTCGCCCCGTAGTCGGGCAGGTCGTCGCGGTCGACCGAGGTGACGACGGCGTGGCGCAGACCCATCCGCTTCACCTGGTTGGCGACGCGCAGCGGCTCGAGCGGGTCGTTCCAGCTCGGCACCCCCGTCTTCACGTTGCAGAAGCCGCAGCGGCGGGTGCAGACGTCGCCGAGGATCATGAAGGTCGCCGTGCCGCGCTCCCAGCACTCGCCGACGTTGGGGCAGTTGGCCTCCTCGCAGACGGTGTGCAGGCCCTCGCCGCCGATCTCCGCCTTCAGCCGGCGGTAGGTCGGCCCGCCCGGCGCCGGCACCTTCAACCACGGCGGCTTGCGGGCGCGGCGGAAGGGGACGGCGCCCTCGCCGCTGGCAGCCGTGCCGCCGGGCTTGGCGCGCGAGCGGGTGACGTGGACGCGCTCGGCCTCTGCGATCGGTTCGCTCATGAGACCCCGAGCCTAGCGCTGTCGAGTCCCAGGTCCGCCGGCGCTGTGGCGACGGCCGCGCGCTCGAAGATCTCGCCGTAGCGCGCCGCAACGGTGTCGGTGAAGGCGACGAGGTCCTGCTCGGCGCCCAGCTCGCGGCCGAGCGAGGTGACGCGGCAATTATCAATTCCGCAAGGGACGACCCACTCGAACGGCTGCAGGTCGTTGTTGACGTTGATCGCCAGCCCGTGGGTGGTGACGCCGCGGCTGACGTGGACGCCGATCGAGCCGATCTTGCGCGCGGCATCGGGGCCGGCTTCCGGACCCGGCGCCTCGCCCTCGGTCCAGACCCCGGTCAGGCCCTCGATCGTCTTCGCCGCGACACCGTGCTCGCCCAGCGCCTCGATCGCGACCCGCTCCAGCCGCCGCACGTACTCGTGGACGTCGTCGTCGTATGGCTTCAGCGAGACGATCGGGTAGGCGACCAGCTGCCCGGGCCCGTGGTAGGTGACGCGGCCGCCGCGATCGGTCTCGTGGACTTCGATCCCCTGCATCTCGTACCACTCGCGCTGCATCGGCAGCTCCTCCTCGCTGGAGCGCCTGCCGCGGGTGTAGACGGGCGGGTGCTCGAGCAGCAGCAGCACGTCCGGGACCTCGCCCTCCTGGCGGGCGCCCTCGAGCCAGCGCTGGGCGACCAGCGCCTCCTCATAGGGGACGATCCCGCAGCGCACGACGAGGATTTCTTCGCTCACTCTTGAAATCGTCGCATGCCGCGGTCCTATCCTTCGGCTTTCCCTTATGGACCGGTCCTCACAGCTCCTCCGCCCCGACTGGCTTCCGGCCGTCGCGCTCAGCGCTGCGCTCGCCGCCGCGATGCTCGCCTGGAACCCGCCCGTCGGCGACCTCGCCGCCCAGGTCTTCCGCACCGAGCTGTTCCAGCGCGGTGGCCTCGGCATTTGGAACGGCAGCTGGTACGGCGGCCACTACACGCTCACCTACAGCGTCCTCTTCCCGCCGCTGGCGTCTCTCTTCGGCCCGCGCTTGGTCGGGACCGTCGCGGTCGTCGCCTCCTCCTACTTCTTCGACCGCCTGGTCCGCGACCGCTGGGGAGAGGAGGCGCGCTGGGCCACCCTCTGGTTCGCCGCGGGGGTCGTGACGCTGCTGGCCGACGGCCAGCTCACCTTCGCTCTCGGCGTCGCTTTCGGGCTCGCCGCCCTACGCTGCCTGCAGCTGGGGCGGGCGCCGCTGGCGTTCGCTGCGGCCACGGCCTGCGCCCTCTCCAGCCCCGTCGCCGCAGTCTTCCTCGCTGGTGTGCTGCTCGCCTCGGTGCGGCGCAGTGACGTGATCGCCGTCTGGGTCGCCGCCGTCGCGCTCGCCCTCACCCTGATCCCCAACCTGGTTTTCCCCGGCGCCGGCGAGTTCCCCTTCGCCTTCTCCTCCTACATCGCGATCCCGCTCTGGTGCGGCTCGGCGCTCTACATCACCCGTGGCCTCGGCGGCGAGGAGCGGCAGCTGCGCCGTGTCCTTTTCGCCTACCTGCTCGCGGCAACCTTGATCTTGCTCGTCCCGAACGCGGTGGGGGGCAACGCGGTGCGGCTCGGCGCCCTCTTCGGTGGCCCCGTGCTCGCCGCGGTGGTGCTGGCCCGCCGCCCCCGCGTCCCCGTCTCGTTCCTCGTCCTCTTCATGGCCGGCGGCCTCTACTGGCAGCTGACCGCCAGCGTCAGCCAGATCGCCCGCAGCGTCGGCGATCCCTCGACCACCTCGGAGTATTTCGCCCCCGTCGCCGGCTGGCTGCGCGACCACGGCGGCGACGCCGCTCGGATCGAGGTGCCGCCGACCGCGAACCACTGGGAGTCGGCCTACCTGGCGCCCGACTTCGAACTGGCCCGTGGCTGGCTGCGCCAGCTGGACACGACGCGGGACGGCATCTTCTACCGCGACGAGGGCCGGCTCACCGACCGCGCCTATCGCGCCTGGCTGCACGACAACGCGATCCGCTACGTGGCCTTGCCCGACGCGCCGCTCGATTACTCCTCGGTCGCCGAGCGGCGCTTGATCCTGAGCGAGCCGCCCTACCTGGAGCCGCGCTGGAGCGACGAGCACTGGCGCGTCTACGAGGTGCGCAACCCGGCCCCGCTGGTGCAGTCGCTCGGCGTGGGCGCGGCAGCCGTCCGCTCGGTAGGCCACAACGGCTTCTCCCTAAACGTCACCCGTCCCGGCGAGTTCCTAGTCCGCTTCGCCTTCACGCCCTACTGGTCGATAGCCCGCGGCCAGGGCTGCCTGGTCCGGCACGGCGACTGGACGCTGGCGAGAGCTAGCCAGCCGGGAGTCTTCCGCGTTGCGGCCGACTTCTCGCTGCCGCGCGCCTGGAACGCAGTAACGGGCGCCAAGAAAACCTGTTGACGCTGTTCCGGGAGTGTGGTTGAGGTTTGAACCGCTATGCGACCCAACCCTCAACCACACTCGGTCAGAGGGCGAGGGAAAGCGGCTCTTCGAGTAGGGCTCTGACGCGCGCCAGGAACTCGGCCGCTGGAGCGCCGTAGAGGATGCGGTGGTCGCAGGCGAGGTCGACTTGCATCAGATGGGCGGTCGTGATCGCGCCGTCGCGGACGACCGGGCGCTCCTCGATCGCGCCGACGGCGAGGATCGCCGCCTGCGGTGGGTTGATCACGGCCGAGAAGCCGTCGATCCCGTACATCCCCAGGTTGGAGACGGTGAAGGTGGCGCCGGAGAGCTCGGGCGGGGTGATCTGGCCGTCGCGCACTTTGGTCGCCAGCGCCCGCGACTCCTGGGCGATCTGCCGCAGCCCCTTGCGGTCGGAGTCGAAGACGGTGGGAACGATCAGTGCGTCCTCGGCGGCGACCGCGACACCGACGTTGACCCGCGAGTAGAGCTCGAAACGTCCGTCGCGGTAGGCGCCGTTGGCGCGCGGGTGCTCGCGCAGCGCCAGCGCACACGCCTTGACCACCATGTCGTTGAAGGAGGGGATGACGTCGCCCGGCATCGCCCTGGCCTTCACTTGCGCCCGCCCCGCGACCGCCTCGCTCATGTCGACCGTGGCCCGCAGGTAGAAGTGCGGCGCAGTCGCCTTCGACTCGGCCATGCGGCGAGCGATCACCTGTTGGGTCTTCGAGAGATCCTCGTAGGTGACCTGGCCCTTGGCGGTTTCGGCCGGGACGGCCGAGGGACCAGGCTCCTGGTCCACGGGTCCTGCCGCCGGCGAGGGGGTGTCCGACCGTGCGCTGGGTTCCTCGCCGGGCGGCGATGCGGCTCTCGCCGAGTCGGCGGGGCGAGGAACAGGATGCCGCGCCCGCTCGGACACCCCCTCCCCGACGTCACCCGCGGAAGACGCCCGCTCGACATCCGCCTTGACGATGCGACCACCAGGCCCGGAGCCCTCAAGCTTGCTCAAGTCGAGTCCCTGCTCTTTCGCGAGTCGCTTAGCGAGCGGAGAAGCTTTCGGCCTGTGCCCGTCGCCGTCAGCTGGAGCTTCCTGTGGTGCGGCGGGAGCTGCCTCCTCGGCGGTCGAAGCCCCGGACTCAGACGCTTCTCCCGCGGGTGGCGCGGTAGGGGGGACCTCCCCTGAGGAAGCTTTAGCTACCGGAGGGGGAGGTGGGTCCCCTGCCGTGACAGGACCCGCGGGCCGGGACTCCTCGGTCCCTAGCTCGTCCTCAGCTGAAGCCCCCGAACCCTCGCCGATCCGAGCAATAGGCGTGCCGATGGGAACCGTCTCACCCTCCTCGACCAGGATCTCAGTCAGCGTCCCGGCGGTGTCGGACTCATAAGCCATGTTCGCCTTGTCGGTCTCGACTTCGACCAGCTCATCCCCGACCGCAATCTCATCCCCGACAGCTTTCAGCCACTGGAGAACGGTCCCCTCCTCCATCGAGTCAGACAGTCGTGGCATGACGATGTCAGGCATCGATTCCTCCCTGGACGTTGGGACGGAGGGTCTCGGGTGTCCCTCCGGCGAAGCGGCGTCCCCTTTTTCGCCCCACCAGCATTCCTCGGACGCCCCTCCGCGTCCCAGGCGAAAAACCCAGCAAGCCGGAGGGACACCCGAGACCCTCTCCAAGCGCCACGCTCATAGCGATCCCTCCAAAGCCGCCAGAGCCGCCTGCACGACGTGCTCCTCGTGCGGGATCGCCGCCTGCTCGAGCCGTTTCGCGTACGGCATGTGCACGTCAGCCCCGGTCACCCGCTGCACCGGCGCGTCGAGGTAATCGAAGGCCTGCTCGGTGATCAGCGTCGCCAGGTTGGCGCCGACGCCGCCGTGGGGCCAGCCCTCCTCGACGATCACGGCCCGGTTGGTCTTGCGCACCGACTCGACGATCGTGTCGAGGTCGAGCGGGCGCAGGGTGCGCGGGTCGATCACCTCAGCCTCGACGCCGTGCTCGTGCGCCAGCGTCCGCGCCGCCTCCTCGGCAACGTGGGCCATCTTGAGGATGCCGACGATCGTCACGTCGCCGCCCTCGCGCCGCACCGCGGCTTCGCCGAAGCGCAGCTCATCGCCGTCGCCGTTCTCGGCGACCTCGCCGCGCATCCCGTAGAGGCTCTCGTGCTCGATGAAGATCACCGGGTTCTCGTCGCGGATCGCCGCCTTCAGCAGCGCCTTACCGTCGGCCGGCGTCGAGGGGCAGGCGACAAGCAGCCCTGGCACCTGCAGGTAGAGCGCCTCGAAGCTGTGCGAGTGGGTGGGTCCGAGCTGGTGGCCGCCGCCGCCGGGCATGCGGACCACCAGCGGCACCCGTGCATGACCGTTGAACATGTAGGGGATCGCGGCGGCGTGGTTGACGATCTGGTCCAGCGCCAGCAGCGAGAAGTTCACCGTCATCAGCTCGACCACCGGCCGCAGCCCCCCCATCGCCGCGCCGACCCCGGCGCCGACGATCGTGTTCTCGGAGATCGGAGTGTCGCGGACGCGCCGCTCGCCGAACTCGTCCAGCAGCCCCTCGGTCACCTTGAAGGCGCCCTGGAAGACGCCGACGTCCTCGCCCATCACGAAGACGGCCTCGTCGCGGCGCATCTCCTCGGCCATCGCGTCGCGCAGGGCCTCCCGCATCCGCAGCGTCGCCATCAGTCGGCCACCTCCGGCTCGACTCCCTCCTGGGCATCGCCCTGGACAGCTGGATTCGGCCGCGGCCCATCCGGCTGCCCCGCGTAAGCGGCGCCTGCCTCGGCAAGCTCGCGCGCAGCATCGGGCATGTGCTCCTCGTCCTCGCCCCGGTGCGGCTCGGGGCTGCGCTCGTCGACCGCGTACCAGGCCTCCCCCTGCTCAACCACATAGAGGTTCTCGTAGAGGCTGTCGAGCGCCGGTTCAGGTGAGGCATCGGCGAACTCGACTGCCTCCTTCACCGCCGCCTCGGCCTTGTCACGGACCTCCTGCACCTCGCGCTCGCCCAGCACGCCGGCCTCGACGCAGCGCTGCGCGAAGGCCTCGATCGGGTCTTTCTGGCGCCACTCCTCGACCTCCTCGCGCTCGCGGTAGACCTCTGGGTCGGCGGCGGAGTGGCCGCGGTAGCGATAGGTGAAGGCCTCGAGCAGGGTTGGCCGGCGCTCCTCGCGCGCCTGGCGGATTCCCTCGGCGACGGCCTCGCGAACGGCGATCACGTCCATCCCGTCGATCCGCTCGCCGCTGATGCCGTAGCCCTCTGCCTTCTTGGAGAGATCGGTCTGGGCCGAGTGCCGCTCGACCGAGGTGCCCATCCCGTAGAGGTTGTTCTCGACCAGGAAGAAGACCGGCAGCTGCCAGAGCGCTGCCAGGTTCATCGTCTCGCCGAAGTTGCCGGTGTTGGAGGCGCCGTCGCCGAACATGCACACAGTGACCGCGTCCTCCCCCTTGTACTCGGAGGAGAGGGCGAGCCCGGCCGCTATCGGCAGGTTGCCGCCGACCACCCCGTAGCCGCCCATGAAGCGGCGCTCGCGATCGAAGATGTGCATCGAGCCGCCGCGGCCGCCGCTGGTCCCCTCGACCCGGCCGAAGAGCTCGGCCATCACCCGCTTCGGCTCGGTGCCTCGGGCGATCGCGTGGCCGTGGGTGCGGTAGGTGCCGATCAGGTAGTCCTCGTCGCGCATCACCGAGGTGGTGCCGACGATCGTCGCCTCCTCGCCGATCGCCAGGTGGAGGAAGCCGCCGGCTTTGGCGCGCTGGTACTGGCGGCCCGCCTCCTCCTCGAAGCGGCGGATCAGGGCCATCCGGGCGAGCAGCGCGTAACAGGTGCCGGCGTCGGGGAGATCTGCCACTCCCTGACCTTAGCTCGCCGCTTCGACCGCCTCCTCCAACCGGTCGTCCCCCCAGAAGACCTCGTCGCCGACGGCCAGTGAAGGGACGCCGATCACGCCGCGCTCGGCGGCCTTGTCGGTCGCCTCGATCAGGGCCTGCTTGACGCCTTCGGTCCCCGCCGCCTTCGAGACCGCGTTGGGGTGCAGCTCGCAGGCGGCCGCGGCGATCAGCACGTTGTCGTGCTCGGTCAGGTCGCGGCCGGCGGCAAAGGCCTGGCGGAAGGCGGCGAGGGCAAAGGAGACGGTTCGTCCGGTCTGCTTGGCAAAGGTGGCGACGCGCATCGCGAAGAGCGTGTTGCCGGGCCAGGGCTCGGGCCAAACCAGGCGCTGCAGCCCGTATTCGGCGGCGCGCCGTTCGACCTCGGCGATCCCGTCATCCCGTTCGGGGCCGTTCGACCAGGAGTCGCGGCCGAAGCGCTTGAAGAGTCCGCCGAGCAGGATCGGCTGCCACTCCGGCTGCTCCAGCTCGGCGTCGGTGAAGACGCCGCTGATCCGCTCCGCGGTCAGGTATGCGTAAGGCGAGCCCAGGTCGAAATAGAAAGTGGCACGCTCGCCGCTCAAGCGTGCGTCGCCCAGCCGTCCACGGCTCGCGCCGCTTCGAAGATCGCCTCGGAGATCGTCGGGTGCGGGTGAACGATCCGGGCGAGCTCTTGGTAGCCGCCCTCCAGCGCCATCGTCGCGACCAGCTCGGCGATCATGTCGCAAGCCCGGTTGCCGACGATGTGGGCGCCGAGGATCTCCCCGTACTTGGCGTCGACGACGAGCTTGACCATGCCTTCTTTGTCGTCGTAGACGGTCGCCCCGCCGACCCCGCCCAGTTTGAGCTTGCCGATCTTGACCTCGTGCCCGGCCTCCTTCGCCGCCGCCTCGGTCAGGCCGACGCTCGCCACCTGCGGGTGGCAGAAGGTGGCGCCGGCGACGAGCTTCTGGTCGACCGGGTGGGTCGCGGCGCCGGCGGCCTGCTCGGCCGCGACGACGCCCTCGTCGGATGCCTTGTGGGCGAGCGCCTTGGCGTTGACCAGGTCGCCGATCGCGTAGACCTTGGAGTTGGACGTGCGGCCGAGCTCGTCGACCTTGACCTTGCCGTTCTCCTCCAGCTCCACGCCTGCCGCCTCGAGGCCGAGCCCCTCGACGTCGGCGCCGCGGCCGCCGGCGATGCAGAGGTAATCGACCTCCGCCGACTCGCCGCCGTAGGAGAGCTTGACCGACGAGCCGCCCGCCTCGACGTTCTCGACTGGAGTACCGGTGGAGATCGTGATGTTCTGCTTCTTGAAAGCCCTCTCGACGATCCGCGCCATGTCCTTGTCCTCGGCGGGGAGGATCTGGCCGAGCATCTCGATCAGCAGCACCTCGGTGCCGAAGCGGCCGTAGGCGGAGGCGATCTCGCAACCCGAGGCGCCGGCGCCGACGACCGCGATCTTCTTGGGCCGCTCGGGCAGCGACCACGCGCCCCACGTGTCGAGCACGCGGTCGCCGAACTCGACCCCCGGGATCGGCAGGGCGACCGAGCCGGTCGCGAGCACCACGGCGCCGGCCTCGTAGACGTCGTCGCCGACCTGGACGTTGCCCTCGGCGGTGAGCGAGCCGTCGCCCTCGATCACGGTCACCTTGTTTCTGTCCCAGAGCATCTTCACGCCGTTGGAGAGCGATTCCGAGACTGCGGCGCGGCGCTTGCCGAGCGCGTCCCAGTCGAGCGACACGCCCTCGGCCACGACGCCCAGCTCGGCGCTGCTCTGCGCCTGGTGGTAGATCTCGGCGGTGCGGAGCACGGTCTTGGCCGGGATGCAGGCGTAGTTGAGGCAGCGCCCACCCGCTTTGTCGCGCTCGACCACGGCCGTCTTGCGGCCCAGCTGGGCCGAGCGGATCGCGGCAACGTAGCCGCCAGGGCCCCCGCCGATGACGATCGTGTCGAAGGATTCAGCCAAGGAGTTTGAGCCTATAGAACCGGCTCAGTCGCGGCTCGGCATCTGGATCCGCGCCATCGCCTTGACCATGAAGAAGAAGAAGGTGCCGGAGACGACGAGAAGGCCAAGCGTCGTCGCGATCTCCGCCAGGCTCGACGCCTGCACTGCGAGGCCGAAGACGGCGCTGAAGATTAGGAAGACGAGCAGCAGCTGGAAGCCGAGCACGGCCCAATAGCGGGCGCGCCACATGCCCCAGGCCATCACGCCCATGATCAGGGCGGGGGCGAGCACCTGGGCCAGGCGTGGTTTGTCGCCTTCGACCTCGACCCCGGCCAGGTAGCCGACGAGGATCGAGGCGCAGATCAGGCCTGCGACCACGGCGCCGATCGTCACTACAAGCGGCCGCTCGCCCTCCTCCAGCGGCTCGAGGCTCTCGCGCACTTCCTGGTTGCGTTCCTCGGCGCGGGCGTAGCCCCGTTGCATCCGCTCACGCGGGGTGGGCTTTGCGCCGGGAGCCGGCGAGTCGCTGCCGCGCTGCTTGCGCTTGCGCGGGGCGTCGGAGCTGTCAGGCACCGGGCGCCGCCTCGCCGACGGCATCGAAGGCGCCGCGCAGCGCTTCCGCCACCGCGGTCGGCTCTGCGGCATCGCGGATCGCCCGCACGACGCCGAGCCGCCGCGCTCCGGCGCCGACGACCTCGCCGGCGTTCGACGGGTCGATGCCGCCGATCGCGAAGAAGGGGTGGGGGGCCGCGGTGGCGGCGTGCTCGACCAAGCCGAGGCCGACGCCGGGCCGTCCAGCTTTCGTCGGCGTCTCCCAGATCGGCCCCACGCTGACGTAGTCCACCGGCTGCTCGGCGCTTGCCGCGAGCTGCTCTTGCGAGTGGGTCGAGAGGCCGATGATCACCTCCGGTCCCAGCAGCTCGCGCGCCTCGGCCGCCGAGGCGTCGTCCTGGCCGACGTGGACGCCGTCGGCATCGCAGGTCCGCGCCAGCCAGGGGTCGTCGTTGACGATGAAGAGGGCGCTGTAGGTGTCGCAGAGGCGGCGGAAGGTCTGCGCCGAGCGCTGGATCTCCTCGCGACCCAGCTCCTTCTCACGCAGCTGGACGATGTCGACGCCGCCGCCGAGCGCGGCCTGGAGCAGCGCTTCGGGGTCGCGGCCGCCTGGGCGCGCCTCGCAGACGAAGTAGAGCCGCGCCGTGCGCAGCCGCTCGCGTCGCAGGGGGCCGCGGGACTCAGGGGGCGCCAAGCTCATATCCCGATTATGGCTTGCGAGGCTCGCGAGAGGGGTAGCATCGGGGGAGTAACGGGAGCCGATGGAGCCCTGCCGGGTGCCAAGGCTGAGAGGGCGGCATCGAGGCCGCCGACCGTCTAGACCTGATCCGGGTAATGCCGGCGGAGGCAAGAATGAACGAGCGAAGCGGGTACGACGCAGTGATCGTCGGGGGCGGCATCGTCGGCCTCTCCTGCGCCTGGCGCGCCGCGCAGCGCGGCGCTCGGGTGGCGGTGGTCGAGCGCTCGCGGCCTCCGGCCGGGGCGACGCGGGTCGCAGCCGGGATGCTGGCGCCTGTGGGCGAGCTTGCCTTCGGTGAGCCCGAGCTGCTGAAGCTGACCCTCGCCGCGTCGCAGCTCTACCCGGACTTCGTCGCCGAGCTGGAGGGCGCCAGCGGCGTCGCCACCGGCTATCGCCGCGATGGCGCCCTGCACGTCGCGCTCGACCGCGACGAGGCGGCGGAGCTGCGCCGCGTGCACGAGCTTCAGCGCTCACTCGGCCTTGGCGCTGAGTGGCTGCCGCCGCGTCGCTGCCGCGATCTGGAGCCTGGCCTCACTCCTTCCTTCAACGGCGGCGTGCACGCGCCGGAGGAGGCTTCGGTCGACCCTCGCGCCCTCATGGATGCGCTTCTGGCCGCACTCGACGCCGAGCAGAAGGTGGATCTGCTGACCGGGACCGGGGTGGAGGCGGCGCTGCGCGACGGCGAGCGCATCGCCGGCGTCCGCACCGCCAGCGGTGAGGAGCTGCGCGCCGCCTCGGTCGTCCTCGCGGCGGGCGCCTGGTCGGGGCAGGCCGAGTGGCTCCCCAAGCCCGCCCGCCCGCCGGTGCGCCCGGTCAAGGGCCAGATCCTCGAGCTGCGCTCGCGCGACGGCGCGGCGCCCTGTCAGCGAATCGTCGCCTCCGAGCGCGTTTACTTGGTGCCGCGCCCCGACGGGCGCCTGGTCGTCGGCGCCACGGTCGAGGAGCAGGGCTTCGACACCGCCGTCACCGCGGGCGGCGTCCACGAGCTGCTGCGCGAGGCCTACCGTCTGCTGCCAGACGTCGCCGAGATGGAGCTGGTCGAGGTGACCGCCGGCCTGCGCCCGGGCACGCCCGACAACCTCCCCCTGGTCGGTCCGAGCGGCGTCGAGGGGCTGCTCTGGGCGACGGGGCACTACCGCAACGGGATCCTGCTGGCGCCGCTCACGGCGGCGACCGTCGTCGACCAACTGGCGACGCGGTTGAGCTTTGAGCCGGATAGCGGTTCAAACCTCAACCACGCGATGGAGAGAGTCAGATGAAGATCGAGCTGAACGGCGAGCCGCGCGAGCTGCCGGCCGCGGCGACCCTCGCCGACGCCGTGCGTGAGAGCGGCGCCGAGCAGGGGGGGCGCGGCGTCGCCGTGGCGCTCGACGGGGAGGTCGTGCCGCGCGGCGAGTGGGAGGCGACGCCGCTTTCCGAGGGTCACAGCGTCGAGGTCCTGGCCGCGATCCAGGGGGGCGCCGAGACCTGGGAGCTGGCCGGGCGCCAGTGGGCCTCACGGCTGATCGCCGGCACCGGCGGCTTTCGCTCGCTGGAGCAGATGGAGGAGGCGCTACTGGCCTCGGGCGCCGAGATCGTCACCGTCGCGCTGCGCCGAATCGATCCCGCGGCGAAGGGGTCGGTGCTCGACGTCCTCGACCGGCTCGGCCTCTTCGCCCTGCCCAACACCGCCGGCTGCTTCACCGCCCGCGACGCGGTCCGCACCGCCCGCCTCGCCCGCGAGGCGTTCGAGACCGATTGGATCAAGCTCGAGGTGATCGGTGACGACCGCACCCTCTACCCGGACGCGGTCGAGCTGCTCGCCGCCGCCGAGACCCTGGTTGGCGAGGGCTTCACCGTCCTCCCCTACACCAACGACGACCCGATCCTCGCCCGCCGCCTCGAGCAGGCCGGCTGCGCCGCGGTGATGCCACTGGGCTCGCCGATCGGCTCCGGCGCGGGTATCCGCAACCCCTACAACGTCGCGATCATCGCCGAGCAGGCCGAGGTCCCGGTCGTCCTCGACGCCGGCATCGGCACCGCCTCCGACGCCGCCCTGGCGATGGAGATTGGCTGTGATGCGGTAATGGCGGCCTCCTCGATCTTCGGCGCCGAGGATCCGGCCACGATGGCCCGCGCCCTGCGCGGCGCGGTCGAGGCCGGCCACGCCGCTCGCCGGGCCGGCCGCATCCCCCGCCGCACCCATGCCGAGGCCTCGACCCCCGAGGAGGGCCTGCCGGAGCTATCCTGATCGGCGCGCCCCTGTAGCTCAGTTGGTTAGAGCGGCGGCCTTTTAAGCCGCGCGGCGCGGGTTCGAATCCCGCCGGGGGCACTCAGTGACAAGCGCCCAATGCCGCCGTCACGGCCTACATTGGATCGACGTATCGGCTCCCGTGGGTACCGCATTTGGGTACCAAGGAGCCCGTTGGGCGACCGAGCAATTTCAAAGAGACCTTGGTCTACCGGCAATTGTTTGGGCCGATTTCAATCCGGAGATCATCGGACTGAGTGCCGGCGATTCAAGCTGGCTCAAGTAGAACGAGGCGAGCGTCAGCGGCAGGATGCGCAACCCCGTCTCGGTGGGGGAGAGACCCAGCCCGACCTGAAAGTAGATCGCCACGAACAGCAGCAACGGGTAGAGCGCGACCTACTGCGCGAAGGCAACCACCGCCGTCCCGGAAAGGCGGGGGTGCGAACAGCGAGAGCGGCACATCGGCGCCTCGCTGCGGCGCTCGCTCGCCGTCCCTCGACGAGTTTCTCACCACGCTCGCCTCGATCCCCTCGGGGATGCTCCTGCCCGTCGCATGCCAGCGACAGGCAATCGATCGCGGCGCCAGTGAAGCGTATGAGCGCAGTACGACACCTGTCTCTAGAGAGTGGAGAAAACTTAACTTATTTGAGTATAATCAAGAAGTCTCGTTCATCGCAGTGGCGCAGTCGTCATTGTCTGAGGAAGCGTGGTGGGCAGGACACCTAGCCACTGTGAAATCTGTTCCGTTCAACTCAAGGAGGAAGCAAATGCATACCTTAAAAATGGGCGGGTTTCTCTTGGCAGTGTTAGCGGCGCTACTCGTCACGATGGCTCTCGCGTCATCGGCGTCGGCAGCCTTCTACTGTGGAGGAGCGACAATCAACAATGCGAACAAGTGCTGGGGTGCTGCCCGCATTATGGGCAATGGCCAAGCGTGGGGAACGGCTACCGGAGTATGTGTCGGTGCGGATTTGTATTCAGGGACCTGCGCGCCTACCGGCATGTGGGCTTCTGTCAGTGTGCCGCTAGGACCACACTCCCCGTGGGTAATAGGTACCGCGGCTGCCCACACCAAAGTCGGTGAAGGATTAACCTTTCCCTAGATGCCAACGGCGCTGCATGTCGTGACAGCTAGTCCTGTGCCCTGAAGAAATGCCGAGTAAGCGCGAGCATCAGGCAGTGGCCTCCACCGTGGCGTCGGGGAGATGGTGGTTAGGCGTGATGCTCGCGCTCGTACTCTCAATGAGTGTGTCGGCATGTGGCGCCGTCCGAGAGGGCAGTGGTCAAGCGTCCAATAGAATCGAGTCGATTCCAAGCACTGCGTCAGGAGGGGCTGTTACTGACGACAATATCTCCCCCTTGCTGCTGTCCAACTTCCCACTGCTGCGTACTCCTCGCGATGGCCTTCCTCTCGCCATCAGACAAAGGCTGCGTGTGCCGTTCGCCGGAATGAAATGGAATCTCGCCCGACGAATCCCAACTTCGCTGCCGGGTGGCCACTGGCTGGCTCCAGGTGTCAATCGCCTCTGCATCGTTGCGGTGAGCCCGGACTCCCGATCGATCGGGACCGTTTGCGGGATCGTCAATCAGGCGTTGCGTCGTGGAATCGCGAATACTTCGGTGAACCCGGTCTCGCGCCGACGCGTCATCGTTGGTGTGGCACCGCAGGGAACCCATGCCGTCCTTCTGCAAAGTGGTGCCGAGACCATCTCTGTGCGGGTGCGGCACGGGCGGTTCGTGCTTCGGGATGCCGTCCTTTCACCGCCAGATCAGCTGACTCTTCGCTAGGTGTCAACGCTCGGAATCGATCCAGACGCGTAGCGCCCGTTGCAACCCATCTCTCTGGCGGGGGTCTGCTACCGCCTCCGAATCCTGCAAGCTGGCGAATCGCTCGAACCACTCGCTGAGCAGATCTCGTATGGGGTTGCAGGCGGGATCGTCGACTCGCTGAAAGAAGCCATAGTCGCTTTCGTGCGCCCGCTTAGGTTGGGGGTCGCGCCGGGCAACATCCGGAAACAGTGGAGAGTCAGAAACCACAGCGAGATCATGCCGCTTCCCCTGCGATATGGCCACGGTCTACGGCTCTCATGCTCATCGCATCGGTTGGCCCGACGCCGACGAGATCGAGGCCATCTCGTTCAGGCTCATAACCCGAAGGTCGCAGGTTCGAATCCTGCCCCCGCTATGGGCCTTGTGCGGGTACCAGTCGGGTACCAATTTTGTTGCGACGCGGCTGTTAGAGCAGCTCTACGAGGCGTCGTGCGGCGCGGGCGGCGCCGTCGACCTCGACATCTCGGTATTCGACGTCACGGCCGATCTCTTCGGCGATCGCCGCCGCGATCCGCTCTGGCGGGGAGTCATCGAAATCCATGCGACGACCAGCTCCGTAGCGTTCGAGCCGATGGCGAACGTGGAAGTTCTGCTCGAAGTGGTGGCGCAGCGGGAAGTAGAGGAACGGCCGCTTCTGCGCGGTTAGCTCCATCGCCGTCGTGAGCCCGCCCTGGACGACTGCCAGGTCGCAGGCCGCCAGGTGGCGGTAGAGGTTGTGCACATAGGGGACAACCTCGAGACCGGAATGCGAGGGAAGCGAGGCCGGGTCGATTCGCGGCCCCGCGACGACGATCATGCGCAGGTCGGGGACCCTCTCCTTGGCCGCAGGAAAGGAGGTGATCACTCGTCGCAGCAGGTCCGCCCCGACGCCCGAGCCGCCGACGGTGACGATGCAGACCCGCTCGTCGTCGCCGTAACCCAGCTCGGAGCGCAGCCTGGTGCGATCGCCAAGGTCAGCAGGGTCGAAGCCGGTCACATAGCCGGTGAAGTCGAAGTGGCGCTCGGTCCAGTCGCGGATCGCCGGCAGCTGTGGTCCGAGTCGCTCGGGGACGATGTCGTCGGGGTTGCCCACGAACAACGCCATGTCACGAACCTCGGGGTGCTCGGCGACGTGGTCGACCATGTCGGCGTTGTAGTCAGCGGTCAGGAAGCCTTCGCGCTCATTCCTCTCGTCCATCGGCAGGAAGCCGACGAAGTCGGTCAGCCACGCGAACGGGACCCGCTTCTCACCTGGGTTCTCATGCAGGTAGTAGTCGAGCTCCCAGGCCTCGTCTCCGATCCAAAGGTCGTAACGCTCGTCGCGCACGACATCGTGGAAGAGCATGAAGTTGGCGGCGAGGATCTCGTCCATGCGGCGCAGCGCCTGGAAGCAGTGCAGGTCGTGCTCGGCGGACTCCGACTCGATGTGCCGGGACTCGTTGGCCAGATGAGCGCTGGCGGGATGGATCTGCTCCCCCTCCGCCTCCAGCACCCTGGTGACCGGGTCCTGAGCGAGCCAGTCGATCCGCAGGTCGGGATTGAGGCGGCGCATCTCACGGGCGATCGCGATGTCGCGCTGCGCGTGGCCGAGCCCGATCGGCGAGGAGATGTAGAGGGCCCGCGGACGCCCGTCAGGGCGGTAGACATTGTCGTCGCGGCGCTTGCGCTTGTGCCTGAATGCCTTTTCGGAGAAGTCGCGCAGCGCCAGGTTGACCCGGACCGGCTTGCGCCCGTGCGGGAAGTGGCCGGCGCCTTTGACCACCTCGAGCTCGGCGCCGGCGAGCCGGGCCAGAGCCCGACCGTCCCGCAGAGGAGTGATCTTGTCCCGGTCGCCGTGGATCACGAGCACCGGGCATTGGACTCCTCGCGCAAGCTCACGAAGCGTGCGGCGGTCGCTGTGTATGGGCGTTTCGATCGTGGCAATCAGCGTCTCGGGGTCGGTGTCCAGAGCCCATCCCACCCCGTCCTCGATGCCCTTGGTCGAGTGCGGCTCGGGCAGGCATCGTGAGAGGAACCAGTCCGCGAACTCCGGGTAGGCCTGGCGCCAGTGGTTTGCATTCATCCGCCCCCACCAGCGGTAGGCCGGCATCGGCATCCGGAAGATCGCTGGGGTCCAGCGGTGGAGCAGGAACGAGTACTGCGACGGCGTGTACGGGAACATCGGGCCGATGAAGGCAGCGCCCGCGACGCGTTCGGGGGCGAGCCGTGCCATCTCCAGCTGGTATTGGGCGCCGCGCGACCAGCTCGCCATGACCGCGCGCTCCGTGCCGGTCGCGTCCATCACGGCAAGGCAGTCGCGGGCGAACTCGGCGGCCTCGTAGCGGCGCGGGTCGCGGCACCGGGAGGAACGGCCGTTGCCCAGCCCGTCCATGGTCAGCACGCGGAAGTGGCGGGCGAAGTAGGGGACCTGCATCTTCCAGAAGCGAGAATGGACGAGCGACCAGGTCGGAAGCAGGAAGATGGTCTCCTCGCCCTCGCCGTAGACCTCGTAGAAGAGGTTCATCCCGTCGCGCTCTACGAAACCCTCGCTGTCCGGATAGCGGGCCCGGCTCTGCTCGCCCTCAGGGCCGGCCGACTCCGCGCTCGGCACGATGAGGGCGCCGGCCCTCACTTCTTCCCCTCCTCGAGTGAGGTAAGCCAGTTGTCGATCGAGGCGAGTAACTCGGCGTGGCCGCGGTCGAAGCCGAGCAGGCGCTCGTACAGCAGGCCCTTGTTGAACTGCATCACCAGCGCCGCCCAGGACTCCGCCGAGAAGCGGACGGGGTCGAGGCCGTACTCCTCGATTGCCTCCGCCAGGGCATCGCGAAGCAATAAGCGCCATTTCTCGCTGACACCGTTCAGCCGCTCGCGCAGCTCGGGCTTGTGCCAGGCGAGCGCCTCCAGCTCCGCCCAGACCTTTGGGTAACCCGACGCCAGGTCCTCCTCGATGTAGGCGACGGCGGTGCGCCACTTCTCGGCGAACGGCGCCGCCGTCGCGTACATCGCCCGCTGGCGCTCGAGAACACGGCCGGTGAATCGCTCCAGGGTCTGCAGCAGCAGCTCGTCGACCGAGCCGAAGTAGTAGTGAACGAGGCCGTGGTTCTGCCCGGCCTCCCGGGCCAGCTGTCGGGTCGAGATCCCCGCCGCTCCCTCTCTGACCAAGAGCCGCTCCGCGGCGTCGAGAAACGCCGCGACGTTGACCTGCCTGATCGAGCGGTCGCCCGCAACTCCACTCTCTTCTGGGGCAAGCTTGTTAGTCATTTGACTAAGTCAAGTATCTAAGCATCTCGTGGCAGGACTTGTCAAGCCTGCTCGATTCGCTGATCTGGGCCAAGCGCCTGCGCGCAGATTGCGGCGCAGAGGTCGGACCGACCATGAGCAGGAGAGGCGAGTGCCGCAGGAGCGCGGCGAGGGGGCATCCGTCGCATCTCCTGCGACGACACGAATCGCACCGCGCGAAACTTTGGCTGGCGTCGCCAAGCCGTCTCCCTATGCTGCCTAGCGGTGCGCCGGGCCGACCTGCACGTCGAATCGCTCGCCAAGCGTGTCCAGCGTCTTGCGGTAGCGGGAAGAGTCCCAGGGTTGGGTTGCGAGGAGCGCGGTGGCTCCGGCCATTCGCCGGGCCCTTGGGTACCAGCGGTCGAAGTCCAGGCCGCAGTCGATCATGACCTTGGGCGGCAGCGCGCGGGCGATGCGGCCGAGGTTGTACATCGACAGCGTGATCGAGGCCCAGATGATCGCGGACCGCGATTTCGTCGCGAGGTCCTCGAGGTCGAGCTCGTACAGTCGCGCGGCGCGGAGCTTGTCGCGGAACATGAGGTGCGTCAGGTGGTAACCGGCAAACGACGTGAAGGGCCCCGTGACGCTCGAGCGCAGCTGGATCGACAGCACGTTGCCCGTGTCCGAGACGAAGGGCTCGTATGGACGTCGTGGCTGGGCGAGGTAGCCGGTGCAGCTCACGATCCAGCTGTCGGCGGGGATCGCCAGCGATCGGCCGTCGCGAAGGGCGATCGCAGGCCCGTCGGTCGTGTCGAGCACGTCATCGAGGTGTCCGGGCTCGATGCGTTGCATCCCTGCCCGCACGTCGGCGCACTCGGCGTCGGACAGGTAGGCGCTGAAGAAGTTGGCCGGCTCGGCCGACGGGCTGATGCCGTAGGTGTCGGCGAACCATGCGGCGACGTCTTGCTCGTTGGTGCCATCGAAGCGGAGAGCGACCTGGCGCAGCATCGCGTTGATGCGGGTACCGCCGTACCAGCGTCTCGGGCCGGTCGGGAAGAACGTCTCGCGACGGCTGAACATCGTGCCCGAGCCGGCCACCATGTTCAGCTCGCGCCCAGGGCATTCCCGGCGCAGCATCAGGGCGACGTCCATGGCGGTCTTGCCGCTGCCGATGATCCAGACCGGGCTGCTGTCCTCAGGTCGCTCGGCGATCAGGCCCGACAGTGCCTCTGGAGTGGTCGAGCGAACGGCGGCGCTCGAGAGCGACAGCGGTGAGCTGGGCAGGACGTCGTTGCCGTACGCCTTGATCAACCGCTTGGCGGTCAGGGTCTCATTCCGACCGTCCGGGCCCCGCACGGTTACCGTTACGGTGCCGCCAGCCTCGGCGTGCTCGATGTACTCCCAGCCGAAACGCTCGTCGAGATCCACTTTCGTGCGCACCACGTCGACGCAGTAGCGCAGGTGGTCGAGCACCTCGTCGCGGGTCGCCAGGTGGCTGGCCGGCTTGTCCAGCTGCCAGGCGATGTTGCCGGCGGTGAAGATCGGGTGGGGTTGGTGCAGCCGGACGAAGTCGTAGGTGTCCACCCACATCCCTCCGGCGCGGGGGCGGCTGTCGACGAGGACGACCCGGTCGCGCGGGGAGAGGTAGCGGCTGGCGACAGCCAGCGCATTGAGCCCGGTGATGCCTCCGCCGATGATGATCAGCTCGTTGGTCTCTTCCACGATGTCCTCCCCGATCCGCGACGATCCGAGCCCTCGCAACGCTAACATAAGAAAAGAAAGTAGCGGCATAACTTTATGAAGGAGGGGTTTGGTGACGGAGCGCTCGTACGGCCAGTACTGCGGTCTTGCCGGCGCGCTTGACCTCGTCGGCGAGCGCTGGACTCTGTTGATCGTCCGCGAGCTGATGTCGGGACCGAAGCGCTACACCGATCTCGCCGACGGCCTGCCGGGTATCGGCACGAGCCTGCTGGCCAAGCGGCTGGCGAAACTCGAGAACGGCGAAGTGATCGAACGACGGCTGCTTCCCCCACCGACCGCCGCAACGGTGTACGACCTCGCGCCCGCCGGCCACGAACTGGCCGCAGCCCTGGGCCCGCTCATCACGTGGGGCCTGCGCCACGCCGTTCCAGAGGCCCCAGGGAACCGCCAGTACAGCGCGACCTGGTGCGTCTTGCCCTTCACCCAGCCCGCCGACCCGCTGGCGCTCGCAGGCATCGAGGCGACCTACGAGTTCCGCATCCGCGACACCTCAGCGCTCCTGCGCGTACACGACGGACATGCCGAACTGCTCTCCCCGGGAACAGCCACACCGGACACCATGATCTCGATGGACCCCGCGACCGTCGCGGCCCTCGGCGCCGGCCGCCGCACGATCAGTGAGGCCGCGGCCGATGGCGCGATCACCGTCGACGGCGACCTCAACGCAGCCGCCGCACTCTTTGCTGCTTTCGAGAGCAGCGGCGCTTTGGGTGAGTCTACGACCACGCCGCAAGGTGCATCACTCGCGGGGTAGCCTTCTCATCGTCGTATTTCTTGTCAGAGGAGATTGGTGCCGGACGAGTCATTCAGCTCACGCGCACGGTTGTTGGCCGATGTCGCCGACAACCTTGACCACCCACTGAGCATTCCGTGGCTTCGCGAGTTTCTCGCTCAGCGCGTGCCGGTCGCCCTCCTCCACGGCATATGGGGACACATTCGATGGCGCCGGTCACTTGGAAGGCCCGCGGGATCGCTCGCGAGCGGCTTCGCGGTGGAGCAGTCGATGCAGGAGACGGTTATTGACTACGAGAATCCCGCAGGGTTCACCACCTTCACGACGACCGAACCGCTGATTGTTTGGGACGGGCCAAATGACGGCGAGTATTACCGCGTGACGTTCAGTTCCGTCAACGTCTTACAAGGTGAGGTGACGACACTGAGGGCGCGGTTTGCCCCAACGCGGTGGGAGGACGCCAGCCAATCGGGGGGCCTTTGGCGCATCGATCCGAGTCATGCTGTGCTCGACATATCGAGTGGCAACACGTTTTTCCTCCTCCCGGAAATGGAGGTCAAGCGCGATCGTATACCGCTGGGGCAGCTTCACTTCGTACCGCCAGCCGTGCTTGGTCCATAAGTATGAGGGGAAAGCGGGCGAGGCTAGTTGGCTCTTGCCAGGATTGATCGTAGTCAAGGCTTCCGCATCTTCAGAGTCCGATGGTCCAGCTCCGATTGGAGCCTTTTACCGAGGGAGCTTGATGGTCACGCTGGCTGAGCTCACAAGGAAGCAGGCTATGGGCGATAGGACCCCTTTTAAGCCGCGCGGCGCGGGTTCGAATCCCGTCGGGGGCATTGACCGTGCCGAGTGATCCGCCTGTCCTGATCATCACCGGGCCGCCCGGGGCCGGGAAGACCACGACGGCCGCCGCGCTTGCTGCCCGCTTCCCTCGCGCGGTCCACCTCGAATCCGACCGGTTCTTCGAGTTCATCCACTCCGACTACGTGGAGCCGTGGAAGCCGGAGTCCGCCGAGCAGAACCAGGTCGTGATGCGGATCGTCGCCGAGGCGGCCGCGGGCTATGCGGCGGCTGGCTACTTCACCGTCATCGATGGGATCGTTATCCCCGGTTGGTTCCTCGAGCCGGTGCGCGACGCCCTGCGCGAGGCAGGGCACGACGTCGCGCTGGCCGTGCTGCGCGCACCCATGGCGATATGCGTCGAGCGCGTGCAGGAGCGCGAAGGGGGGCCGAGCGTCGACGCGGCCGCCTTGGAGCAGCTCTGGCGAAGCTTCGACGGCATCGGCGAGCTCGAGGCGAACGTGCTCGAGCTGGATCGGGAGAGCAGCGACCAGATCAGCGAGATGCTCGCTCGCCGCCTCGACGAAGGCCTGCTGCGGATATGAGCCCCTCCGCTGACAAACGATTGCTCCAGGTTCCCTGCGACGTCGAGGCCGAAGACGAGCGCCGCCTCGACCGGATCCGGGCCGAGGCCGACGCCGGCTTCGACGCCATGCGCGACGTCGACGACGGCGTCTCGGTCTTCGGCTCGGCCCGAATCGGCGAGGGCCACCGCTGGTACGAGCTCTGTCGCGAGACCGGCGCCTGTCTGGCTCGCCACGGCTTCACCGTCATCACCGGTGGCGGGCCGGGGCTGATGGAGGCGGCGAACCGCGGCGCCGCCGAGGCCGGCGGCCTCTCGGTCGGCCTCAACATCGAGCTGCCGCACGAGCAGCACGTCAACCCATACGTCAACCGCAGCCTCCAGTTCCACTACTTCTTCGCCCGCAAGCTGATGTTCGTCCGCTACGCCCGCGCCTTTGTCATCTTCCCCGGCGGCTTCGGCACGCTCGACGAGCTGTTCGAGAGCCTCACCCTGATCCAGACGCACCGGGTCCAGCACTTCCCGACGATCCTCGTCGGGAGCGAGTTCTGGCAGCCGCTGCTCGGCTGGATCGACGTCCAGCTGGAGGACGAAGGCCTGATCTCCCCCGGCGACAAAGAGCTGCTGCTCATCGCCGAGACCCCGGAGGAAGTCTGCGATCACGTGCGTCGCGCCAGCGCGGCGCAGAAGCAGCTGAGCTGAACCTCCAAGAGCCAGGCGGGCCTGGCGCCGTCCGTTCCCTTCCCTATGCTTTTGAAGCGTACTTGGCTCTCGGACGGCGAAAGAGCCCCTGGGCTCTGCCTATGGCTAGCTGTCCGGGGGCCTTTTGCTAAAGCGCTCGACGCCGCACTCAGTAGTAGTGAGTCGAGCCGATCGACCAGACGTCGAACTCCGACTCGATCTTGTCCTGAATCAGGTCATAGGAACGACTGTCGTCTCTCTCCCACTTGCGCTGTATGGCCCAGACGCAATAGTCCGCGACCTGCAGGCACGGATCGCTTTCGGCGGGCCAGAACGCAACCCGATGGGATGCACACGGAGAGACCTGATCCACGACGTCGTCGACCGCCGTATGAAAGCTTCCACGCTTCTTCTTCGTGCCAAGGCGCGACGCGACGACGAATAGCCGGTCGTCAGGTCCCGCTATCAGCGGCGCAACGTGCTTGAAGTGCAGAAACCAAGCCATCTTGTACAGGGCGGATTCCTGGTGCAGATGGGGCTGCGCTTTTGACTTCTCGAGGATGGTCGCGTCGATCCGGAAGTTGCCTCGGGCGAGAATGTCGAACACCTCGTCGCGCACCGCTTGGGGGTCGTCCGTTGCGTGGAAGACCTTGTCGAGATGGGTTCCACGCCAGCCCATCTCGCGTCGTAGCTGCAAGAGTCGGTCTCCCACGTGGCAATCGTTCGCGGTGACGGTGCCGAGGATGAAATAGCGACTCGCCCCAGATTTCCGCGAGAAATCGAAATTGCCGGCCTCGTCCGAGAAGACGTAGCGGTCGGCCATGTCGACTGGTTAGTGCCGGAAATGCCGGTGCTTGGTGAAGACCATCGGGATCGAGGCTGAGTCGCAGGCCTCGATCACCTCGGCGTCGCGTTTCGAGCCGCCGGGCTGGATCACTGAGTTGGCGCCGGCGTCGATCGCCGCCTGGGGCCCATCGGCGAAGGGGAAGAAGGCGTCTGAGGCGACGGCTGAGCCGGCGAGCAGGCCGCCGGCGTCCTCGCCGCGGGCGTCGCGGCACTTCTCGACCGCGAGGCGGACCGAGTCGACACGGCTCATCTGGCCGGCGCCGATGCCGAGCGTTGCGCCGCCCCTGGCGATCACGATCGCGTTGGAGCGGACGTGGCGGACGACCGTCCAGGCGAAGAGCAGATCGTCCCACTGCTCCTGGCTCGGCTCGGTCTTGGTCACCGTCTCCATCATCTGGCGCGGCTCGGGGTCGCCGTCGCGGTCCTGGATCAGGAGGCCGCCGCGGACCCGCTTGACGTCGCGTTCCGCGGGGTCGGGCTGGCGGCGCTCCTCGTCGCAGAGGATGCGGATCGCCTCCTTGCGCTGCAGCACCTCCAGCGCGCCGTCCTCGAAGCCGGGCGCGAACAGCACCTCGACGAAGTTCTCGTGCAGCGCCTCGGCCAGCGCCACGCTGACCGGCCGGTTGAGCGCGATCACGCCGCCGTAGGCGGAGATCGGGTCGCAGGCGAGCGCCTTGAGATAGGCGTGGAGCGCGTCCTCGCCGACCGCCACCCCGCAGGGGTTGTTGTGCTTGACGATCGTGCAGGCGGGCGGATCGAAGTCTTCGTTCAGCCGCCGCGCCGAGTCGAGGTCGAGCACGTTGTTGAAGGAGAGCGCCTTGCCGTGCAGCTTCGAGACTCCGGCGAGGACGTGACTGCGCAGGCCAGCCTCGGAGTAGAGGGCCGCCCGCTGGTGCGGGTTCTCGCCGTAGGCGAGGTCGAGCTCCTTCTCGTAGGAGACCGTCAGGTGTTCGGGGAAGTCCTCGTATGAGGTCGAGAACCAGCGGCTGATCGCGGCGTCGTAGCGGGCCGTCTGGGCGAAGGCCTCGTTGGCCAGCCAGTGGCTGGTCGAGGCCGAGACCTCGCCGCCGCTCTCCTCCAGCTCGGCGCAGACCGCGTCGTAGGACTCCGGTTTGACGACGACGGCGACGCCCTCGTGGTTCTTCGCGGCGGCGCGGATCATCGTCGGCCCGCCGATGTCGATGTTCTCGACCGCGACGTCGGGGTCGACGTCATGCGCGGCGACGGTCTGCTCGAAGGGATAGAGGTTGACGCAGACCAGGTCGATCGGCTCGATCCCCTCACGCTCCAGGATTGCCATGTGCTCCGGGTCGCCGCGACGGGCGAGCAGCGCCGCGTGCAGGCGCGGGTGCAGCGTCTTCACGCGGCCGCCGAGGATCTCCTCCTGGCCGGTGAACTCGGAGACGTCCGTCACCTCCAGCCCCGCCTCGCGCAGCGCGCTGGCGGTCCCGCCGGTGGAGAGGATCTCGACGCCCTGCGTTGCGAGCGTCTTGGCGAAGTCGGCGACCCCGGTCTTGTCGGAGACCGAGATCAGCGCCCGGCGCACCCGGATCGCGCCGTTGCTCACGGCTTCGGATCGGGTGTCGGCGGCGGCCTCACTCATCGGTGACGACGACCCTGGGGTCGTCTGCGTCGATCCTAACTAGGCCCTGCGCGATCATGCGGATCGCCTCCGGGTAGAGCTCGTGCTCGACCGCGTGGATCGCCTGCTCGAGCCGCCCTCGATCGCGGTCCGCCGGCACGGCGACCTCGCGCTGCACGATCGGCGGGCCGGTGTCGACTCCCTCGTCGACGAAATGGACCGTGACGCCGGTCGTCTCGACCCCCGCCTCGAGCGCCTGGCCGATCGCGTCGAGCCCGGGGAAGGCGGGCAGCAGCGCCGGGTGGACGTTGACGATCCGCGCCCGGAAGCGGGCGACGAAGGTGGGGGAGAGCAACTGCATATAGCCGGCGAGGACGACGAGGTCGGCGCTGCGCTCCTCGATCCACCCAGCCATCGCCACGTCGCGCGCCTCACGGCCGCTGTACTCGTCGCGGGGGAAGACCGCGGTCTCGACATCGACCCGCCGAGCGCGCTCCAGCGCCCGTGCACCGGGCTTGTCGGATGCGGCCCCAACCACCTCGATCCCCTCGCGCCCGTGCAGCGTGTCGAGGATCGCCTGCAGGTTGGTGCCCGAACCCGAGGCGAGCACTACGAGCTTGAACGCTTCGGCCACCGTGGCATTATCGCCGCGTGTCGCTCCTCGACCAGCTCGGCCTCTCCACCCCGATCGTCCAGGCTGGCATGGGCGGCGCGATCAGCCGCCACGAGCTGGCGGCCGCGGTCAGCGAGGCCGGCGGCTTGGGGACGATCGCGGTGGCCGGCCCGCAGGCGATCCGGCGGGAGCTGGCTGCCGCGCGAGCGCTGACCGAGCGGCCGATCGCCGTGAACGTGCTGCTTCCCTTTGCCCGGAGAAGCTGGTTCGAGGCAGCCGCGGGGGCCGATGTGATCGTCACCTTCTGGGGCGCGCCGAAGCGCCGCGCCGGCGGCTTCTGGGCCCACCAGTGCGGCTCGGTGGCCGAGGCGCGCTCGGCCTACGCCGCAGGTGCCGACGCGGTGATCGTCCAGGGTGTCGAGGCCGGCGGCCACGTGCGCGGGAGCCTGCCGGCCCTGGAGTTGCTCGAGCGCATCAGGGCTGCCTTGCCCCCCAGCTATCCGCTGCTTCTCGCCGGCGGGATCGCGGAGCGCGCCGACGTTCGCCAGGCGCTCGAGGCGGGGGCGAGCGCCGCCGTCGCCGGAACGCGCTTCCTGCTCTCGGACGAGAGCCGCGCGCACCCCGAGTACAAGCGGCGCCTGCTGGGGGCGGAGGAGACGATCCTCACCGAGCTCTTCGGCCTCAGCTGGCCCGCGCCCCACCGGGTGATTCGCAACGCCGCCACCGAGCATCACCTCAGCGGCATCTCCGGCGTCCCGACCCTGAACCGAGCCCTCAACCACCTGCTCGCCCCCGGCGCCCGCTTCACCCCCGCAGCGCTCCAGCGGCGCTTGATCGTTGCCCAGCGCCCGAGCAGCCGGATGCTGACGCCCCAGGGCCCGACCGACGACGGCCCCGAGACCTTGCTCGACGCCGGCCCTCTATATGCGGGCCAAACGGTCGCCCGTATCGGCGATCTCCGCCCTGCAGCAGAGATCGTCAGCGACCTGACGCCTTAGGAGCTTGCCGGAACCACGGCAATGTCCTCCAAGGCGAATTTGCCGTTCGCGTCTTCCGGGTCACCCAACGGGTAGCGCCCCGTGAAGCAGGCGTCGCAGTGGTCCTCGGGCGGGGTGCCGATCGCCTCGTAGACCCCCTCCATCGAGAGGTAGGCGAGCGAGTCGGCGCCGAGCTCGTCGGCGATCTCCTCGATCGTCCGTTCGTGGGCGATCATCTCCTCGCGGGTCGACATGTCGACTCCGTAGTGACAGGGGTTGCGGATCGGCGGCGCCGAGATCCGCAGGTGAACCTCCTTGGCGCCGGCGTCGCGCAGCATGCCGACGATCTGCCGCGTCGTGTTGCCGCGCACGATCGAGTCGTCGACGACGACGATCCGCTGCCCGGCGACGATCTCCGGCAGCGGGTTGAACTTGAGCCGCAGCCCGTGCTTGCGCAGCTCCTGCCCCGGCTGGATGAAGGTGCGGGCGACGTAGCGGTTCTTGATCAGGCCGTCGTCGCGCGGCAGCCCCGAGGCACGCGAGAACCCGGCGGCCGCCGGGTTGCCGGAGTCCGGCACCGAGATCACCAGGTCGGCATCGGCCGGCGCCTCGCGACAGAGGATTTCGCCCATCCGCCCGCGCACCTGCTGCAGCACCTTGCCCTCGAGGCGGCTGTCGGGGCGGGAGAAGTAGATGTGCTCGAAGACGCAGTGCGCCGGCCGGCCGGCCTTGACCACCTGGCGCGTCTCCAGGCCACGCTCGGTCAGCGAGACCATCTCGCCCGGGTGCACTTCGCGCAGCAGCTCGGCGCCGACGATGTCGAAGGCGCAGCTCTCCGAGGCGACGACGAAGCGATCGCCGAGGCGGCCCAGCGAGAGCGGTCGCACGCCGTGTGGGTCGCGGAAGGCGACGATCGCGTGCTTGGTCATCGCCACGGTCGAGTAGGCGCCCTCGAGGCGCGGCATCACCTCGGCGACCGCGTCCTCGACGAACTTGCCGTCGTTGGAGGAGATCAACGCGGCGATGATCTCCGAGTCCGAGGTGCCGCGGAAGGCGATCCCGGCCTCCTTCAGCTCGCCCCAAAGCTCGACCGCGTTGGTCAGGTTGCCGTTGTGGGCGAGCGCCAGCTCGCGACCGTCGTCGCGCCAGACCGGCTGCGCGTTCTCCCAGGAGCCGCCGCCGGTGGTCGAGTAGCGCACGTGGCCGATCGCCATGTCGCCCTCCAGCGCCCGCAGCTTCTCCTCGTCGAAGACCTGGGAGACGAGGCCCGAATCCCGCATCGTGGTGATGTGACCGCCCTCGCAGGTGGCGATCCCGGCCGACTCCTGGCCGCGGTGCTGCAGCGCGTAGAGACCGAAGTAAGCGAGGCGAGCGACGTCATGGCCAGGCGCGTATACGCCGAACACCCCGCATTCCTCGCGCGGGCCATCGCGGTCTATCGGCTGCCCCTGGGGCGGAGTCAAAGCGCGTGTTCCTCGCGTTGGAAAAAGGACGTGACGCGCAGGCAGACTGCCTACCCGGGGAGGGTAGCAACGAGGCCGGATCAGGCCTTATGCGGACGCGAGGCCCGAGGCGGACGTGCTGCCACTTGAGCGTCCATATGGGTGCCTAAGTGACGGCACGTCCGGCGAGCAAGGAGTTGAGGGCCTGGTGGAGTCCCGCTACGGCTGAGTCGAGCGGAGCCTGATCGCCCGCGGCGCGGGCGCGGATCAGGGCGCCCTCGATCGTCGAGACGACCAGGCCGGCGAAGGCCTCGGCCTCTTTTGCCGGCACGCCTTCGTCGCGTAGCGCCGCTGCGATCGGTGCTTCCCAGCTCGCGAAGGCGGCGGTTGCCGCGGCGGCGAGGGCCGGGTCCTCGGGGCGGGCGAGGGCCGCGGCGGCGACGGGACAGCCGAGCCGCTCGGGCTTGTCCTTGACCCGGCGGCGGAACATCTCGCCGAACATCGTCAGCGTCTCGCCGAGGCCGCGCTCTTCCAGCGAGCGCTCGATCGCGGCGCGGATCTCTCGCCCCTCCGCCTCGGCGGCCTCGATCGCCAGCTGGCTCTTGCCGCCGGGGAAGTGGTGGTAGATCGAGCCGCGCGGGGCGTCGCCCACCTCGGCGACGTCGCGCAGCTCCATCCCCGCGTAGCCCTTCTCGGCGAGCAGCCGCCGCGCCCCTGCGATCAGGCGCTCGCGCCCGTCGCGGCGCTTCGGTTCGATCGCTTTCGCATCCGCAAGTCGCGTTATGCCCACGGACATAGTATAGTCGCGCCGAACGATGTATGACCGTGGACATAGAGCGAGCGTCGCGATCGCTTGTGCCGGCGCCTTTGTCGCCTTCCTCGACACGACGATCGTCAACATCGCCTTCCCCGACATCTCGGCCTCCTTCGCCGGCTCGGGGCGCGACGCGCTCTCCTGGGTGCTCGACGGCTACTTCGTCGTGATCGCCGCCTTGCTGGTCCCGGCCGGCGGCCTCGCCGACCGCTTCGGCCACAAGCGGATCTTCCTCGTCGGGGTTGGGGCCTTCACCGCCGCCAGCCTGCTCTGCGCGGTCGCGCCCAGCCTCGAGCTGTTGATCTCCTTCCGCGTCCTGCAGGGGGTCGGCGCGGCGCTGATCGCGCCTGCTTCGCTGGCGATCGTGCTCGACGCCTACCCGGTCGAGAAGCGCGCGACCGGCGTCGGCATCTGGGGCGCTGCGGCGGCGGCCGCCGCCGCAACCGGCCCGACCCTTGGCGGGGCGCTGGTCGAGCTCTCCGACTGGCGCCTCGTCTTCCTCGTCAACCTGCCGCTCGGCGCGGCGATCGTCTGGGCCGGCAGCCGCCACCTCGCCGAGCGGCCGATCCGCGACCACCGCCTGCCCGACCTGCCCGGCGCCCTGATGCTCGCCCTCGCCCTGGCCCTGATCACGCTCGGCATCGTCGAGGGCAACGACTGGGGCTGGACCGCTTCCGCAACCCTTGGCTCATTCGCCGCCGGCACTGTCTTGCTCGCCGCGATGATCGCCCGCAGCCGCACCCACCCGCGCCCGATCGTCGAACCGGACCTCTTTGCCCACCGCTCCTTCCGCGTCGGCAACCTCGGCACGCTGCTCTTCTCCGCCGCCTTCTTCTCGATCGTGCTCGGCAACGTCGTCTTCCTCACCTCGATCTGGGGCTACACCGTGCTCCAGGCGGGCCTCGCGACCCTGCCGGGCCCCGCCTGGACGACGATCGTCTCCGGCCCCGCCGGCAAGCTCGCCGACCGCTTCGGCCAGCGCGCCGTCGTCGTCCCCGGCGCGCTGATCTTCGCCGCCGGGGTGATGGTTCTGCGCTCGGCCGGCGCCGAGCCCGACTGGCTCGGCCTCTGGCTGCCGGGAGCGACCCTGACCGGAATCGGCATCGGCCTCGCCTTCCCGACCCTCGGCTCGGCCGCCGTGCGCGACGTCGACGTCGACCGCTTCGCCACGGCCAGCGCCGTCAACGCCGCCTTTCGTCAGATCGGCGCCGTGCTCGGCACCGCGATCCTCGTCGCCATCGTCGGCGACCCCGCCACCCTCGCCGACGCCCTCGCGGTCTCCGACAGCGCCTACCTCTTCGCCGCGATCGCGGCGCTGCTCTCGGGCGCCGTCACCCTGCTGCTGCGGCCGGCGCCGAGTCCCGCCGGGTCAGGCTCTCGCCGCTCTCCGGATCGAAGAGATGCAGCTTCGACGTATCCGCCCATAGCTGAGCCCGCTCGCGACGCTTGATCTTGCTCGCCGGGTCGAGGCGGGCGACGATCTGCTCCTCGCCCTCGCGCAGGCTGGCCGCGCCGGTTTCGCCGATGCTCTCCTCCGCCAGGTCGGCGAGCTGGTCGGACTCGACCCCTTCGGACTCGACGTGGAAGTAGGCGTAGAGGTCCGATCCGAGCGACTCGACTAGGTCGATCTCGGCCTCGACCGTAACCCCGCGCCCGCGCTTCAGCTCGTCGTCGATCATCGCAGCGTCCTCGAAGCTCTCTGGCCGCAGCCCGGCGACGACCTTGCCGTCGCTACGCCCGCGCGCCTCCTCCGGCAGCTCGGCCTCGCCGATCGGCAATACCACCTTGCCAGAATCTATCTCTGCCGGCATGAAGTTCATCGCCGGCGAGCCGATGAAGCCGGCGACGAAGAGGTTCACCGGGTCGTCGTAGAGCTCGGCCGGCGGGCCGACCTGCTGCAGGAGCCCGGCCCGCATCACCGCGACCCGGTCGCCGAGCGTCATCGCCTCGACCTGGTCGTGGGTGACGTAGACGGTCGTCGTCTCCAGGCGTGACTGCAGTTTCGCCACCTCGGTCCGCATCTGCACGCGCAGCTTCGCGTCGAGGTTGGAGAGCGGCTCGTCCATCAGGAAGGCCTTCGGGTCGCGCACGATCGCCCGCCCCATCGCCACCCGCTGGCGCTGCCCGCCGGAGAGGTTGGCGGGGCGGCGGTCGAGGTGCTGGGTCAGGTCGAGCGTCTCCGCCGCCTCCTCGACCTGGCGGTTGATCTCGCCCTTCTCGGTGCCCGCCAGCTTCAGCGCGAAGCCCATGTTCTCGCGTACGGTCATGTGCGGGTATAGGGCGTAGTTCTGGAAGACCATCGCGACGTCGCGGTCCTTGGGGGCGCGGTCGTTGACGACCTCGCCGCCGATCTTCACCTCCCCGCTGGAGATGTCCTCGAGCCCGGCGATCATCCGCAGCGCCGTTGACTTGCCGCAGCCCGAGGGCCCGACGAGGATCATGAACTCACCGTCGCCGATCTCGAGGTTCATCTCCTTGACGGCTTCGAAGCCGTCGCCGAAGACCTTGGTTACTCGATCGAGGGTTATCTCTGACATCAGGTGGCTCCTTATCCCTTCACGGCCCCGGCGGTGAGGCCGGAGACGATTCGGCGCTGGAATAACAGGACGAAGACGATGATCGGCACGGTTACGACGACCGCCGCCGCGGCGATGCTGCCGGTCGGCTGGGTGAAGGACGACTCGCCGGTGAAGAACGCCAGCGCGGCCGGCACCGTGCGCGACGCGTCCGAGGAGGTCAGCGAGATCGCGAAGAGGAAGTCGTTCCAGGCGAAGATGAAGACGAGGATCGCCGCCGTGAACATGCCGGGCGCAGCCAGCGGCACGATCACCTTGGTGAAGGCCTGAAACGGGGTCGCCCCGTCGACCTGGGCCGCCTGCTCGAGCTCCCAGGGGATCTCGCGGAAGAAGGCGACGAGGACGTAGATCGCCAGCGGCAGCGAGAAGGTCAGGTAGGGGATGATCAGGCCCGGATAGGTGTCGTAGAGCCCGATCGCCCGCCACATGTCGAACAGCGGCCCGACCGTGGAGATCGGCGGGAACATCGCAATCGCCAGCGCCCCGGCGAGGATCACTCGCTTGCCCGGGAATTCGAGCCGGGCGATCGCGTAGGCGGCGAAGGAGGCGAAGGTGATCGCGATCACCGTCGTGCTCAGCGCGATCAGGATCGAGTTGATCAGCGGCTTGATGAACGGGCTGTCGTCGATGCCCCCTTCGAACAGGCTCTTGTAGTTGTCGAAGGAGATCTCGCTGGGCAGGAAGTGCCCGTCGGTGACCGCGTCGGTCGGCTTCAGCGAGATCGAGATCAGCCAGACGACGGGGACCAGGGCGACCACGATCACCGCCAGGATGGCGATGCTCCACAGTGCGTAATCGCGGCTTCCACGTTCCATCTCAGCTACCTGGCCTTCCTTCCTCGACCCGCGCCCCGAACCCGCGCACGAAGACGAACGCGATCAGGAATACGCAGATGAAGATCAGCACCGAGACCGCCGAGCCGAGGCCGAGGTTGAGGCGCGAGATCAGCTGGTTGAAGCCGAGGATCGAGACCGATTCGGTGTCCTGCGCACCGCGGGTCATGATGAAGATCGTGTCGAAGACGCGGAAGGCATCGAGCGTGCGGAAGAGCAGCGCGACGAGGATCGCCGGCTTCATCAGCGGCAGGGTGATCCGGGTGAAGCGCTGCCACGCCGACGCCCCGTCGACTTTTGCCGCCTCATACAGCTGGCTGTCGATCGTTACCAGCCCGGCCAGCAGCAGCAACGCCATGACCGGGGTCGTCTTCCAGACCTCGGCCATGATGATCACGGCGAAGGAGCTGAAGCGACCGCCGAACCAGTCCATGTCTTCGGCGATCAGCGGCAGGTTGTTGACGAAGCCGGTGTCCGGCGCGAAGGCGAACTGCCAGGCGAAGGCCGCGACCACGGTGATGATCCCGTAGGGGATCAGGACCGAGGTGCGGACGATGCCGCGGCCGAAGATAGCCCGGTGCATCACCAGCGCGATCGCCATCCCAAGGACGAGCTCGATCGCGACCGAGGTGACCATCACGAAGACGGTGTTGAAGAGGTCGGTCCACCAGAGGTCGGAGCTGAGGATGGCGGTGTAGTTGTCGAGGCCGACGAAGCCGCTTTGGTCGGGGAAGCGCAGGTCGATCTGCTGCAGCGAGAGGACGATCGCGTAGCCGATCGGGTAGGCGGTCACCGCCAGCATCGCGATCACCGCCGGGGCGCACAGCATCCAGGCCAGGCGGTGCTCGGAGCGGGTCCGCTGGCTACCTGCCGGCTGTGGCTGCACGCTCGCCTCCATCAGAACAGCCCTTCGTGCTTGACCGCGTCTTCGAGGTTCGACTTCAGTTCCTCATAGATCGAGCTCGTGTCTTCGGGGTCGATCTTGTCGGGGGGGTGGAGCGTGCGCTGCACAGCAAGCGAGACGTCCTGGTAGGCGGGCGTCGTCGGCCGCGGGCCGGAGTCCTCGATCGATTTTTTGACCAGCTGCGCGAAACCGGGGAAGGCTTCGGTCACCACTTTGTCTTCGTAGAGATCGGAGCGGGAGGGCGGCAGCCCGTCGAGTTCCGTCGCGGTCATCTGGCTCTTGCCGTTGGCCAGGCAGGCCGCCGCTTCGAAGGCGACATCCTTGTTCTCCGAGAAGGCGCTGACCGCGAGGTTGAAGCCGCCCAGCGGCGGTTTGCTCGGCAGGCTCGCCTCGACCCGGGGGAAGCGCGCGAAGCCCATCTCCTTGCCGATCTCCGGCGCTTCGGCCTGGGCGCTCGCGTAGGCGAAGGTGTAGTTGGTCATGAAGGCGGATTCGCCCGCCTCGAAGGCCAGCCGGGTCGTGTCCTCGTCGGAGGTGGAGAGGCTCGGCGGGGCAGCGGAGGAGTTCGCCAGCCTGCCGATCACCTCGAGCGCCTTTTCGGTCGGGCCCTCCTTCAGCTCGACCGCTTCCGGTCCCGAGAGGATCGGCGTCCCGGCGCTCTCGATCATCGCGTTGACCCAGACCATGAAGCCCTCGTAGCGGTTGGCCTGCACCTGGATCGTGCCGGCGTTTCCCGGGCCGAGCTTTTCCGCTTGGTCGATCATCTCGTCCCAGGTGCGGGGCGGTTTCGGGACCAGGTCCTTGCGATACCAGAGCAGCTGCGTATTGGTGTTGAACGGCGCCGCGTAGAGCTTGCCCTCGAAGGAAGCCGTCTCGATCACGTTGGAGAAGACCTTTTCGGTCACCTGTTTCTTCAACGGCCCCTTCCACTCTTCGACCCAGCCGGCGTTGGCGAACTCGCCGGTCCAGATCACGTCCATGCCGACGATGTCGATCGAGGGGTCCTCCGCGCCCAGCCTGCGGACGAGCTGTTCGCGCTGCTGGCTGGCGTCGGTCGGCAGGAATTCGGGTTCGACCGTGTATTTGCCTTTCGATTCTTCGCTGCAGCGTTTGGCCACTTCCTCGATCGAGCCACCCGGCTGGATTGCGACGAACCAGCTCAACTCTCGAGTGCCGGAGGCATTGGAGTCGCCGCCGCAACCACCAAGGGCGACGACCGCCAGCACCGTCGCCCCCAGGCAAAACAGGGCTGAGGTCGTCACCCGTGGTGTCACTCTCTTTCCTCCATCAGTGCACCCCTGCCATCCGGGAGTCTCAGGGGTGCACTGGAGGAAATGCCCGGATCGGGCGGGGCTTAAACGGAGTAGGCAGAGCGGTGGCCACGGCCGTTTCCGGCGCTCTGCGGCCGGGTACCTACCGAGCAGGCAGCGCTACGGGAAGGAGCAACTCATGGGGATCATCGGATGGATCGTGCTCGGACTGTGCGCCGGGGCGATAGCGAAGCTGATCATGCCCGGCGAGGATCCGGGCGGCATCATCGTCACGATGTTGATCGGGATTGCCGGCGCCCTCGTCGGTGGGTTCATCGCCAGCGCCCTCGACATCGGCGACCTGGACGAGTTCTTCGACATCGGCACCTGGCTGATCGCGATCGGCGGCTCGCTCTTGCTGCTGTTCCTGTACCGGATGATTGCCGGGGACCGGACCGGCCGCGGCGCCTACCGCTGACGGCCTGCGGGCGCTAGCGGTTGAGCTCCCTGGCGCTCGGCGAGTGAGTGCCAGGCGCCCTCGGCGTCGCCGAGCGGGACGGCGACGCTGCGGTCGCCGGCGGCGATCTCGATCGCGGTGCCGCCGACGCTGCCGAGGTGGAGGACCGCGACGCCAGCGCTGGCGAGGCCTGCCAGCGCCACGCGCTCGCCGCTGACCAGGAAGCCGCCGGCGCCCTCACCGAACAGCGCCTCCTCGGGCGAGCAACCGCGCTCGCGCAGGTGCTGGAGGTCGACCTTGCAGCCCAGGCCGGCGCCGATCGAGGACTCGGCCAGGGCGCAGGCGAGGCCGCCGTCGCTGACGTCGTGGGCGGAGGCCAGGCGGCCGGCGCGCACCGCGTCGCGCACGGCGGCGCAGGCAGCGGCAACCGCGGCGACGCCGGGCAGGGGCAGTCCGGGGCCCAGCTCGCCGCGCTGCTTGGCCAGCTCAGAGCCGGAGAGCGACGGTTCGAAGGGGCCGACGAGGGCGATCGCATCGCCCTCGCGAGCGAAGGCGCTTGGCGCTGCCAGGCCGGGATCCGGCAGCTCGCCGACCATGCCGACGACTGGGGTTGGGTAGATCGGGCCTTCCGGGCCCTCGTTGTAGAGGGAGACGTTGCCGCCCACCACCGGCACGCCGAGCGCCTCGCAGGCGTCGGCGAGGGCGCTGACCGAGCGGTCGAGCTGCCAGGCCGGGAGCGGCTTCTCGGGGTTGCCGAAGTTGAGGCAGTTGGTCAGGCCGAGCGGCTCGGCACCGGCGCAGGCGAGGTTCTGGGCGCACTCGAGCACCGCCTCGACCGTGCCCGCGTAGGGATCGCAGGCGACCCGGCGGCCGTTGCCGTCGATCGAGATCGCGATCGCGGAGCCCGCCTCGGGGATCGCGAGGACGGCCGCGTCGGCGCTCTCGGGCCGCCGCGCCGTGCGCGAGCCGACGATCGAGTCGTACTGCTCGAAGGCCCAGCGCTTGGAGGCGATGCTGGGCGCGGCAAGCAGGGCCAGGAGCGTCTCCGCCGCCGTGGCGCCGGTGTCGAGCGTCGCCTCGTTGCCGTAGCTCCAGGCCTCGGGCTGGGCAGGCTCCAGGTCGTAGAGCGGGCAGCCGTCGACCAGCGCCTCAACCGGCATCTCGCCGACGACCTCACCGTCGCGCAGCACCCGCACCAGGCCGTTGTCGGTCACGGTGCCGATCTCCGCCGCGCCGGTCTGCCATTTCTCGCAGACCGCGATCACCTCGGCGACCCGCGCCGGCTCGACCACCGCCAGCATCCGCTCCTGCGACTCGGAGACCATGATCTCGAAGGGCTCCATGTCGGCCTCGCGCAGCGGCACCCGCGCCACGTCGATCTCGATCCCGACGCCTCCCGCCGAGGCCATCTCGCTGGCCGAGGAGGTGAGCCCGGCCGCGCCGAGGTCCTGCAGCGAGACGAGCAGGCCCTTCCCCAGCAGCTCCAGGCAGCACTCCAGCACCTTCGACTCCTCGAAGGGGTCGCCGATCTGCACCGTCGGCCGCTTCGCCTCGTCGCCGTCGCCGAGCTCGGCCGAGGCGAGCACCGAGGCGCCGCCGATCCCGTCGCGCCCGGTCGAGGCGCCCATCAGCACGACCGCGTTGCCGACCCCCGCCGCTGCCGCCCGCACCATGTCCGCCTGCTTGGCGATCCCGACGCACATCGCGTTGACCAGGCAGTTGTGCTCGTAGGGGGCCTCGAAGTAGATCTCGCCGCCGACGTTGGGCACGCCGATCGAGTTGCCGTAGTGGCCGATGCCGCGCACGGCGCCGTCGAGCAGGTGGCGCGAGCGCACCGAGTCGAGCTCGCCGAAGCGCAGCGAGTCGAGGATCGCGATCGGCCGCGCGCCGAGGGCGAAGACGTCGCGGAGGATGCCGCCGACCCCCGTTGCCGCTCCCTGGAAGGGCTCGACCGCGCTCGGGTGGTTGTGGGACTCGACCTTGAAGGCGACGGCGTAGCCGGCGCCGACGTCGACGGCGCCGGCGTTCTCGCCCGGGCCCATCACGACCCGCTCGCCCTCGGTCGGCAGCCGCCGCAGCAGCTTGCGCGAGTGCTTGTAGGCGCAGTGCTCGGACCAGAGCAGGCTGAACATCGCCAGCTCGACCCCGTTCGGCTCGCGCCCGAGCTTCTCGCAGATCAGCTCGAACTCGGAATCGGTCAAACCCAGCTCGCGGTGCGGCGAGCTGCTCGCGGCCGGCGCGCTCACACCCGCGCTCCCGCGACGGCCTCGAACACCTTCAGCCCGTCGGTCGAGCCCGTCATCGGGTCGACCGCGTGCTCGGGGTGGGGCATCAGGCCGAGCACGTTGCCGGCCTCGTTGCGGACGCCGGCGATGTCGCGCGCCGAGCCGTTCGGGTTCTGCCCCGGCGCGTAGCGGAACGCCACCTGCCCGTTCGCCTCCAACGCATCGAGCATCCCCTCCGGCGCCCAATAGCGACCTTCCCCATGCTTGGCCGGGATCGACAGCACCCCCCCGGCCAAAGTGAAGGATTGTGTCCCCTCTGGGGGACTCAATCCTTCACTTTGCAGCTCGACTTGGCGGCATATGAAGCGCTTGCTCTCGTTTAGGAGCAGGGCGCCGGGGAGGAGGCCGGTCTCGCAGAGGACCTGGAAGCCGTTGCAGATCCCCAGCACCGGTCCGCCCGCGGCGGCGAACTCGGCGACCGCCTCCATCGCCGGGGAGAAGCGCGCGATCGCCCCCGCCCGCAGGTAGTCGCCGTAGGAGAAGCCGCCGGGGACGACGACCGCGTCGATGCCGCCCAGGTCGCGCTCTTCGTGCCAGACCAGACGCGCCTCGCCGCCGGCCAGCCCACAAGCGTGCAGGGCGTCCCGCTCGTCGCAGGAGCCGGGGAACTGGACTACGCCCCAGAGCATCAGCCGCCGTCGATGCTCTCGATCTCGAAGTCCTCGATCAGCGGGTTGGCGAGCAGCTTCTCGCAGAGCGCCGGGAGCTGTGCCGGGTCGTCCGCCTCCAGCTCGACCATCCGCCCGACCCGCACGTGCTCGACGCCCTCGAAGCCGAGCGCCGGCAGCGCCCGCTCGACCGCCTTGCCCTGCGGGTCGAGGATGCCCTCCTTCGGGCGGATCAAGACTCGAGCTTTCACGGCTGCCAATCTAGCGATCCCGGCCCCTGTGTTCGCGTCTACGATGTCCCGGTGAGCCACCCCGAGGCCCTCGCGGCCCCGACAGAGGCGTATTCCCCTGGCGATTCGATCGAGAACCCGGTCACGGGCGAGCGGGGAACCCTGCTCGAGGGCCCCTGGGAAGGGGACGACCCCTCCCTCCTCGTCGACCTTCACGTTCAGCCCGGCGGCGCCGTTGTCGGCGAGCACGTCCACCACCATCTCGACGAGCGATTCAAGGTGAAGGCCGGGCAGATCGGGTTCCGCCTCGACGGCGAGGAATCGGTGGTGGGTCCCGGCCACTCGGTCGAGATCCCGCGCGGCAGCTGGCACGACTGGTGGAACGCCGGCGAGGTGGAGGCCATCGCCGAGGTTTACGTCTCCGACGGGACCCGCTTCATGCTGATGATCGAGAACCTCTTCGGCCTCGCCCGCGACGGCTACACCAACGAGAAGGGCCTACCGGGTCCGCTGCAGTTGACCATGTTCGCGACCGAGTTTCGGGACGTGCTCGTGCTCAAACGCCCTCCAGCCATCGTCCAGAGGCTCCTCTTCGGCGCCTTGCGGCCGATCGCCGTCAGGCGCGGCTACCGCGGCACCTATCCCCAGTACGGCCGCTCGCTGCTCAGAACGAGCGCTCGGTGATCCGCTCGTAGGCCTCGACGTACTTGGCGCGGGTCTGCTCGATCACGTCAGCCGGCAGCTCCGGCGCCGGCGGCTTGTGATCCCAGCCCTCTGCGTCGGCCCAGTCGCGCACGAACTGCTTGTCGAAGGACGGCTGCGTCTTGCCCGGCTCGTAGCGGTCGGCCGGCCAGAAGCGCGAGGAGTCCGGGGTCAGCACCTCGTCGCCGAGGACGATCTCGGCGCCGGCGTGGCGCCCGAACTCGAACTTGGTGTCAGCGAGGATGATCCCCCGCTCGGCAGCGTGCTCGGCGCCGCGCTGATAGACCTCGATCGAGACCCGCCGCAGCTCTTCCATCAGCGCCCGGTCGCCGACGATCTCCGCCGCCCGCTCGAAGTCGACGTTCTCGTCGTGGTCGCCGATATCGGCCTTGGTCGCCGGGGTGAAGATCGGCTCGGGCAGCTTGTCGGACTCGAGCAGGTTGGGCGGCAGCTCGATTCCGCAGACCGCGCCGCCCGCCTTGTATTCCTTCCAGCCGGAGCCGGAGAGGTAGCCGCGGACGACGCACTCGACCGGGTACATCTCCAGCCGCCGCACCCGCATCCCCCGTTCCATCGCCTCCTCTGGGACGTCGGCTGAGAGGAAGTGGTTGGGGACGATGTCGCCGGTCAGCTCGAACCAGAATTCCGAGATCCGGTTCAGCACCTTGCCCTTGTCGGGGATCGGCGTCGGCATCACCACGTCGTAGATCGAGATCCGGTCGGAGGCGACCATCAAGAGGTCGTTCTCCCACTCGTAGATCTCGCGCACCTTGCCCGAGGAGTGGAGCTTCAGATCGGCGACGGCCGGCATTAAGTCGATGCTAACCATCGCGGGAGCGGAGGGCTTTGACGGCGGTCGTCTGCGACGCTGTGTCTCTCGATGCTGCCGCCTGAACCGAAGTCGTCGCCGCTCGTCCAGACTTTGCGTTGGAGCTTCCGGCCGCTGCCGTTCATGCAGGAGTGCCGGGAGCGCTACGGCGACAGCTTCAGCGTCAAGTTCCTCAGCTTCGAGCGGCCGATGGTGATGATCTCCGACCCGGTCGCGATCAAGGCTCTCTACACGGAGCGGTCGCACGGGCTGCCGCCGGGGCGCGAGGTCGTTCTCACCCCCGTCGTCGGCCCGCACTCGGTGCTCGTGATCGAGGGCGCCGACCACCTCGCTCACCGCAAAGTGATGCTGCCCGCCTTCCACGGCGAGCGGATGCGCTCCTACGAGCCGATCGTCAGCGAGATCGTCGACGCCGAGATCGACTCCTGGCCGCTGGGCGAGGAGTTCGCGATCCACCCGCACATGCAGGCGATGACGCTGGAGGTGATCCTGCGCGTCGTCTTCGGCGTCGCCGAGGGGCCGCGGCTGGAGCAGTTGCGCGTCGTACTGACCAGGGTGCTGGAGGAAACCGCCTCCCCGTTCACCCAGCTGATCGGCCTCGCCGCGCGCCGCTTCGGCGGCCGCGGGCCGTGGGCGAGATTCGAGGCGCAGCTGAGAGCAGTGGACGATCTGCTCTACGCCGAGATCGCCGAGCACCGCAAGCGCGACGGCCTCGAGGAGCGCGACGACATCCTCTCCCAGCTGATCCAGGCCCGCTTCGAGGACGGCAGCAAGATGAGCGACGAGGATCTGCGCGACCAGCTGATGACGCTATTGCTCGCCGGCCACGAGACGACCGCGACGGCGCTCGCCTGGACCTTCGACCTGCTGCTGCGCCATCCGCGCGAGCTGGCGCGGCTGCGCGAGTCGCTCGAGGCGGGGGAGGACGACTATCTGCGGGCGACGATCAGCGAGTCGCTGCGACTGCGGCCTGTGGTGCCGCTGGCCGGCCGCCGCCTCGCCACGGAGCTCGTCGCCGACGGCCTCACCCTGCCTGCCGGCACCGACGTCACGCCGGCGATCTGGCTCGCCCACACCCGCGCCGACGTCTACCCCGAGCCCTTCGCCTTCCGGCCCGAGCGCTTCCTCGGGGAGTCACCCGACACCTACGCCTGGATCCCCTTCGGCGGCGGCATCCGCCGCTGCCTCGGCGCCGCCTTCGCCGAGTTCGAGATGCGGATCGTCCTGCGCGAGGTGCTGACCCGCTGCGACCTGCGCAAGGCGAGCTCGCGGCCGGAGAAGATCGGCCGCCGCAACATCACCCTCTCGCCGAAGGACGGCACGCCGGTCGTCCTCGACGCGCGCCAGCCGGCGCGCGAGCCGGTCGCCGCCTAGAGAGGGACTACTAGCGCCCCGGCCGGGCGGTCACGGCGCCTTCACCGAGTCCTTCGGCGATTCGAACGCGGCCAGGGCGAGCGTCGTGCTGATTGGCTGCTCACCCGAGCTGGAGATGCGGAGCTTGGCCTCCTCCTGGACCTCGAAACCGACCGCGAACAGCGCATCGACCGCCGCGGCCACCCTTTCCCAGCCCCGCTGGTCGAGCCGCAGCAGGGACCAGCTGAGGTGATTGTCGGTGCGGGCCTCGAAAGTGCCTGCCTCGATTGCCTTCTTGACCTGATCGGAGAGCTGCCCGAAGGTCCGCCAGCTGTACGTCGCCTTGACCGGGTCCGGCACGTCGGCCCAGGCAACGTTGTCGAAGATCGCCGGCCCGGTCGCCCGGTAGAAGTACTCGACCGCGCCGCGCCGCCTACCACCCCGCTTCTCGCCGACCTTGCTCAGCCAGCCGATCTCGGCCAGCATCTTGAAGCGACGGCGTATGCCGTCCACGGAAGCGCCGCCAACTTCCTCGTGGAACTGGCGGGCGCTCATCTCGCGCAGGTTCGTCTCCGCGACGATCTCCAGGCATAGCTCGTCCGCGAACACTTTGGAGACGCGCAGCGGGAACGGCACCGCGCAGCTTGCGCCCTCGACCAGGGTCGAGCCGCCGTCTCGCTGACCCCCTGGGCCGTGGCGACGCGGCGATTCGAACAAGGCCATCGCGGTCGTAGCCAGGATTGGCTGCTCGCCCGAGTCGAAGATGCGGAGTTTGGCGTCGGCCTGCTCCTCGAAGATCGTCTCGAACAGCTGGTCGACGGCGGCGATCAGCTGGTCCCAGCCGAGCTGATCGAGGAGCAGCGGGGTCCAGCTGAGGTGACTGTCGGCGCGGGCGTCGAAGGTGCCCGCCTGCAGGGCTTCGCGCACTCGCTCGGCGAGCTGGCCGAAGGTTCGCCAGCTGAAGGCGACGCGGATCGAGTACGGCACCATGGACCAGGTCTCGTTGTCGAAGACGGCGAGCTCGGTCGCCCGGTAGAAGTGCTCCTTGCCGCCCCGGCGGCGTCCGCCTGACTCGCGGCGGACGAACCTGAGCCAGCCGTGCTCGGCGAGCCTTTTGAAGTGGCGATCGACCCGGGTCACCGAGCCGCCGCCGAACTCCGCGTGGAACGCGCTCGGACTCATTTCCCGCATGTAGAGCTCGGTCACGATCTTCAACCGCAGCTCGTCCGCGAACACGACGGCGAGGCGCCGCAGGTAGGACGCTCGGGACTTGTTGCCGATCCAAACTTTTGCCACGCGATTCCTCTCGAATGCTTCGTGCTTGCTGAGCATCAGAAAGTTTATGCGGTTTCACTACGGAACCGGAGCGGTCTCCTAGGCAAACGCTAGCTACCGTCACTTCGATTCCCCTAAAGGACGGAAGGGGGTGAGGAGATGAAGCTCGTAGCGACCGAGTTGGCTCTGCCGGTCCTATCTATCCGGAAGTCCGGCTGATAGGCCTCCATCAACGGGCATGGAGCCGGACTTCCGCCTGAACGGGGAGTCCGGCCATATGCCCACCGGCTACTGCGTGCCCTCGGTGTTCGCGGCCGGGTGTTCGCCGGCCCAGCGGGCGATCGTGCCTGAGCCGGAGATGACCTCGCCGTCATCGAGGACGAGGATCGGGACCTCGTTGGTGCCGCTCAGCTTCTTCACCTCGGCCCGGGCCTCGCCGCGGCCGCCCCAGGTCCAGGGCACCAGGCGGTAGCCGCCGACCACCCGCAGCTCGTACGTGTACCCGGCGGCATCGAGCGCCTTCGCCGCTTTTGCGCACGGATGCGCGAAGCCCGGCCCAAATTTCTTCTGTCCACAGGTGTAGAGGATCATTGCCGGCGAAAGCTACCTGTTAGCCACCTCTCGATCCAGCGCTACGCTCGTAGCACAATGGTAGAAGTTGCCACCAGGGAGTTGAGGAACGACACCGCCGGGGTCCTACGGCGGGTCGAGGCCGGCGAGCGCGTCGTGATCACGGTCAGGGTAAGCCGGTCGCCGATTTGGTGCCGCACCGGCCCGAGGGGCCCCGATGGGTGGGTCCCGAGGAGGTGATGGAGATCGTCGCCAAGTACTCGGCCGATCCAGGCCTGAGGGACGATCTCAAGCGCATAGCGGGCGACACCACCGACGATCTCGGTCCGATTCGGTGAACGCGAGCCGTCCAGTCAGAGGAGTGCTTGACACGTCGATCTTCGTTGCCCTCGAGAGCGGGCGCAAGCTGAATCAAGCGGCGCTGCCCAGGCAGAATGCGATCTCGATCGTGACGCGAGCGGAGCTTCGCGCGCGCCTACTTCGCCGCCTCAGGGCGCCGGGTGAATGCGAACGACATGTGGATTGCCGCGACGGCTGCCGCGCACGAGATCCCCGTGGTCACCCAAGACGCGGACTTCGACGCCCTCAACGGGGTAGCGGGTCTGACTGTGATCCCGGTTTGAGTCCCGCCCCCGTCGCGAAAGCCATCGCGAGCCCCTCCGCGGTTGCCTGACCTGCCTCCGGCGCGCCGATCGCCAGGGTCAGATCGCGGCAGCCTTCCACGAGCGTGAGATCGAGGAAGGCGCAGCATTGTTTCTCGGCCTCGACGATCGCCGCCAGGTCTTCGCGGGTCTCGGGGTCAGGGCGGAAGCGCAGCAGGTGCTTGCCGTCGGTTTTCTGGTGATCGATGAGGCTCTTGCGCCCGATCTCGCCGATCGCCGCCAGCCGCTGTTCCATGTCGCCGACGTTGAGCGAGCAGACGATGGGAAGGTCTTGGGCCATCGTTTCCCAGTGTAGGTAGCGCGATCAGCCGTGCAGCGCTTCGAGCCGCTCGAAGATCGTCGGCACGTGGCCTAGGTAGGCGTCGTAGTCGAAGACAGCATCGAGGTCGAGCTCGGGGGCGGCCTCGGCGAGCAGCTCGCGGAAGTGGGTGCCGGTGTCCCAGGCGCGCTGGGCGTTCTCCTGGACGACGCGGTAGGCGTCGTCGCGGCTGAGGCCGGACTCGACCAGAGCGGTCAGGGCGCGCTGGCTGAAGAGGGCGCCGTGGGTCAGCTCGAGGTTCTCCTTCATCCGCTCGGTGCGGATCGTCATCTCCGCCGCGACCTTTGCCGCCAGGTCCTGCATGTAGTCGAGGCCGATCGTCGCGTCGGGCAGGATCACCCGCTCGGCGCCGGAGTGGGAGATGTCGCGCTCGTGCCAGAGGGCAACGTTCTCGAGGCCGGTCTGCGCGTAGCCGCGCAGCACCCGGGCCAGGCCGGTGATCCGCTCGGTGCGGATCGGGTTGCGCTTGTGCGGCATCGCCGAGGATCCCTTCTGGCCGGCGCCGAACGGCTCTTCTACCTCGCGCACCTCGGTGCGCTGCAGGTTGCGCACCTCGGTCGCGAAGCGCTCGAGGCCGGCGCCGGCGATCGCGATGCGCGAGGTCAGCACGGCGTGGCGGTCGCGCGGCACGACCTGGGTGGCGACGTCCTCGCGCTGCAGCCCCAGCCGCTCCATCACCCGCGCCTCGACCACGGGCGGCACCGAGGCGTAGGTGCCGACCGCGCCGGAGAGCTTGCCGAAGCGCAGCTGCTCGAAGGCGTCGCTGAGGCGGGCGAGGTTGCGGTCGGCCTCGAAGGCGAAGCCGGCGAGGCGCAGCCCGAAGGTGGTCGGCTCGGCGTGGACCCCGTGCGTGCGGCCGACGCAGAGCGTGTCGCGGTGCTCGAGCGCCCGTTCGATCAGGGCGTCGCGGTAGGCGCGCGCCGAGGCGAGGACGATCTCGCCGGCCTGGCCCAGCTGCAGCGCCAGCGCCGTGTCGAGCACGTCGGAGGAGGTGAGCCCGTAGTGGATCCAGCGGCCGTGCTCGCCGACGGACTGGGCGACGACGTCGACGAAGGCAGCGACGTCGTGGTCGGTCACCTTCTCCCGCTCGTTGACCGCCTCGACGGTGAAGGCGGCGTTCGCCCGGGCGGCCACGGCCGCCTCGGCCGGGACGACGCCCTCCTCGGCCCAGGCCTCGGTCGCCGCCAGCTCGACCTCGAGCCAGCACTCGAGCTTGCGCTGCGGGGACCAGACCTCGCCGATCTCCTTGCGCGTGTAGCGGGGGATCACGCGTTGATTATCCGGATGGCGAGCAGGCCGGCGTTCTTCGCCCCGTCGACTGCGACGCAGGCCACCGGCACGCCGGGGGGCATCTGCACCGCCGAGAGCAGCGCATCGAGGCCGCCGAGGCTCTTGCCGAGGATCGGCACCCCAATCACAGGTAGGTCGGTGTGGGCGGCGGCGACGCCGGGCAGGGCGGCCGACATTCCCGCACCGGCGATGATCACCCTCAAGCCACGCATGCGGGCGCTGTGGCAGTACTCGCGGACCAGCTCGGGGTCGCGGTGGGCGCTCATCACCCGCACCTCGTAGCGGATGCCCGCTTCCTGCAGCGCGGTCCCCGCGGGTTGCATCTTGGGCTTGTCGTTTTTCGAGCCCATGATGATCCCGACGTGGGGCTCGTCGACCTCGATCTCCTCGAATGCCTCCTCCACCTCGGGCATCGTGGTCGGCACGGCCGGCTGCGGCTCCTCTGAGATCTCGCTCATCCCTTCCTCTCTCGTTTGCTTGTCGTCAACTGGGTACCCGCTCGACCGCACGGGCGGCGATGTCGGAGCGGATCTGCATGCCGTCGAAGGAGATCCGGCCCGCCGCATCGTACGCACGATCGCGCGCCGCGGCGGGCGTCGCGCCCAGCGCCGTCAGGTTGAGCACGCGGCCGCCCGCGGTGACGATCTCGCCACCTCGCTCGGCGGTGCCGGCATGGGTCACCTCGGCCAGCTCCGCGGCTGCGTCGAGACCGCTGATCACGTCGCCCTTCGAGGAGGACTCCGGATAGCCGGCGGAGGCCAGGACCAAGGTCACCGCCCAGTCCTCGCCGAACTCGGCCTCGGCGCTGGCCAGGCCGCCCGGCTCGCGTGCCGCCAGGCAGAGGTCAACCAGGTCGGAGCGCAGGCGCGGCAGCACCGCCTGCGTCTCGGGGTCGCCGAATCGGGTGTTGAACTCGAGCACCTTGGGGCCCTCGGGCCCGACCATCAGGCCGGCGTAGAGGACGCCGTGGAAGGGGATGCCGCGGGCTGCCATCGCAGCGACGACGGGCCGGTGCACGGCGTCGACGATCTCCTCGACCTCGACCGGCCCGAAGCCGGGCACGGGCGAGTAGCTGCCCATGCCGCCGGTGTTGGGCCCCTCGTCGCCGTCGAAGATCCGCTTGTAATCCTGCGCGGGCGCCAGGGGCACGACGTTCTCGCCGTCGCAGAGCGCGAGCAGGGAGAGCTCTTCGCCCTCGAGGAACTCCTCCAGGACGACGGTCGTGTCGCCGAAACGCCGCTCGCCGAAGAAGACCTCGACCGCCTCGCGCGCCTCCTCCTCTGAGGCACAGATGATCACGCCCTTGCCAGCCGCCAGTCCGTCGGCCTTGAGCACAGCCGGGTAAGCGGCGCGGGCGATCTGGTCGAGCGCCTCCTCGCGGCTGAGCAGGAGGACGTGGGAGGCGGTCGGGATCCCGGCCTCCTTCATCAGCTGCTTGGCGAAGGCCTTCGAGCCCTCCAGCTCAGCCGCGGCTCGCCTCGGCCCAAAGGCGGCGATCCCCGCTTCCTCGAGGGCATCGACCACGCCGGCGACCAGCGCCGCCTCCGGCCCGACCGCAACCAAATCGACGCCGCGCTCCCGCGCCACAGCCACGATCGCCTCGACGTCGTCAGCGCCGACCTCCGGCAGGCACTCAGCATCAGCAGCGATCCCAGCATTGCCAGGAGCACAGAGCAATTCAGGAGCGTGGCGCGAGCGAGCAAACGCCCGCACCATCGCGTGCTCCCGCCCACCTCCCCCTACGACGAGAACTTTCAAGCGCGTTACCTAGAGCGAGTCGGCCAGCACGTCCGCCGGCATCGCAGTCAGCGTCTGGCTGGTCATAGTCCCGCGCGACCCCAGCTCCACGGAGACCTTCGCCATCGTCTTCTCGTCAGGAGCCTCGACGATCGTGACGAAGTCGTACTGCCCCAGCGTCGCATATTGGGCCTGGACTTTCGCCCCGATCTGTTCGACCTCCTGATTGACCTCAGCAACCCGCCCAGGATTGTTCTTAAGCGTCCGAACACCCTCAGCGGTCAAGTTGGTCAGCATCACGTAAGTAGGCATCGTCATCTCCTCTGTGCGCTCTCAGCGGGGAGCTTCGAGCCTACGCTAATCGCAGCCATCGAGGAAGGGGGTCCGGGGTGTCCCTCCTGCGCAGCGGCGTCCTCTTTTTCGCCCCGAGAGCGACCTCGGATGGCCGCCGGCTACGAGGCGAAAAACCC
>JBEVMR010000120.1:0-10728 GCA_040508545.1 Solirubrobacterales bacterium
AGCGCCACCTCGCACGCCGGGTTTGGAAGCTTTTGGTCAATTCCAAAAGAGAGATATCCATGACCACCGTCGACACCCAGAGAGGCAAGCTGACCCCGCAAATCGCGGCGGTGGCTTGACATAGGAGCAACCGGTGCCGATCCGGGCCCGCAACTGGCTCACCCCCGCCGCCTGGGTCGCCGCCGTCGCGGCGCTGCTGCTGCTGGTCTTCCCGCTCGGCTTTCCCAACTACGACACGATCTACTCGCTGCTCTGGGGGCGCGAACTGGCCGAAGGCCTCAGCCCCGACCGCGGTGCGGCGCTACCCCCCACGCCGCACCCGCTGACCGAACTCTGGGGCCTGGCGACCTCGCCCCTCGGCAACGGCGCGATCGACCTGACGATGATCGGCGCCTACGTCTCGCTGGGCCTGATCGGCTACCTCGTCTACCGCCTCGGCTCGCTCTGGTTCGATCGCCCGATCGGCGCCGTAGCCGCCCTGATCGTCCTAACCCGAGCCCCCTTCCTCTCCAACGGCCTACGCGCCTACATAGACCTCCCCTACATAGCCCTGGTCCTGGCAGCACTAGTAATAGAGACCAAGCGCCCAAGGGCGGGCTGGCCCGTCCTGGCCCTCCTAGCCCTAGCCGGCCTACTCCGCCCCGAGGCCTGGCTCTTCAGCTTCGCTTACCTGGCCTACCTGCTGCTCGACGTTGAGCGGCCCCGCGAGGACCACGAGCGTGAGAAGGAGGGGGGGGTACCTCTCGAACGGGCGGATACTCAAAAACGCGGCCTCATTAGGCCGCGTTTTGTCCGGGCGAGAGGTACCCCCTCCTCCCCCCTCCTGCTTGCCGCCCTAGCCCTTGCAGGTCCAATCCTCTGGGCGATCTTCGATTGGGTGACGGCCGGCAGCCCCACCTACTCGTTCACCGGCACCCGTGAGACCGTGGAAACGCTCGAACGCCAAACCGGCCCGGTCGACCTCATCCTCTACGGACCACGGCGCCTAGGCGAGGTGCTGCAGTGGCCAGGGATGGTCGCCGCCGCGGGCGGCGTCCTCATCGCCGCCGCGATCGCCTTCCGGAGCCGCAAATGGAAGCTTTCTACCCCCTATGAGGGGGCAAAACTTGCCATCGGCTTGGCGGCGGCGGTGCTCGCGCTCGGCGCCTTCGCGGTCCTCGCCTGCGCCGGCCTCGCGATCATCCCCCGTTACACGATGCTGGCCGCGGCGCTGCTGGCGATCTTCGCCGCTTTCGCCCTGCTCGGCTGGCGAGTGCTGGGCCCCGGCCATCCATGGCGTCGGCCGTGGCAAGCGTTCGCCGTGGTCGTTGCCCTGATGTTCGTCGCCTGGGCGCCGAACCAGTACGACCTGCTCTCGCGCGTCGACACCGACCTGACCAACCAGAGCGAGATCGAGTCCGACCTCGGCGACCTAGCCGACTCCGGCGCCTTCGAGCCGGTCTGCCTGCCGATCTCGGTCCCCAACCACCGCGCCGTCCCCCGCCTAGCCTTCGACCTCGACCTGCGACCCTCGCGCATCGTCAGCGCCTCCGAGCAGCGCCAGCCCCGCCGCGGCTACTTCCTCGACCCGGCAAGCCCCTTCGTCATCCACAACTTCATCCTCGACCCCAACGACCCGGCCCGCATCACCACCGTCGTCCCCCCCGGCTTCCGCCGCGTCGCCGGCAACGAGTCCTGGCTGCTCTACCGCCGCTGCTGAGCGATGAGGAAGCATTGATGCCCCCATAGGGGACACAAACCTTCATCTTCCGCGCGGTCGCCGCGCGGAGTCGCTAGCCCCGCTCGACCGCGTTCAAGGCGGCGTGAGTCGATGCGGCGAGGTCGGGGTCCGCCAGGTTGACCTGCGGTGGCAGCTCGACGTGCAGCTCGCTCGAGGGATCGAGCGCGGCTCGCAAACCGCTGGAGCGCGAGGCGAGGACGTGGCCACCGCGAGTGCGGTCGGCGGAGATGAAGTGGAGGTGGTAGCCGCCGACCTCGATCCCCTCGACGTAGTCGGGGAAGCGGAAGCCGAGCATCGTTCCCTCGACGTCGCTCAGCTCGAAGACGTGCTGTTCGAGCACGACCTCGGTCAGCGGCCGGTAGGGCGGGCTCTGCCCTGGGACCGAGCGGGCGCGGACGAGATCGAAGCGGCCGTCGAGGCGGATCGCGCAGGAGGCGGCGTCGGCGGGGATCGCCTGGTCGAGACGCGCGAGCAGCTGCACGTGGTCGAGGGGCCCGCCTAGCTCGAGCTCGATCGTCGAGTCGAATTCGGTCACCACCGCGAACGGCGTCAGCGCCGTCTCCTCGATCTCAGTGACGACACCCTCGACGTCGGCGCGGTAGAAGGCCCCGTCGAGTGCGATCATCTCGCCGTCGAGGCCGTTCAGCGTGCCGAGGCCGAGGTCGCCGTGCTCGGCCAGCTCGGCGAAGCTGAGGTCGCCCTCGTAGGCGCCGTCGAGCAGGGCGCCGATCGTCGAGGCCTGGAAGAGGACGTGGTGCTCACGCTCGGCGTGCAGTTCCTCCTCCCGCATCGTCTCCACGTGCAGGGCTTTGATCCAGCGCTCGTCGAGCACGCGGCGCAGTCTCTCACCACCGCGGCGGAGCCGAGCGGGCGACCGTGAAAGCATGAAGCGCATGGCGGCGATCGAACTACGCGGTGTGGTGAAGAGGTTCGGGCCGATCACGGCGGTCGACGGCCTCGACCTCGACGTGCCCGAGGGCATCTGCCTCGGCCTGCTGGGCCCCAACGGCGCCGGCAAGTCGACGACGATGCGGCTGCTGACGGGGCAGGCGCTGCCCGACGCCGGCGAACTGCGGGCGCTCGGCCACGAGCTGCCCGGCGATGCCAAGGCCGCCCGCGCCGAGATGGGTGTCGTGCCGCAGCTCGACAACCTCGACGTCGACGTCACCGTCGAAGACAACCTCGCCGTCTTCGCCCGCCTCTACCGGGTGCCCGACGTCGGCGCCGCGGTCGACCGGGCGCTCGACCTCGCGCGTCTGCGCGACCGCCGCCGCGACGCCGTCGACGAGCTCTCCGGCGGGATGCGCCGCCGCCTGCTGCTGGCCCGCGGCCTCGTCCACGAACCGCGGCTGATCCTGCTCGACGAGCCGACCGTCGGCCTCGATCCCCAGATCCGCACCCAGCTCTGGACGCTGATCGACGACCTGCGCTCGCGCGGCACGACGATCCTGATGTCGACCCACTACATCGAGGAGGCCGAGCGCCTCGCCGACGAAGTCGCTGTGATGACCCACGGCAAGATCATCAGCCGCGGCAAGCCGTCCGAGCTGATCGCCGAGCACGCCGGCCGCGAGACGGCCGAGATCTACGCCCCGCCGGAACGGCTCGCAGAAGCCCGGGCCACGGCCGAGGCAGCCGGCCTGCGCGTGCGCCCGGCGGGACCGGCGATCGCCATCGTCGGCTCCGAGAACGCCAACGGCGGCGCCGTGCCCGAGGACGCCGTACGGCGCGCGGCCTCGCTCGAGGACGTCTTCGTGCTGTTGACGGGCGAGGAGGCGGAGTGAGCGACGGCAGAGCCAAGCTGCGACGCCTCGAACCGGCGGCGATCGGCGGCGTGATGAGCCGCGAGCTCGCGAACTTCCGCACCTACTGGAAGGGGACGACCTTCTCCAGCATCCTCGAACCGATCGTCTACCTGCTCGCCTTCGGCCTCGGCCTCAGCGCGACCCTGGTCGACGAAGTCGGCGGCGTGCCCTACGTCCAGTACGTCGGCACCGGCATGGTCGCCACCGCCGTCATCTTCTCCAGCGCCCTGCCGGCGATGTTCGGCACCTTCGTCAAGCACCGCTTCCAGAACACCTACGACGCGATCCTCGCCGCCCCGGTAGACGTCGAGGAGCTGGTCAGCGCCGAGATGCTCTGGATCGGGATCCGCGCCAGCATCTACGGCTGCGTGCCACTGCTGGTCACGATCGGCTTCGGGCTCGACCCGGCGTGGGGAATGCTGCTGGTGCCGCTGTTCTGCCTCGCCACCGCACTCGGCTTCGCCGGCTTCGGCATCGCGATGGCCGCCACCGTCGCCAAGATCGACCAGTTCAACTACGTCACGGCGCTCTTCGTCACGCCGCTCTTCCTCGTCTCCGGCGCCTTCTTCCCGATCGACGAACTGCCCGAGGGCGTCCAGATCGTCGCCCAGCTCAACCCGCTGCACCAGCTGGTTGAACTGGTCCGCGGCGGCGCCTTCGGCTACGACCCGATCGACCTCGTCCGCTTCGCCGGCCTCGTCGCCTTCGCCTTCGTCATGTGGCGGGTCGCGGTCCGTCAGATGACGAAGCGCCTGATCGACTGACGACCGGATATAGGCTGGCGCGCGATGGCTGGCGGCTTCAAGCGCTCCTCGCGCTTCGGGATCATCGGCGTCATCGTCGTGATGGTCGCCTGTGCGGCGATCGGGCTGACGCTGGGGAGTGGACAGGCGAACCCGAAGCTCGCCCTCGGCCTGATCTTCGGCGTGATCGCGATCTACTGCGTGATCCTCTTCGCGCTCCAGCGCACCGATCTCAACCGCGTCTCCGGGTCGGACAGCCGCGACAGCTCCCGCGCCGCCGCCGAAGGCGGGCGGGAGATCGAGAACCCGACGACGATGAGTGACCCCGATCTCTGGGCCGCGATGGCCGTGAAGCCGATCGACGCTGATGCAGTCAAGGCGCGAGCCGCCGGCTGGGAGGCAGGGCGGCGAAGCCAGAGCCTGGCGATGCTGGTGACGCTGCTGATCTTCCTCACCGTGCCGCCGATCTACTTCTTCGAAAGCTTCGTGCCGCTTCTGATCGGCGGCCCGCTGATCGTGATCGCGGCGATCTGGGGTAGCGTCCGCGCGCTGATGCCCGGCGGCGAGCTCGACCAGGGCTACGCCAACGTGGGCAAAGCGATGGCGCCGCTCGGGCTCGAGGTGACCGAGCGCCCGTCGGTGAACATCGAGACCCGCGACGCGGTCACCGGGCGGGTCGGGCCAAAGATCCGCGGCGCACTCGTGCTCAAGGGCAGCCGCAACGGCCACCGCGTCTCGGTCCGCCTCGACAGCACCGAGACGGCGAGCCGCAGCGAGGTGACCGTGGCGGCGCCGACGCCCGAGTTCGAAGCGAAGTCGCGTGACGGCAAGGTGCGTCCGGTCGACGGCGCACCGGTGAGCATCGTCACCGCACTGAAAAAGGCGCCGAGCTCGACCCGCTGGAAGAAAGTCGTGGTCGAGGGCGGGCCAGGGGGGATCGTCGTCACCCGCAAGGGCGGCGAGCAGGCCGATTGGCTCTGCGACCTCTGGCTGGCCGAGCGACTCTTGGAAGCTTGAAAATGGACCGTGCACCCGCCTTCGAAGCGAGGTCCCCAGGCGTATCCACCGGGTTTGGCTCGAGTCGGGCTTACCTGCGGCACCCGCGGCTTCCGCTTAAGGCTGCTTCCTTCCGGACCTGACCTGATTCACGTGCCTACGTCGCGCAGGACCCGGCCGTCAACGCCGCTTCCGGCGGACCGACCCCGAAGGCCAGCCCCTCAGAACGGTTTTCGGCCCCGCTAGAGCGGATTGCGGGTTACAAGGCACCGCTGATTCCCCGCCTAGCACGGTCCGCTCACGATCCTACTCCAGCGCGAGATTCAGCCACCAACCCCCTGGTGAACGAGACCAGCTCCTCCCGGCCCGACGCCCCGGAGACATCGAGAGTCAGCACCGGACCCACTCCAGGCGCATAGAGCTTGTACTCGAGGAGCCGGAGCTCCAGCGGCGTCAGGTCCTTGGTCAGCATCGCATTCGAGAAGTGGCCGAACGGGACTTCCACCTGCTCCTCGACACTCAGCACCTTCGCCCTGTCCTCCGCTTGGCCCGCGTAGTACTCCTGCCGGTAGGACAAGCCGGGGGTCGGGTTCGCCGGGACCACGATCCCGGGTTGGGCACCATCGACGCCGGCCTCCCACGACCCCGCGGTGGTGGCCACCTTCCCTTTCTCGTACTCCGCGGTGCTCTCGCCCATGTACCAGAGGTTGCCCACCCCGTCCTGGGCGTACCAGTCGCTGGTCACCTCGACCGGCTGCCCATCGCTACTGACGACGTCCCGCACGACCCGGGCCTTGACGCCGTTGGCGATCCGCTTCGTCCTGCCGGTCACAGCCACCACGACCCGCTGAACGCCGCCTTCGCCGTCTGCCTCGCGGTAGACCCAGCGGCTACCCGGCCGCATCGGCCAGTAGCGGTTGTCGATGTCGACGCTGAAGTCCGCCGGGCGCAGCTTGACCGGTTCGGCGCCTCGTGGGAGCGCGTCGCTTGCGTTCCCTGAGTTCTCGCTGCCGTTCCCACCGCACCCGATCGGCAGGAACACGGCAAGCAAGGCGACGAAGCAGATCGCGACCGTCGCTACCGATCGCGACTCGATCGGAAAGGAACGCATAGCCACCACATAGGATCGCAGCCGCCTTGATCAACGTCGACACCGACTCCTTCTTCGTCATCGTCCTGATCGCCGCGATCGCGGCGATCACCGTCGCCGTCGTGCCCCGCAAATTCGCGCCGCCCGTGGTCGTGGTCGAGCTGATGCTGGGGATCCTGGTCGGGCCCGAAGTCCTCGACCTGGCGGAGACCAGCGACTTCATCGACTTCTTCTCCAACCTCGGCCTCGGCATGCTCTTCTTCTTCGCCGGCTACGAGATCGACTTCGAGCGCATCCGCGGCAAGCCGCTGAAGCTCGGCGCGATCGGCTGGCTGCTCTCGATCTCCCTCGCCTATGGGATCGGCGGCGCCCTTGCCGCGGCAGGGATCGTCGTCTCCTTTCTCTACACCGGCTCGGCGATGGCGACGACCGCGATCGGCACGTTGATCCCGATCCTGCGCGACAGCGGCGAGCTGAAGACCCGCTTCGGCACCTACCTGCTGGCGGCCGGCGGCATCGGCGAGTTCGGCCCGATCCTGCTGGTGACCCTGGTCCTCTCGACGACCAACCCGCTGCACGAGGCGGCGATCCTGGTCGCCTTCGTCGCCCTCGCGCTCGCCATCGCGCTGGTCTCCGTGCGCCTCGCCTGGCGCGGCTGGCCGGCGCTCGAGCGAACCTTCGAGGCGAGCAGCCAGCTGGCGGTGCGGATCACCGTGGTCCTGGTATTCGGCCTCGTCCTGCTCGCCGGCGAGCTCGGCCTCGACGTCCTCCTCGGCGGCTTCGTCGCCGGCATGATCGTGCGGTTGGCGCTGAAGGGACGCGAGCTGCAGGTCTTCGAGTCGAAGCTGACCGCGGTCGGCTTCGGCTTCTTCATCCCCTTCTTCTTCGTCACCAGCGGCATCGAGTTCGACCTCGCCGCGCTCGGCTCCGCCACCGCGCTGCTCAAGCTGCTGCTCTTCTTCTGCCTCTTCCTCGTCGTCCGCGGACTGCCGGCGATGCTGCTCTACCGCAGCGTGCTGCAGACGCGCCAGCGCGTGGCGCTCGCCTTCTACTCCGCCACCGAGCTGCCGCTCGTCGTCGCGATCACGACGATCGCGATCGAAGCGGGCAAGATGAAATCCTCGACCGCCGCGGGGTTGGTCGGAGCGGCGATGCTCTCGACCCTGATCTTCCCCTTCGTCGCCCAGGCGCTGCAGAAGAAGGCCGTCGCGGCGGGCGAAACCGGCCCGCCCGGTGGCGACGTGCTCTCGGCAGAGCAGGCCGCCACCTAGCGAGCGCAGCGCTCAGGGCCTGCGGATCAGCTTGCGGCTCTTGTAGACCGTCGCCTTGGCGCCGCCGGCGCGGACCTTCTCGCGGACGAGCAGGCGCTTGCGCTTCGCGACTTTCGGCTGAGCCTTGGGCTTTACACGCAGGGCGATCCGCTTGCTCTTCCCCTTCGCCACCTTCACCATCCGCTTCGCCGTGGCGGGCTTGCCCTTGCGAAGAAAGCCCTGCGCGGCAATGCGGCAGGCGCGGCCGACCTTGCGCGGACAGCCGACCTTGACGAAGAGCCGGTTGCCCTTGAGCACCGCCGGCGTGGCGGCCCCGCTGCCGCTCAGCAGCGAAAGGAGGCGCCCGTCGGAGAGCGAGCTCGAATCCGAGCCCGACCCCTTTTTGCCGTCACCGTCACCTTTGCCGTCGCCGCCCGAGGCCGATCGCACGCTGAGGCCGACGTTGTCGAAGCGAAGGTTCGACGTGCCGCTCAGCAGGGAGAGCGCCAGCGTGCTCTGCGCGGTGACAGCCTCGATCGAGAGTCGGTATTTATGCCCGCCGACCACGGCGACCGGGGCGGATTCAGCACTGAAGGGAGTGTCCCCTTCGAGCTCGCCGCTGAGCGCCTCCGTCGATTTGCCAGTGGTGAGGTCGGAAAGGGTGACCGTGTAGGCGCCTTCGGGTTCGACGTCGACCAGGCCGCCGGAGTCGAAGGCGCTCTCCAGGCGCATCTCGGCATCGGTAATCGGCTCGACCGGAACGGTGAACTGCGGTGAGCTCCACGTCACCGTCCCTTTGAAAAGCGAGACGACGTTGAGCGTCGCCGTAGTTCGTGCGGTAATCGAGCCCGGCGGGTTGCCCGCAGAAATGTCGTAGACGCCCTCAGATGAGCAGAGCAGTTCGGCCGGCGTGCATGAGACGCCGCCCGCGCTCCAGCCTTCCGAACCCTCGTCAAAACCACTGCCCCCTCCGGGGTAGGTGCCCGTCGCGGCGAGCGCCGAACCGGCGCTTGCGAGCAAGACTGCACACAAGGCTCCCAGCAGCACCGTGAGATGAAGTCGAGTTCTCGTCAAACGCATCGGGTTTCCTTTCGCTTCTTGGCTAATGCGGCCGCGCTCGCCAGCGAAGAAGGGCTGCACGGACCGCTCGGTCAGGCATCCTTGCCCGATTACCAAAAATTAGGCACCCGTCCTCCACATTTTTGGACACATGTACCTATAGCGGCGTAGACCACCGGTCCAAGCCAGGCACCGCCCCACCCCCTGCGAGCGGCCCCGTAATATCCGACCCCTCCCGGGCGCGTAGCTCAGTGGGAGAGCGCTCGCCTCACACGCGAGAGGTCGCTGGTTCGAACCCAGCCGCGCCCATAGGACTTCCCTTTGTAAAGCCAAAAATCAGGGAGTGGTTCTAACCCCGTTCAAAATTTGGCTCTACAGCTCGAATCGCAAGGCCAAGCGACTCGCTTGCATTGAGCAATCTACGCATCGAGGCGGACATTGGACGCCCTGGCCATGAGACTTCCACATGCAAGCCCTGGTTCGGCGCCGCCATTGGCAAGGGACAAGCAAGCAGTTTCCACCGAGCAGATCCGCAGGTCAATCCGCGGAAGCCCGATGGCCAGGGAATGGTCTGGGCCTGATTCTCTGACACTCTCTCTGCCAATGAGCGCGCTAGAGGCATACTGGGCAGGGGTTCTTCAGCGCCTACGGGCCGAGGTCGATGTATTTGCCCGCCTTGTGAATCACATGGGTGAGCGAGGCCGCATGAACGAGCTAGCGCTCTCGCATCTGCTTGAAAGCTTCGTCCCCGAAAGCACGGGCGTGGGAACCGGCCTCCTAATCGACTCGCAGGACTATCAAGGATCTCAGACGGATGTGATCCTTTTTGACCAAGCGAACCAACCTGCAGTCATGGCCCAAACGACTCAGGTGCTATTTCCAGTCGAGGTAGTTCAAGCCACGATCGAGGTCAAGACGAAACTATCCAGCTCAGATATCAGCGACTGCATCGAGAAGAACGAGCGTCAACAGAAGCTGAAGCCCGTCGCTGGATTGGGCGGTGTTCCCCCATTCGTCGTCTTGGCCTACAACGCGGGAGTCTCACCGCAAACGATCACGGAAACATTTAAGGCACAGCCGGATCACGCCCCAGATCTGCTCTGTGTCCTAGATCTGGGCCTCATAGGCGGGAAACCCGATGTCCTCAGTACCACTCACCAAAGCTGGACCGCCGGCCTTGCGCTCGCCCAGGAAGAAGATGGAGCTGGCGGGTGGCAACTCCTCAGAGCGGACCCCGCCGATGAGCGCGAGGAATATAAAGGGCACTCGGCAGCCGTGGTTGCGTACGGGGATCAAACCCATATCGCAGATGCGGGACGCGCCTTGCTGCTGTTCGCGGACGCGTTGGCGAGACTCGTCGCTACTCGTTCCTCGGGACAGCCACCGGCCTTCTCAAACTATTTGTCTGACAGAACTCGGAGGCTTGAGCTGCTTTAAGGCCAGGTAATGCCGCAAGCAGCCATCATGCCCTCTACAGGGGTGGAGGCGATACCTAGGGAGGCGCAAGCCGTAGCGAGCGCGATGCGAGTCGGCTTGTCAGCAGTGTCCTCAGTAACGACCTGGAGGTTCCCGGCCCCTCCATCTCGCAGACTTTTGGCGTGGGCGAGAACTTCAGCGGCACAGTCGTACCGGTCGTCCTCGTCAACAACGTCTTTGCAGTTGACGCCTACCCAACGGAGCGTGGAGTAGGAGGCAATGGAGTCGGCTCGCTGGTCCTTCACCGTAGACACCCAGAGAGCAGCTGGATCGCCCTCCGCAGTCCTCTCTAGCTCAGCGACCGTCCCGTCGCAGAACGTCAACTTCGATTCAGCAACGAGCTTGGTCAGTCGTTCGAAGACCACGTTGTAGTTCTTGCTCTCCCTTGCTATCCGGTTGATAGCCGAGCCATCGCATAGCCAATTCACGTTTCAAAGGACTCCAGCGAATCGCCCGCCAATTTCCGAAGATGCTGGTCACTGACGTCCAAGTAGCGAAGGACATCCTGGTGCCTTAAAGCGCCAGCTCGCTCACCAGCCAAAACAAGGCCGAAGTACGCATCGCCAAATTCGCGGCGCCGTACGGCGCC
>JBEVMR010000122.1:0-11038 GCA_040508545.1 Solirubrobacterales bacterium
CACTCGATGACCACCACCAAGCAATCCACCTGGGGCGCAACCCTGCGGACCACGATCCTGATGGCCGCCCTCGGCGGCCTGCTCGTCTTGATCGGCGCCTTGATCGGCGGGCCGAGCACCGCGGCCACGTTCCTCTTCATCGCCCTGGCGATCAACTTCTTCTCCTACTTCTTCAGCGACAAAATGGCGCTGGCGATGAGCCGCGCCAATCCGATCGAGGAATCGGAAGCGCCGCGGCTCTACGAGATCGTGCGCGAACTGTCGACCCGCGCCGGCTTGCCGATGCCGCGCCTCTACATGATCCCCCAGGATCAGCCCAACGCCTTCGCCACCGGCCGCAACCCGAAGCACTCCGCGGTCGCGGTGACGCAGGGGATCACGAAACTGCTCTCCGAGGACGAGCTGCGTGGCGTCCTCGCCCACGAGCTCACGCACATCCGCAACCGCGACATCCTGATCCAGTCGGTCGCCTCGGCGATCGGCGCTGCGATCACCTACCTTGCCTACATGATGATGTGGTTCGGCAGCGACGACGAGTCGCCGCTCAGCCTCGTCGCCTCGCTGGCCATGGTCCTGTTGGCGCCGATCGCGGCGACGATCATCCAGCTTTCGATTTCGCGCCAGCGCGAGTACGCGGCCGACGCCGGCGGCGCCGCGATCTGCGGCAACCCGGAGTCGCTGGCCAGCGCCCTGCTGCGTTTGGAGCAGGGGGCGGAAGCGATCCCGATGCAGGTCAACCAGGCGGCCGAGCCGCTCTACATCGTCAGGCCCTTCAAGGGCAAGGGCATCGCCGGCCTCTTCTCCACCCACCCGCCGATCGAGGAGCGGGTGAAAAGGCTGCGCCAGATGCGCCCGAGCTTGGGCTGAGCACGAAGGGCTTCATGGCGCTCCGGTTTATGGGTGACCGGCTTTGAGCCGGTCACCCGTTTCGTCGTGGAGCCGGTTTCCGACCCCCAGCCCAAACGCCCGTTGATCTGGGAACTGCTGAGATCCCAGATCAAGAGTTTCCCTTGATAAGCCCTGCAAATAACGCTTTTGCTTATCAGTAGAAGGTGCGTATCTTGACAATTGCAAACGGGAGTGTTTATATCTTGTTTGCGTCTTTTGTGGTGGGAACCACATCTGTATAGCCAGCAAGGTACGCAAAGCAACAGGGAACCAATAACCGAGTCCGCCAAAGGGGCCGCAAGGGAAGCGGCAGGCAGAGGGCTCACGGGACAAGGAGAGAGATTTGATGTTCTCGCCAATTCGCAACCGCTTCGGCATTCCGGGCGTGATCTCGGTGATCGCCCTCGTCTTCGCGATGTTCGGCGGCGCTTATGCCGCCAGCAACGACAATGGAAGCGACAACAGGGCATCTGCCTCGGCCAAGGCCAAGCAGGGAAAGCAGGGCAAGCCCGGCAAACCGGGTAAACCCGGTCCCGCTGGTCCTGTCGGTCCCGCTGGTCCTGCCGGTCCCGCTGGTCCTGCTGGTCCGAAGGGCGACGCCGGCTCCAACGGCTCCAACGGCAAAGACGGCGCCAACGGAAAATCGGTGGCTGTCACCGAGATTCCCGTCGGCCAGCTCGCATGCGAAGAACGCGGCGGCGCTTTGGTCAAACAGGAAGGCGCCGGCTCGGGCACCGAGGTCTGCAACGGCGAAGAAGGCTCACCGTGGACCGCGGGCGGCACCCTGCCTCCCGGCGAGACGCAGACCGGAGCTTGGGCGTTCGGCAGCACCACGTCGGCAGTGAACGTCTATATGCCGATCTCCTTCACGATTCCCCTTGATGCTCCGCTCGGCCAAAGCGAAGTCCACTACCTGAACAAAACCGGCAAAGAAGTCGTCGTCAACTTCAACACGTTCGAACTCGAAGAATTGACCTCGACCAAATGCTTGGGCAGTGCGGCCGCGCCGAGCGCCGAGCCCGGCCACTTCTGCATCTACACCGGGATGGGAATCAAATTCTCAGCCATCAGCAACTTCGCCAGCATCATCCCGGCGTCGAGCGTGGAAAGCGACATTGCAGGCGCTTCCGTTTCGGGTGTGAGGTTCACCGCCGAAGCCAGTGAAGCGGGCGCGCGCGGCAACGGCACCTGGGCCGTGACGGCGGCCGAATAGGGAACCGTCGGCGACACAACGACCAAGTACGAGGAGAGCCAAGTGATGGCCATGCCGCAAGCAGTACTCCGCCGAGAGTATCGGCGTGATCTCGCTTGGCTCCTCTCGCTGGCCGTAGCGACCGGCCTTTACCTGCTCCTCGCCTCCCCGGCTACCGCAGACCAGACGATCTGCGGGCCGGGCTCGGGGGCCGGAGAGTGCGCCGGCCCCGCCGGGGTGGCGGTCGATCGCGAAGAAGGGCTGCTCTACGTAGCCGACAACGGCAACCACCGGGTGGATGTCTTCGAGGTCGACGGCACCTTCCTGCGGGCGTTCGGCTGGGACGTCGCCCCCGACGGCGCTCCGGGAGACACCGTCGGCGACCAGCTGGAGGTCTGCACCAGCTCCTGTATGGCGGGGAGCACGGGCTCTGGCTCGGGCCAGTTCTCCGCGCTGAGATCGATCGCCGTGGATAACGACGAGCTCAGCCCGGCCTTCGGCGACGTCTACGTCTACGACGGTGGCGCCTTCGGCGTAGGCAACCACCGCGTGCAGAGGTTCGATCCAAGCGGTGAGTTCATTCTGATGTTCGGCGGCAAAGTCAACAAGACCAAAGTCGAAGAAGGCGCCCCGGCGGCGCAGCAGAACGTCTGCACCGCGGCTTCCGGGAACGCTTGCCAGGTGGGGACGGCCAGCGCCGCTCCCGGCCACTTCGCTTCCGGCACCGAAGTTCCCCGGATAGCCCTGGGCACCGCCGGCGTCATCCACTCCGCCGAGGTCATCGGCGAAGGGCGCCGCGTGCAGAAGTTCAGCCATGAAGGCGAGCTGCTCGAAGGGCTCGGCCCGCTGCCGCCGGGGGGATTCGCCAACGGGCTGAATGGCTTCACCGTCGAGGGGAGCGGGAGCCTCTACTTGGCCAACGGTGCCGGCACCGGCGCGGTGCGCAAGTACGACTCGAGCGGCGCGCTGCTCGCCACCTTCCACTCCTCTTTCAATATCCAGGATCTCGCACTCGACGCCGCCGACGACCTTTACGTCATCGACAGCCAGGAGGGGCTGAGCGGGGGCAAACGGGCGATCTACCGCTACGAAGCCGGCACCACCCTGAACGGAGTCGCCTACGGCGACGCTCAGCGCCGCTACGCCGCCGCCGCCCCCTACTCCGGCGCTGGGGGGGACGTCTTCGCCATCGAGGAGAACGGGGCCGTCTGGCACATCCCCTTCCCGCCACCGGGCCCGGTCATCCCCTCCGCGACGGGCAAAGCAAACCCGATTGGCAACACCAAGGCGACCCTGAACGCCGCGATCAACCCCGAGGGCAAAGCTTCGACCTACTACTTCGAGTACGTCGACGAGGCCACCTACCAGGCCGAAGGCTTCGCCAATCCCAAGAGCACGGCGGAGAGCCCGCTCGTGCCACCGGCGAAACCGGCGCCCGCCGTCGACCCGATCTACGCGCTGGCGGCCGCCAGCGCCCAGATCGGCTGCCCCGAACCGACCCAGCAGGTGTTCGAAGAAGGCAAATGCCTGACTCCCGAAACGAGCTACCATTTCCGCGCAGTTGCCAAAAACGCCGACGGGGAAGACGTCGGCGACGAGGCGACGTTCGAAACCGAGCCGCCCCTGCAGATCCTGGCCACCTGGGCCACCGAGGCCGGCCCCGACTCCGTCGTTATTCAGGCCCAGGCCAATCCCCTGGGCATCCCGCTGAGCGGTCGCTTCGAGTACGTCGATGAGGCCACCTTCCTGAAAAGCGGTTTCGCCGAGGCGAGCGAGACCGAAGAGCTCGACTTCGGCGCGGGCAATGACCCAGTCACCCGCAGCGCCCAGCTGCACCAGCTCACCCCTGACACCGCCTACCGCTACCGGGTTGTGGTCGAGAACCTCTTCGGCTTCTCCCAGGCGGGCCCCGAGCGCGTCGTCCGCACCTTCCCCTTGCTCGAAGCGGTGGAGGACAACTGCGCCAACGCCGGCTTCCGCGCGGGCCCCGCCGCCGCCCTGCCCGACTGCCGCGCCTATGAGATGGTCTCACCCGTCGACAAAGAAGGGGGGGAGATAGAGGCTCTTGCCGGCCCCGTCTCCAACCTACCCGCAGAGCTCAACCAGAGCGCCGCCGTGGTGCCGGCGGAGGGCAGGGGCATCACCTACTCCTCCTATCGCGCCTTCGGCGATGCGATCTCGGTTCCCTTCACCTCCCAGTACATCGCCTCGCGCTACCCGCTGGGTGACCCCCAAGAGGGCTGGCAAAGTCACGGCATCTCCCCGCAGCGCGAAGGATCCTCCCTTTTCGCGGACGACTTGGGCCTTGACACCCAGTACAAAGCCTTCTCCGAGGATCTGCGCTATGGCTGGCTGCGCAACGACTCCGAGCCGGCGCTCGATGCCAAAGCGCTTCCCGGCTACGCCAACCTCTACCGGCGCGACAACGCGGACGAGAGCTTTGAGTCGGCCTGCTCGGTCAAACCGCCGAGTGCGGGGCCCAGCCAATACATCCCCGAACCGCAGGGGGTCTCGGCCGACGCGGAGATCACGATCTTTCGCGCTAATGACAAACTGAGCAAAGACGCCTCGGGGGCGAAAATGAAAAGCGGCGCCCCGATCCGCCAGCTCTACGGCTGCACCGGGGAAGCGCTGCGGGTGATCAGCGTCCTACCGCCCACCCTGGGCGGCAAAGCGAGCGGGGGCAACTCCGCGGTGGGAACCCGCTACGCCACCGGGGGCGATCATCGCGAGCTCAGCCTCCACAACGCGGTCTCCGAGGACGCCTCGCGCGTCTACTGGAGCGACACGGGCGAAGCCGAGACCGGCTCGGGCAAGATCTACCTGCGCCAGAGGCCCTTCGCCGCCGGTGCGGAGTGCGCGGGCGAAACCTCACCCTGCACGGTCGCGGTATCCGAGGCCGTGGGGGGCCCGGGGGCGAGCGCGGCGGCGCACTTCTGGACGGCGGCGCCCGACGGCTCGAGGGCGATCTTCAGCTTCGTCGGGGGGGCGCTCCAGGGCAACCTCTACGAATTCGACGCGGAGACCGCAACGCCGAGCCTGATCGCGAAAGGGGTGAGCGGCCTGGCCGGCTTCAGCGAGGACGCCGCGCGCCTCTACCTGGTCTCCGGCGAAGCGCTGGCGCCGGGAGCGGTCGCGGGGGAGGCGAACCTCTACCTGCATGAGGCCGAAGGGGGCGACTTCACCCTGGTTGCGACCCTGCCCGGAGGGGCGAGTGTGGGCGCCTGCGCGATCGTCGACCCGATCCCGATCGAACGCTGCGCGAGATCCACGCCCGACGGGCGTCAGCTGGCCTTCCTGTCGGACGATCCGCTGACGGGCTACGACAACGCCGACGCGGAAAGTGGCAAAGCGGCTGTCGAGGTCTACCTCTTTGATTCGGAGGCAGGCGGCGGCGAAGGGGAGCTCCTGTGCGTCTCCTGCAACCCGAGCGGTGGGCGGCCGGCGGGGCGTAGCCTGCGGTCCCCCTCCGGCAGCACGTACTGGGTCGCGGCCCGGATCCCGGGCTGGGAGCACGGCTTCCATGCCTCGCGAGTGATCTCGACTGACGGCCGGCGCCTCTTCTTCGAGAGCTTCGACGCGCTGCTGCCTACCGATACCAACGGCGCCTTGGACGTCTACCAATGGGAGAGGGCGGGCAAGGGCAGCTGCGAGATTGCGGACGCCAACCACTTCGAGGCGAGTGGGGGCTGCCTGGACCTGATTTCCTCGGGCAAAGGCGCACAGGCCTCCGAGTTCGTCGACGCGAGCGCCTCGGGGGAGGACGTCTTCTTCAAGACCTCGGACAGCCTCGCGCTCCAGGACCCCGGGCTGATCGACATCTACGACGCCCGCGTGGAAGGGGGCTTCCCTCCACCCGAGCCCCCGCCGGGACCTTGTGAAGGCGATTCCTGTCAGAGCCCGGCTGCCCCGCCGCGCCCCGCGACTCCGGCAAGCGCTGTCTTGCGAGGGGTGGGCAACGTGAGCGCCCCTCGCAAGTCCTGTCCCCGCTCTGCTCGGCGGGCGGAGCGCCCCGGCCGCCGCGCCTCCCGCGCCGCGCGCCGCGCTCAAGACCCCAGCGCCGCCGGGCGCCTGCGCCGCCGGGCGAAGGGCCAGGTCAAAGGGGCCAAGCGCTGCCGCGCCCCCAAGGCCAATGCCAACAAGGGGGGTGGACGATGAACAGCAGGCGGGCAGCCCTGGCGCTTGCGATCGCAGTGCTGGGCACGCTGTGGGCGCCGGGCGCCGCGATGGGCGCCTTCGGCATAGACGACGCCGGCATCCGCTTCGCGGGCGCTGGGGGCGAAGCGGCGATGGGCGCGGGCTCCCACCCCTTCGAGACGACGGTCGAGCTAAAGATGAACAGCGTCGTCACGGGCCCGACCAAGCTGCCCGACGGCGCGGTCGAGGACCTGACCATCGAGCTGCCCCCGGGCTTTGCCGGCAATCCCCAGGCGGTGCCGCGCTGCTCTAACGCCGCCTTCATCGACATATTCAACGGGTTGCCGCTCTGCCCCAACTCGACTGCGCTCGGAGTAGGCGCCATACAGATCGACTTCAGCCCGCTCCCGGCAGACCTCGATCCCTGGCTGCACGTCCCCATATACAACCTTGCTCCGCCCCCCGGCAAGGCGGCAAAGCTGGGCTTCGTGGTGTTGAACGTGCCGGTCACCGTCGACGTCGGGGTCAGCTCCAACCCCCCCTACAACGTCGTCGCCTACACCACCAACATCCCCCAGTTTGCCCACTTCTTCGGCTCCGAGGTGGCCTTCTGGGGCAATCCCGTCGACCCGGCGCACGACCCTTATCGTGGCGCCTGCGTGGATGTATTCGCCGTCAGCTTGGCGCCGGGGGAGCCCGTCTCGACGGGGCTCTGCCCGGTCGAGACGGAGCCCAAGGCATTCATCACCTTGCCGCGCAGCTGCACCGGGCCGCTCGAGATGAGATTCGACGCCCAGGCTTGGAACAGCGGTGAGACCGACTCTTTCACCTCCACCACCGCTCCGCTGGAGACGATCGGCTGCGGCAAATTGGACTACGGCCCGCGCATCTCCTCACGGCCGACCACGGCCTCGGCGGAGACCGGTTCGGGCCTCGAATTCGAGGCCGACTTCGAAGAAGAAGGTCTTTCCAACCCCAACGGCCTCGCCGCCTCGGACACCAAGAAAGCCGTAATCAGCCTGCCCGAGGGGGTGACGGTGAACCCCTCGGTGGGCGAGGGCCTGGGCGCCTGTGCGCCGGCCGATCTGGCGCGGGAGACGGCCACCTCCAAGCCCGGTGAGGGCTGCCCCAACGCGTCGAAGATCGGTACCCTGCACGTCGTCTCGCCGCTGGTCGAGGAGGGGATCGACGGGGCGATCTTCCTGGCCCGCCAAGACGATCCGGCGACCACGGCAAAAGGGGCTGAGAACCCCTTCGACAGCCTGATCGCGCTCTACTTCGTGCTGCAGAATCGCGATCTCGGGTTGAGCGTCAAGCTGCCGGTCAAGGTCGAACCCGACCCGGTGAGCGGGCAGCTGGTGACGACGCTCGACGATGCTCCTCAGTTCCCTCTGACCTACTTCAGGGCCAACCTGCGCACCGGGGCGCGGGCGGCACTCGTCACGCCGGGAGCCTGCGGCACCTACGCCACCGAGGCCAAGCTCTACCCCTGGGCCAATCCCACCCGGCCCTTCACCACGAGCGCCTCCTTTGAGGTCACTTCGGGCGTCGGCGGCGGCCCCTGCCCCGCGGCCGGCGTTCCGCCGTTCAAGCCCCGCTTTGAGGCCGGATCGATCAACAACGACGCTGGTAGCTTCTCCCCCTTCAGCATGGGCCTGCTGAGGGCGGACGGAGAACAGGACATGACCAAGTTCTCCTCGATCCTGCCCCCGGGCCAGCTCGGCTCCCTGGCCGGCGTCGGCAAATGCCCAGACGCGGCAGTCGACATCGCCAAGTCGAAGACGGGCAGGCAAGAGATCGCCTCGCCAAGCTGCCCTGCCAGCTCCCAGATCGGCAGGACCGTCGCCGGAGCGGGCGTGGGGGAGGCGCTCACCTACGTAGGCGGCCAGATCTACCTGGCTGGCCCCTATCAAGGCGCGCCGCTGAGCGTGATCGCGATAACCCCAGCCGTTGCAGGCCCCTTCGACGCTGGCACGGTAGCCGTCAGGCTCGGCCTCGACCTGAACCCCAAGACCGCGCAAGTCGAAGTTGACGGAGCGGCGTCGGACCCAATCCCCCACATCCTCAAGGGGATCGTCTTGAAGCTGCGGGACCTCCAGGTCTACGTCGATCGCCCCAACTTCACCCTCAACCCGACCAGCTGCGACGAATCGAGCGTCAAAGCGACGCTCTTCGGAAGCTACCTCGACGTCTTCAACCCAGCCGATGACGTCCCGGTCGATCTTGCAACCCGCTACCAGGCTGCAAACTGCGCGAGCCTCGGCTTCAAGCCCAAGCTCGACTTCAAGCTCAAGGGCGGCACCAAGCGAGGTGGCCACCCGGGCCTGACCGCGACCTACACGCCCAGAAAAGGCGATGCCAACGTCAAAGGCCTTGTCGTCCGCCTGCCGCGCTCGGCCTTCCTCGACCAGGGCCACATCCGCACGATCTGCACCCGTGTTCAGTTCGCCGCAGACGCCTGCCCCAAAGGGGCGCAGTATGGGTTCATCAAGGCCTTCACGCCATTGCTCGACGAGCCACTTGCAGGCCCCGTCTACCTCAGATCCTCGAGCCACAAGCTCCCCGACCTCGTCTTCGACCTGCACGGACTCGTCGACGTAGAGGTGGCAACCAGGATCGACTCTTTCAAGGGCGGGATCAGGGCCAAAGTCGAATCTGCCCCGGATGCCCCCCTCTCCAAAGTCGTCCTGCAGATGCAGGGCGCCAAGAAGGGCCTGATCGTCAACAGCAGAAACCTCTGCGGGACCACCGCGAGGGCCGACGTGCAGATCAGCGCTCACAACGGCAAGGAGCACAGCGTCAAGCCGGTTATGCGGGCTGTTGGGTGCGGGAAGGGGGAGCGGTAGGCACTCCGGCGTTGACCGGGGCGTATTTAAGAACTACCCTGTACGTGTAACGGCATAGACCGTTCGCGTCCATGGCCAAAGCACGAGCCCGAGCCAAGTCCGCAGCCCCTCGCCGCCTTCCCCGCGGCCGTCACGCGCTCGCGCCCGATGAGGTGCTGCGCGACCAGCGCGAGCGCCTCCTGGCCGCCGTCCCCGGCGTCGTCGCCGAGCGCGGCTACGAAGCGATGTCGGTTGCCGACATCGTCAAGGCCGCGGCCGTCTCTCGTAACGCCTTCTACAAGAACTTCGGCGACAAGCAGGAGTGCTTCGCGACTGCCCACGACCTCGGCCACGAGCGGCTCTTCGAGGTGCTGGTGCAGCCCTGTGAGGATGCGGCGACGATCGAAGAGCGGGTCGAGCACTCGCTGGTCGCCGGGCTCGATGCGCTTGCCGCAGGGCCCGACGTGGCGCGCCTCCTCTTCGTCGAGGCGCCCTCGGCGGGGGAGGAGATCGCCCTCCGCTACCACGAGTGGCTGCAGCGCTACGGCACCCTGTTGCGTTCCGTTGCTCCGGAGATGCCCCCAGAGGCGCAACCTGCACCTGAGGTCGAGGGTGTGATCGTCGGCGGTATTGCCTCTCGGGTTGCCAGCGAGGTGCTCAACGGCAATACCGCGAAGCTGCCGGATCTCGCCGCGCCCCTGGTCGAGTACGTCCTCGCCTTCTTCCGCCTCGGTGAGCCCGGCCCCAAAGAGGGCAAGCTCGTCGCCTTCGAGCGTGAGCAACCGGCGGCGCAAGAGCCCGCCGAGGCACAGCGCAAGCAAGCCAGCGCCTAGCCGCCCGGGACCCGCCCGTACCGGGCTCGAACGCCTGTTTATCTAGGAACTTTCGAGGTTTCACAATCGAAGTTCCCTCAATAAGTCCCTGCAAATCAAGCATGACCTTTAGCAATACCATGTGCGTATCTTGACAACATCGAACCAGCGTGTTTACATGCTGGCACGTCTTTCGTTGGGAACGAAGGCGGTATAGCCAGGGAAGTACCAAACGCAGGGACAGGGACAAGGAGGAAGAGATTTCAATGCTCTCGCCACTACGCAACCGCTTCGGCATCCCGGGTGTGATCTCGGTGATCGCCCTCGTCTTCGCGATGTTCGGCGGCGCTTACGCCGCAACGAACCCAGGTGGGGGCTCCTCAACGGCCACCAGCTCGGCCAAAGGTAAACCGGGACCGCGCGGCAAACCGGGCAAACCGGGTCCTGCCGGCCCACAGGGCCCAGCCGGCCCCGCAGGCCCGGCGGGCGCTAAGGGCGACACCGGCGCTGCCGGTGCCAACGGCAGCAACGGGACTAACGGCAAAAGCGCCGAAACGGTCCCCTTCGCCGGCTCCAAAACCATCGGCAGCGTGACCTGCTCCGAAGGTGGCACCGAAGTCAAATCGGCCAGCTCCACGGTCCTCGTCTGCAATGGCAAAAAAGGCACCAACGGAACCAACGGCACGACCGGCTTCACCGAAGTACTGCCTCCGGGCAAAACCGAGACCGGCACCTGGGTCGTTGGCAGTGGGCCCCTGGGCCAGCGACGCATACCGATTCCCTTCGCCATTCCTCTCTCCGCACCACTGGTGAACGCCGAAGAATGCGGGCTGAGCACGAACCCCGAATGCAAGGCGCACTGGATCAGCGAAGACGGCAAAGAATTCCTCGGAGTCTTCGGGGAAGAAGAAGTCGCGGCCTCAGCGGCCTGCGACGGCACCCCTGCGGCGCCGACCGCGGACCCTGGTCACCTCTGCATCTACACCGGCGCCGAACAGAGCGTTGAACACACTTATAACGGGCTGATCTTGCAAGTCACTGGAACCGAAGCATCGGGCGCATCGACCTCCGGCGCCATCACGACGTTTGTCGCTGAAAACTCACTCGCTTTCGCCTACGGCAGCTGGGCGGTGACCGCCGAAGAATAGTCACGCTGCCGTGACACCCCCCACCCCGGCGGCGCA
>JBEVMR010000010.1:0-16636 GCA_040508545.1 Solirubrobacterales bacterium
CCGTCGACCGGGTCTCGCTCGCGGTCAACCGCGGAGACTTCGTCTTCCTCGTCGGCCCCACGGGCTGCGGCAAGTCAACCCTCATCAAACTGCTAATCCGTGAACTCGAGCCCACCGACGGAACGGTCTCGATCGCCGGCCGCGACATCGGCGCCCTGCCGGAGAAGAAGATCCCGCAGCTGCGGCGCAACATCGGCACCGTCTTCCAGGACTTCAAGCTGCTCCCCGACCGCACCGTCTACGACAACGTCGCCTACGCCCTGCAGGTGATCGGCGCCCCGCGCTCGGAGATCCGCCGCCAGGTGCCGGAGATCCTCCGCCTCGTCGGACTGCAGTCGAAGATTCACAGCTATCCCGACGAGCTCTCGGGCGGCGAGCAGCAGCGTGTTGCGATCGCCCGCGCCTTCGTCAACCACCCGCCGCTGCTGCTCGCCGACGAGCCCAGCGGCAACCTCGACCCGGTGACCTCGATCGGCGTGATGCAGCTGCTCTACCGCATCAACAAGACCGGCACGACCGTGCTCGTCGTCACCCACGACCGCGAGATGGTCGACAACATGCGCCGCCGCGTGATCGAGCTCTACGAGGGCCGCGTCGTCCGCGACGAGGTCTCGGGCGGCTACACCGAGGAGTCGACGTCCGAGTTCGGCCTGCGTATGCGGGCGGAGATGGGAGTCGCCCCCGAGGGACAGACCAACGGCCACGCCCACGACTCGCTCTTCTAGATGTCACGACTTCTCTTCTTCACGCAGGAGGCTTTCCGGGCGCTGCGCCGCAACGGCGCGCCGAGCATGGCGGCGATCGTCACCACGGTCGTCACCGTGATCCTGCTTGGCGTCCTGATCCCGATCTTCCAGACGACCCAGGCCAAGAGCGACGAGGTGCGCGACAGCCTCGAGTTCCGGGTCGCGATCTACGACGACGCGACGAAATCCGAAACCGTCCGGCTGGAAGACCAGCTGCTGGCGATTCCGCACGTCGAGTCGGTCGAGCTGATCACCAAGGCCGAGGCGCTGAACGAGCTGAAAGCGGACCTGGGCAAGGAGAAGAGCGAGGAACTGACCGCTCAGCTCAGCGACAACCCGCTGCCGGCGAACTTCGCGGTCAAGGCCGACGACGCGGCCAATCTCGACTCGGTGCGGACGGCGGTGATGCCGCCCGGCCCGGACGGGACGCCGCGGCCGATCTCGCCGATCGTCCAGAAAATCTTCGACCGCCAGGAAGACGCGCGCAAGATCGAGCAGGTGACGAGCGCGCTGAAGATCGTCCTCACCGTGATCACGGCGCTCTTGATCATCGCCTCGTTGATGCTGGTCGGCAACACGATCCGGCTCTCGATCTACACCCGCCGCCGCGAGGTCGAGGTGATGCGCCTGGTCGGCGCCACCCGCTGGTTCATCCGCTGGCCCTTCATGATCGAGGGGGTCGTCGTCGGCTTCTTCGGCGGCCTGGTGGCCATACTGATCCTGTGGCTGGGCAAGCTGACGATCGTCGATCCGCTGAGCGACAGCATCGGCTTCCTCGCCGCGCAGAACAGCACCACGCTCTCCTTCCCGGCGTTGGTCGCGATCCTCTTCGCCGCCGCGGTGCTGGTCTCGGCGGTTGGCTCCGGCGTCACCCTGCGCCGCTTCCTCAAGGTCTGATCCCCGTATGAGGGCTGCGCGGACGCTCGGCTTCGTCGCCGCGCTGCTTGCGGTGCTCGCCGCCGGCCTCTGGCTCGGCGGTCATCCCGCAAAGATGCCGCCGCCGATGCGCGACCTGTTCGTCGACGACTCGGCCGGCCTGACCGCCGAAGCGAGCGAACTGATCGAGGACAACTACTACCGCTCGGTCCCGCAGGCGGAGTTGACCAACTCCTCGCTCCAGGGGATGGTCCGGGGCCTGCGGCAGCGCTACGAGGACCGCTTCTCCGAGTACTTCTCGGCGGAGACGCTGGCCCGCTTCACCGAAGAAATCGAGGGCCGCTTCTCGGGGATCGGGCTCAGCGTCACGGAAGTGAAGGACGGCTTGCGGGTAGAACGGGTCTTCAAGCGCTCGCCGGCCGAAGCGGCGGGGATCGAGGTCGGCGAGACGATCGTCTCGGTCGACGGCCGCTCGATCGCCGGCCTCGACTCCGATGCCGCCACTGCCCTGATCAAGGGCCCGGAAGGGACCGAGGTAACCGTGGGTGTGCGCGGTCCGAAAGGGGGCGAGGCGCGGCAGGTCACTCTGACCCGCGCCGAGATCCTGGTGCCGGTCGTCAGCAAGAAACTGGAGACGGTGGGGGGTCAGAAGCTCGGCTACGTGCATCTTGCGGCCTTCAGCGAAGGCGCCCACGGAGCGCTGCGGCAGGCGGTGCGCACGCTGCAGCGAGAAGGCGCGGAGGGGCTTGTGCTCGATCTGCGCAGCAACGGCGGCGGCCTGCTCGAGGAGGCGGTTCTGACCGCGAGCATCTTCCTGCCCGAAGGCGAGACCGTGGTCTCGACCGACTCGCGCACCCAGGGGCACGCGGTCTACGAGGCCAAGGGGGGCAACCTGCCGGCGTTGCCGATCGCCGTCCTGATCGACCGCAACACCGCTTCGGCGGCGGAGATCCTCACCGCCGCGCTGGCCGACGAGGCGGGCGCGGAGGTAGTCGGCAAGCGCTCCTACGGCAAGGGGGTGTTCCAGCAGGAGGTCGACCTCTCGAACGGCGGCGCGCTGAAGCTGACCGTGGGGGAGTACTTCACGCCGGACGGGACCAACCTGGCCGGAAAGGGGATCCAACCCGACATTGCGGCGAGCGACAAGCCGGGAACGAGCCGCGACGAGGCGATCGAACGGGCCCTCGGGGTGCTGGCGGCGCAGTGAGCGGCCGTGACTGGCGCCAGCATCGCGAGCGGCAGCGCGGGCGCGGCCGAGGGCGCCGGCAGGCGCCGCCGAAGACCGCCCGCGACGCGATCGAGCTGTTCCTGCGCGAGGAGCTTGGCGGGCGCGGCTTTCGCGCCTCGCTCGAGCTCGAAGCCGCCGAGGCCGGCGCGGTGGCCGAGTCTCGCAGCAGGCCGCGTCGCGACCTGACCGAGCTGCCCACCTTCACCGTCGACCCGGCGACCGCGCGCGATTTCGACGACGCCGTCTCCGCCCAGCGGGAGGAGGGGGGGATTCGGCTTTGGATCCACATCGCCGACGTCGCCGCCCACGTGCCGCCGGGGTCCCCGCTCGACCGCGAGGCAAGGCGTCGCGGCAACAGCACCTACGTCCCTGGCGCGGTCGAGCCGATGCTGCCGCACGCGCTGAGCGAGGAGGCGTGCAGCTTGGCACCGGGCGTCGAGCGCCTCGCGGTTACGGCCGAGGTCGAGCTCGACCGGGACGGGCGGCCGGCCGCGGCCGCCTTCTACCGCAGCCGCATCCGCTCCGATGCCCGGCTCGACTACGACGAGCTCGACGTTGTCTTCTCGGGGCGGGCGGAAGCGCCGGAGGCGGTCGCCGAGCCGTTGGCGATCGCCCGCGAGGCCGCGGCGTCGCTCGGCGAGCGACGCGGCGCCACCAGCCTCGACGTCGAGTCGTTCGAGCCAGAGTTCCGCTTCGACGCGCGCGGCAACGTGGTCGGCGCCCGGGGGGTCGCCCAGACCGAGTCGCACGCCCTGATCGAGCGGCTGATGATCCTCGCCAACGAGCAAGTAGCCCAGCTGCTCGAGCGCAAGCGGGTCCCGGCGATCTACCGGGTCCATCCCTCGCCCGACCCGCTGCGGGTCGAGCAGCTAGTCGAGAAGCTGCACGCGCTGGAGATCCCGACGCCGCCGCTGCGCGGCACGCCGGCGCCGAGCGAGGCTGCGCGCCTGGCGGCCGAGGCGAGCCGGCTGGTCGCCCGCGAGGCGGCCCGACGCGGGCACGGCCGCGCCGCGTATACATCGCTCGTGCTGCGTTCCCTCAAACAGGCTTCCTACAGCGAGCGAAACAGCGGTCACGCCGGGCTCGGCAGCGACGCCTACTGCCATTTCACCTCGCCGATCCGGCGCTACCCGGACCTGATCGCCCACCGTGCTCTGCTGGCGACGCTGGGAGAGGGAGAGCCGGCGCCAAGCGCGGGAGAAGCGCGCGACGCAGCCTCGCATTGCAGCGAGCGCGAGCGCGACTCGATGAAGATCGAGCGCCGGGCCGACGATATCTGCGCGGCCTTCCTGCTCGAGCGCGAGCTGCGCGAGCGGGGCAACGAGGTGGCGTTCGAGGGCGAAGTGCGGGGATTGATCCGGGCCGGCGCCTTCGTCGGCTTCGGCGGCGAGCTGGGCGACGTCTACGAAGGCTTCCTGCCCGCCCGCCGAATCGGAGGCGCCGAGCGCTTCGAGTTGAACGAGAGCGAGACGGCTCTGGTCGGCCAGGAGTCACGGCGCAAGCTGCGGCTCGGCGACCCGATATCCGTCCGGGTGAGCGGCGTCGAAGCGCTACGTGGCCGTACCGACCTGGAGCCGGTGAATGGCTAAGAAGAGCAAGAAGAAACGCGACCCGGCGTCCGGCGACGTCGCCACCAATCGCCGCGCCCGGCACAAATTCGAGTGGATCGAGAAGATCGAGGCCGGGGTCGTGCTGCGTGGGTCCGAGGTCAAGTCCCTGCGCAACGGCAAGGCGCAGATGACCGACGCCTACGCGGTGATCAACGACGGCGAGGTTTGGTTGCGCAACCTGCACATCCCGCCATACGAGCCGGCCAGCCGTGAGAATCACGAGCCCGAGCGGCCGCGCAAGCTGCTGCTCCACCGGGCCGAGATCGAGCGCCTGGTGGGCAAGACCGCGGAGCGCGGCCTGACCCTGATCCCGACCCGAATCTACTTCAAGGCGTCGCGGGCAAAGGTCGAGTTGGCGCTGGCGCGAGGCAAGGAGGGTCGCGACCGGCGGCGCGAGATCGCGGATCGTGACGTGCGGCGCGAGGTCGAGCGCGAATTCAAGGGCAGAATGAGGTAGCTTCGGGTCCCGATGGCTGATTTCGTCAGCGACAACGTCCAGTATTTCGTCGCCGGTCTCGTCGTGGCGATCCTTCTTCTCCTGCTGGTGATCAGCGTCGTCCAGCGGCGCAGCAAGGACCAGGGCAGCCAGAGCAAAAAGGCCGGGGCCGGCAAGCCACCCTCGCCCCCCGCCGCGTCCCCGGTGCCCCAGTCCGCCGGAGTCGCACGCCCAGGCGCCCCGCCGCCACCCCCGCCCGGCAGCAAGCCGCTAAGCGCCAAGGAGAAACGCAAGCAAGCGCGTTCGCAGCAGCAAGCTGCGCGCAGCGAACACCGCAAGCGGCGCAGCGAAGAGGCGAAGAAGCGGCGCCAAGAGCGAGCCCAAAAACGCGCTGAGCGACGCCACAAGCCGACCAGGGCCGGTGGCTCGGGCCGCCGTGCGAAGAAGGAGGCAGCCAAGGCCGAGCGCGACCTGGCGGCTGCGCGCGCCGCGCAGGAGCGAGCGCTGTTCGAGCAGGAGAGCTCGACGACCGCTCAAGGCCCCCAGCCTCCTCAGCCGCCCGCCCAGACCCAGCCGGTACCGCCCGCGGTGATGCAGCCGCCGGTTCCCCCCCCGCCGGTCCCGCCCGTGCCGGCCGCCGCAGTTCCTCCGCAGCCCCCCGCGCCGCCGCCGATGCAGCCGCCGTCACAGCCGAGCGTCCCGCCCCCGCCTCCCACGCCGGCTGGCTACGACCCGGCAACGGCCGAACAGCGGGTGCACGACAAGGTGGCGGAGATTCAGCGCGAGGAGGAGCGAATTCGAGCCGAGGCCGACCGCCGCATCGCCGAAGCCGAGCGGCTCCAGCGCGAGGCCGAGGCGCGCCAGTCGCAGGCCGAGGCGGGGCAGACGACGCAGAGCATGGCGGCCGTTCCGCCGCCGCTTGCCGCGCTGTCCCCGGATCTGCAGACGGCCGAGCAGCGCCTGCAGCAGGAGCGCGAAGCGCAGGAGCGCTCGCTCTCCGAAGCCCAGGAGCGCCTGCGCCAGATCGAGGAGAGGACGAAAGCGGCCGAACGACGCGCCGCCGAGGCCGAGCGCCTCTCGAAGCTGAAAGCGGAGGAGGCAGAGCGCCAGCAGCGCCTGCGTGAGATCGAGGAAAGCGTCGCCCAGGCAGAGGAGCGGGCGCGTGAGGCCGAGCGTCGTGCGGCCGAAGCGGAGCAGGCCGTGCTCGGCTCGGTGCAGGGTGGAGGAGAGGCTTCGCTGAACCCACAGCCGCTGCCCCCGCAGGCAGCGATGCCGCAGCCGCCCAGCCCTGCGCCACCCCCGTCGCCCACGCCCCAGCCTCCTGCCCCCCAACCTCCGCCGCCGGCTCCGGAGCCACAGCCCGGTCCACCCCCGGCGCCGCCGCAGCCCGAGCCGCAGCCGGGCCCACCGTCGCCCCCGCAGCCGCCGCCACCCGCGGCGCAGGCCGGCGAGACGATCGAACTCAACAACGTCAGCTTCGAGCAGCTACGCGCTCAGGGCCTCTCGGTCACCCAGGCGACCCGCTTGCTCGCCCACCGCGAGCGCGTCGGCCGCTTCAACTCGATCGACGAGCTCGACGAGATTCCCGGCCTTCCGCGCGAGTTCGCCGAAGACCTGAAGCGCCGCTCGAGCGTCTAGAGTCCCGCAGTCTCGACCAGCTTCAGCCAGATCTCGCTGCGGGTGGGGTAGGCGGCGACGGCGTGCCGCAGGCGGGGGAGGGGGACTTCGCCGACGACCGCAACCGTCGCCGCGTGTAGGAAGTCGGCCGTCTCGAATCCGGTGAAGGTGGCGCCGACGATCGTCTCGGTGGCCTTGTCGACGACCAGGCGAGAGGTGCCGCCAGTGTCCTTGCCGTAGAAGCTGGCGCCCGCGGTGCCGTCCGTGGGGACGTCGATCGCCCTGACGTCGATGCCGGCTTCCTCGGCCTGGGCGAGCGTCCTGCCGACCGCGGCGACCTGGGGGTCGGTGAAGGTGACCCGGGGAAGGGCGCTGCCTTCGGCGAGCGCCTCGACCTCGCGGCCGAGCAGGTTCTCGGCGGCGACCCAGGCCTGGTACTTGCCCATGTGGGTGAAGAGGGCGCGCCCGTTGACGTCGCCGACGGCGTAGAGCCACTCTCGGCCGCCGACCCGCAGCCGCGCATCGGTCTCGAGGAAGCCGCGCTCGCCGGGCTCGACAGCGGCCGACTCCAGCCCGATCTCCTTGGTGCGCGGGACGCGGCCGATCGCCACCAGCAGCTCGGCCCCTTCGGCCCGGCTGCCGTCGTTCAGCTCGACGACGACCCCCGCCCCGCCGGCGGAGACTCGGTCGGCGAGCACACCGGTGCGAACGTCGACGCCGTAGGAGTCGCGCAGCGACGCCGTGACCTGCTCGCCGGCGAAGGGCTCCTCGCGCGGCAGCAGCCTGCTCTCGCCCTCGATCAGGGTGACCGACGTCCCCAGCGTCGACCAGGCCTGGGCCAGCTCCGAGCCAACGGGACCGCCGCCGAGGACGACCATGCTCTCCGGCACCTGCTTCGAGGTGGTCGCGTCGCGGTTGTTCCAGGCTTGGATTGAGTCGAGGCCCTCGATCGGCGGCATCGCGGCGCTGCTGCCGGTGGCGACGACGATGGCCTTGCGCGCGACCAGCGTCTCGTCGCCGACGGTCACCCGTAGCGCTCCGTCGAGGCGCCCCGCGCCGCGGAAGAGCTCGATCTCGCGCTCCTCCAGCCAAGGCAGCTGGCCGGAGTCGTCGAGGTCGTGGATCACCTCGTCGCGACGGTCGAGCACGGCCTGCGGGTCGAGGTCGCCGCTCACAGCGGCGCTGACGCCGGGCACCCGGCGTGCCTCGGCCAGCAGCTCGCCCGGCCGCAGCAGGGCCTTCGACGGCATGCAGGCGTAGTAGGAGCACTCGCCGCCCACGAGGTGGCTCTCGACGATCGCGACCGAGAGCCCGCCGTCGGCAATGCGACCGGCGCAGACCTCTCCCGGGGCACCGGCGCCGACCACGATCACATCGAACTCTCGCTCGCTCATTTCGTGGAACCGTACCCGGCCGCGTACAATCGAAAGCACATAGCACGGGGGCGACAGGCTTCGATCTGGTCGATCCGTGCGAACGGTTGCAGGTCGAGGTTGCCGGAGGCCTCGTTAAACACCGGCACCAACCAATACGTGCGGACCATGAGTTCGCCCTCGCTGCTTAGTTAGATCTAAGTGAGTGAGAGTCGGCCCTCTCCCGCCCGCGGAGGGGGGCACCGGCTTCAAATTGCGGGCTTACCCAGGCGGATCGCCCCGTTCGCAAGGGGAAATTTCAGAGGGCTTTGTCTTCCGCAGTGCCCGCCGGCGCGGACCCCGGGAGACGAGAATCAAGCGCCGGCTAAACCTGTAGAAACCTTCGCGCTACGGCCAGAGACGCCGGTTCAATTCCGGCCGCCTCCATGAAGCTGTCTTCGTGCCGCCTCCTTCGTGAGACAGAGACGGCACGAAGTGCGCGCCACAGGTGCGCCTGCGATCAGCACCGTCGGGTGCATGCCACGAATCAGCAGCTTTCACGGGATCGTCGTCACGATGTACTACGAGGAGCATGGCCGCCCGCATTTCCACGTGCGATATGCGGAGCATGTCGCTTCGATTGCGATCGATGATCTCAGCATCTTGCAGGGCGGGCTACCTGATAACCGCCTGACTCTGGTGCGCAAATGGGCACGCATGCACCGCGACGAGCTCGAACTTAATTGGAAGCGGGCAAGGAACGAACAGCCTTTGGCCCAGGTCGATCCGCTGCCGTAGCATTGAGCGCATGGAGCCGATTGTTCACGTCACGCGTGTCGAGGTAGTAGGGGATTATCGGATCCATCTGTGCTTCGAGGACGGCAGTGAAGGAGAGATCGACTTTTCGGCTCGCGCTTGGCGCGGGGTCTTCGAGCCGCTGGAGGACCCAAGCTATTTCGGACAAGTCGAGTTGGACGAGGAGCTGGGAACGATCGTCTGGCCAAACGGCGCGGATATGGCTCCCGAGACGCTTCACGATCGCGTTGCCCGACAGGCCTCCACATCGGGCTAGCTCTGACGATTTAGCGGCTGTGAACCCGTGAATCGCTACGTCGCCTTCTTGCGGGGGATCAATCTCGGCGGGCGGCGGATCACCAACGAGGATCTCCGGTCGCATTTCGAGGCGCTCGGCTGTGAGGACGTCGCCACCTTTCGCGCCAGCGGCAACGTCGTCTTTGCTGGGAGCGGGCGATCGGCTGAGCTGACCGCGCAGCTCGAAGCGGGCCTTGGTGAGGCGCTTGGCTACGAGGTCCCCGTCTTCCTTCGCTCGGCCAAGCAGTTGCTCGCGATCGCCGCCCAGGAGCCCTTCGACGCGAAGCGGCTCGCGGCCTCGAAGGGAAAGCTGCAGGTGGCGCTGCTGACGAAGAAGCCTTCGGCGGCGAAGGCCAAGCAGGCGTTGGCGTTGTCGAGCGCCGCCGACCGGCTTGCGATCGAGGGTCGCGAGCTCTTCTGGCTGCCCAAGGGCGGCATGTCCGAATCCGAGCTCGACCTGAAGGCCCTCGATCGCGCTCTCGGCTCGATGACGATCAGGACCAAGGGCACCGTCGACCAGATTGCCGCCAAGCACTTCCCCGGATAGCTGCCCGGGGAAGAGGCGCCGGATTCGACATCCTGCACGGGATGGCAATCGCAACCGCAACCAGCCTCGACGTCCACATGGGCGGCCGGCTGCTTTTCGCCGGCGTCTCCTTCAAGCTCGAGCCGCGCGAGCGAATGACCCTGTCGGGCCGCAACGGCGCCGGCAAGTCGACGCTGCTGCGGCTGCTGGCGGGGGAGCGGTCCCCCGATGCGGGCAGCCTCGTCCTGCAAAAAGGGGCGCGGGTCGCCCTGCACGACCAGCGGCCGCCGCGGGAGACAGAGATCTCACTGGGCGAGTACGTCTTCTCCGGCCGGGCGGAGATGCTGCGGACGGAGGCCGAGCTGGAGCGGCTCGAGGCGGCGATGTCGGCCGGGGAAACGGGGGAGGACACGCTGGGCGCCTACGCCGCCGCCCAGCAGCGACTCGATCACGGCGGCGGTTACCGCTGGCGCGACGGCGTCCTCTCGGTCCTGCGCGGCCTCGGCTTCGGCGGCGAGGAGACGGAGCGCTCGCTCTCGACTTTCTCGGGCGGCGAGCTGACCCGCGCCTCGCTGGCGCGCGCACTGGCGACCCGGCCCGACCTGCTTCTCCTCGACGAGCCGACCAACCATCTCGACATCCCCTCGCTGGAGTGGCTCGAGCGCTACCTGCGCGACCTCGACTCCGCCGTCGTTCTCGTCGCCCACGACCGCTGGTTCCTCGAGGCGGTCGGCACCTCGGTGCTGGAGCTGGAGGCGCAGAAGGCCCGCTTCTTCGCCGGGCCCTGGCACGCCTGGCGCAAGGAGCAGGCGGCGCGGGAGATCGCCCGCGGCAAGGCGATCGAGCGCCAGGAGGCCGAGATCGCCCGCATGGAGCGCTTCGTCGAGCGCTTCCGCTACAAGGCGACGAAGGCGCGCCAGGCCCAGTCACGGCTGAAACAGATCGACAAGATCAAGCGCGACGGGGTCGAGGCCGAGCAGCGCGACCGCCGCAACCTGCGCTTCTCCTTCGTCCAGCCAGAGCGGCCGGGGAGGACCGTGCTCAAGTTGGTGGGGGCGACGATCGAGGTGCCCGGCCGCACGCTGCTCGCCGATGCCCGGCTCGAAGTCGAGCGCGGCGAACACGTCGTCCTCGTCGGGCCCAACGGGTCGGGCAAGACGACGCTGATCGAGACGCTCGCGGGGCAGTGCGAGCCTGCCGCCGGCTCGGTGCGGCTCGGCCACAACGTCAAGATTGGCTACCTCTCCCAGCACGCCGACACCGCGGCGGGGGACGGAACCGTGCTCGACGCCGCCCAGCGGCAGACCGGGCTCAGCGGGCAGAAGGCGCGCGACCTGCTCGGCAACTTCCTCTTCTCCGGCAGCGACGCCCAGAAGCAGCTCGGCGACATCTCCGGGGGCGAGCAGCGCCGGCTCTCGCTGGCGATCCTGGTCGCCTCCGGCGCCAACGTCCTGATCCTCGACGAGCCGACCAACCACCTCGACCTGGAGAGTCGCGAGGCGCTCGAGGACGCCCTCTCGGCTTTCGAAGGGGCGGTGATCCTGGTCTCCCACGACCGCGCCCTGCTGGAGGCGGTCGGGACTCGCACGCTCGTCTGCGAGGCCGGCGAGCTGCGCAGTCACGACGTGGGCTGGGCCACCTACCAGCGCGAGCGCGACGAAAGCGAGGCCACGGCGGAGGCGCCGGCGCAGGGCGAGAAGTCCGCGCCCGCATCAGCCGACGGGCGCAACGCGGGGCGGGCGGCGAAGAAGGCGGTGCGCAAGGCGGGCCGCCTGGCCGAGCAGATCGAGCGAGCGGAGGCCGAGCTGCGCAAGCTCGAGGAGGAGCTGGCCGACCCGGAAGCGTGGTCGAGCCCGGGTCGGGCCGAGCGAGCCGAAGCACGCCACGCCGCGGCAAGGCAGGCCGTCGCCGATCTGATCGAGCGCTGGGAGGCGGCCGAAGCGGAGGTCGAGGCCGCTAGCGCAGCGGGCGATCGAGGCTGACCAGCGTTCCCTTGCCGGGGGCGAGGGTAATGTTGCGGACCTTGACCTTTTCCGGCTTGGCGTCGGGAGTGCTCAGCTCGGCCCGCTCGAGGATCGCCCGCAGCACGACTCGCATCTCGTATTCGGCGAAGGCGGCGCCGATGCAGCGCCGCACGCCGCCACCGAAGGGGATCCAGGCGTAGGTGTCGGCCTTGGCCTCGAGGAAGCGCTCGGGCCGGAACTCGTCCGGGCTCGGGAAGAGGTCCTCGCGGTAGTGCAGCGCCGCGATCGCCGCCATCACGAAGGTCCCGGCCGGCAGCTCGTAGCCGCCGATCGACTTGGGCGCGGTCAGCTTGCGCGCCACGTCGACGATCACCGGCCGCGTCCGCAGCGTCTCCTTGATCGTCGCGTCGAGGTACTCGTCCTCACCGGCGGCGACCGAGTCCTGCAGGCGGGCGAGCACGCGCGGGTTGCGCAGCAGGCGCTCGATCGCCCAGGCGAGGCCGGTCGCGGTGGTCTCGTGGCCGGCACCGAGGATCGTGACCAGCTCGTCGCGCAGTTCGGCGTCGCTCATCGGGCTGCCGTCGTCGTGGCGGGCGGCGAGCAGCAGCGAGAGCACGTCGTCGGCCTCCTGCGCGCGCCCGGCGTTCTCGGCGCGGCGCAGGGCGATCTCCTCGTAGATGAAGGCGTCGAGCGCCTCGCGGGCAGCGACGAAGCGCGCCCAGGGGCTCCAGCGGCCGAAGCTGCGGCGCAATGGCGGCATCGCGGTGACCAGGCTGAGCCGCCCGGCGAAGGTCTCGATCAGGCGCTCGAAGCGGAGCAGGCGATCCTCGTCGTGGACGCCGAAGACCGCCCGCATGATCACCGCCAGCGTGATCCGCTGGGTGTGGCGACGCAACGCGAACGGCTCGCCGACCGGCCAGCTCTCCATCTCGCGCATGGTCGTCTCGCGGATCAGCTCGCCGTAGCGTTGGATCCGCTCGCCGTGGAAGGGCGGCAGCAGCAGCTTGCGCTGGCGCATGTGCGGCGCCTCGTCGAGGGTGAGGACCGAGTTCGGGCCGAGCGCCGGCTCGAGGACGGTCGCGTTCGCCTCACCGGCGTGGGCCTGCTCGGGGGAGGTGGTGAAGAGCTCTTTCACCAGCGCCGGGTCGGCGACGTAGACGAGTCGCCGGAAGAAGGGGAAGGAGACCGTGAACATGTCGCCGTAGCGACGCTGGTAGCGGACCAGGAAGCCGAGCGGGTCGCGGGCGTAGAGGCCGACCTGGGCAGCCGCGGGCAGCCTGGGGCCGGGCGGGAATCGGACCGGCGCCGGTGCGGTCGCGGCGGGACGCGGGATCGTCGCTTGCTCCATCGACACCCACCATATGACAAAACTGGCTAACCAGCCAGTTTGCTAGAAGACGATGGTTCGAGCTCCGTCGAGCAGGACTCGGTCGTCGAGGTGCGCCTTTACCGCGCGGGCGAGGACGAGGCGCTCGACGTCGCGGCCGATCCCGATCAGGTCTTCGATCTCGTCGCGGTGGCTGACGCGGGTGACGTCCTGGTCGATGATCGGGCCCGCGTCGAGCTCCTCGGTGACGTAGTGCGCGGTGGCCCCGATCAGCTTGACGCCGCGCTCGTGGGCGCGTGCATAGGGGTCGGCGCCGACGAAGGCAGGCAGGAAGCTGTGGTGGATGTTGATCGCGGGCGCGCCGAGCCGGCTGAGGAAATCGGCCGAGAGGATCTGCATGTAGCGGGCGAGGACGAGCAGGTCAACCTCGTCGCCGAGCAGCTCGAGCACCTGTGCCTCGGCGGCGGACCGGCCGTCCTTCTCGATTGGCACGTGGTGGAAGGGAAGGCCGAGCGAGGCGACCTGGTCGCCGTGGTCGGGATGGTTGGAGACGACCGCGACGACTTCGGCGCCCAGCTCGCCGCTGCGCCAGCGCCAGAGCAGGTCGGAGAGGCAGTGGTCTTCGCGCGAGACCATGATCGCCATCCGCTTGTGGTCGTGCGACTCGGCGAAGCGGTGCTCCATCTGCAGCGGCCCGGCGATCTCCTCCGCAAAGCGGCGGTAGAGGGCCGGCCGCTCCTCCTCGGGGGCGGGGTCGAAGGCCATCCGCATGAAGAAGCGACCCTCGCGGCTCGAGTGCTGGTCGGCGTCGACGATGTTGCATCCGGCCTCGGCGAGGAAGCCGCTGACGGCGGCGATCAACCCGGGCTGATCGGGGCAGGCGAGGAGCAGTCGAGAGGTGGGGGGCCGGCTGTCGATGGGCGGGATCATCGCGCGTTCATCGGCACGATCCCTTTCAATCGTTTGGGCTGGGACCCAAGATTCATGCCTGAGCTCGTGCGGATCAGCACGCAAATATGAGCTCTGTGCGCGCGGTCACCCTCCAGCGACCGGAACCTCGCCACGGTTCCGCGCTTGCTTACAAAACGCACATATTCCATATCTGTCCTTGTCCTGATCGTCCTGGCGATCCCAGCGGTTGCTCTGGCTGCGGACGATGCGCCAGAGTCCAAGCCTCGCATCGGCCTGGCCGACGCGAAGCCGGCCGCGAATGCACCAATGCTTTTCCGCGGCCCACGCTTGCACGTGGAGATGCGCGTAGCGGCCCGTCACATCCAAGCTGCCCGCCAAGCTCGCCTCAGGCGCGAACGTGAGGAAGCTTTCGCAACCCTTCCGGCTGGCGTCTCGATGTCCACGCTGGAATCAATCGCCTCCTGCGAGTCCGGCGGCGACCCCACGATCGTCTCGAGCGACGGCAGCTATCGCGGCAAGTACCAATTCTCGCTTGAAACTTGGGCTTCTGTAGGTGGCAGTGGCGATCCGGCTGCGGCTCCCGAGCAGGAGCAGGACTATCGGGCAGCTCTCCTCTATGCCCAGTCCGGCTCCAGCCCCTGGCCTGTCTGCGGCTAGGTATAGCGGTAAGAGGGTCGGGCATCCCCCATCTGGAACCCGCATAGGAGCGGCCTCCAGGGTCCTTGCCGGGGAGGGCTCCCATGTTCCTGACGGGGGATGCCCGACCCTCTTTCTACGATGGCTTGCATGAACGACGAGGCAGTCCCCGCACCCGACCCTCAGGGACCCAGTCGAAAGCCGCCTGCGGAGGCGATCGCTGAGGCGAAGGTTCGGGCGCCGACCCGGGGGAACCGGAAGCTGGAGCAGTTTCTGGAGGCTGTGAATGGGGACGAGCAGGTTCGGGCCTGGTGGTACATGGCTCAAGTGCATGCGGAACGTCTGGGGATGTCGGACCACTCTTGGGTGCACACGCAGATCGTCCTCAACATCTCCTTGCGGTTGCTGCGACTGCTGGTCAAGGCAGGGGAGGAGCCGGCGGTTGTGGTCGACCACGGGATGTCGGCGCGGGATGCTGAGGTCGTGATTGCCGGCGGAGCGTTGCTGCACGACGTCGGCATGTCGATCCATCGGGCTGACCACGAGGAGTACAGCTTGTTCCTCGCGAACGGGGCACTGGAACGCTTGCTCGCCGATGTCTATAAAGAGCCGAAGCGGACCATCGTCGCCTCCGAGATCCTGCACGCGATCATCGGGCACCGGAGGAGAGGGGAGCCCTACACGCTGGAGGCCGGTGTGGTGCGAGTGGCCGACGCTCTAGATATGGCTCAAGGGCGCACGCGGCTGCCGATCGAGGCCGGGCAGGAGGGGATCCACTCGATCTCGGCTGCCGCGGTCGACGAGGTTCGGATCGAGGTGGGGGAGGAGCGGCCGGTGCGGATCGAGATCGAGCTCAACAACTCAGCGGGCATCTTCCAGGTCGACGATCTGTTGGCGACCAAGATCCGCGGCACGCCGCTCGAGGGCAGGGTTGAAGTCGCGGCGAAGATCGAGGGTGAGACGGAGAAGCGGCTGCTTAGCGGGTTCCGGCTCGACTAGCCGAGGCGGCTGATCGTCGCCTTGCGCATTTCCTTGCGCTTCTCGAGCCGTCCCTGGATCAGCGAGAGGACGATCACGAGGATCGCGAAGAAGGCGATCACGCCGAAGCAGAAGAAGGTGACGGTCTTGTCGGTGACGCGGCCCGCCAGGCCCTCGCCGTTCTCGGCCAGCGCCGCCGGCGCGGCGAGCAGCAGCATGGTCAGCGCCGCGCTGAGGGCGGCGACGATCCGGGTGCGGCGAGAGGGCTGCTTCACGCCCGGGAATCTAGCGCACGGCGACGGCGGCAGCGCCTCCCGGAAATGCAAACGGCCCGGGGCAGGCGGGCCGTTTGCGACGAGAGAGGAGTCTCGTGAAGCTCCATCTTGCCAGCGCGGTCCTCGCTGGCGGTGAACATTCCGATAAGGCTTGGAGACGGTTTGGATCCGGGGCTTGGAAACGGCTTGGATCCAGCTTTTCCGCAAATTACGGGGTTCGACTTGTGAAAGACCTGTGAAAGCAGGGATTTCCTCCGGCGGTCCGACGGATTGTGTGAATACAATCGCTGCGCCTGTGAACCCGCAGCAGACCATCAGGCTTGCGGTCATCGATGACGACAGCGGTTTCGTCACCGTGCTTGCCAAGCGCACCGAGGCCGCCGGCTGGCAGCAGCGAACGCTGAGCGGGGCGATCCCGCCAGAAGAGCTGGTGGCGATGAAGCTAAACGCGCTGCTCGTCGACCCGGCCGTGCTTGGCGACGAGGCCTGGGCCTACCTCGAGCGCATCTGCGGGATGCTCCCCGACCTCGGCGTCGTCGTCTGCACGGGGCGCTCGACCGTGGCGCAGCGGGTTCGTGGCCTGCGGCTCGGGGTCGACGACTGGATCAACAAGCCGTGCCATCCCGAAGAGGCGATCGCCCGCCTCGAAGCCGTCTCGCGCCGCCGCCGCCGGGCCCGGCCCCAGGTCGAAGCGGGCCCGCTGGTCGCCGGCGAGCTCGAGATCCGTTCCGACCGCTTCCAGGCCTTCGTCGGCGAAGTCAGCCTCGACCTGACCCGGCGCGAGTTCGAGCTGCTTCACCTCCTCGCCGGCACCCAGGGCCAGGTGCTCGAGCGCGAGACCATCTACCAGCGGGTCTGGGGCTACGCGATGGCCCACGGCGATCGCTCGGTCGACGTCTTCATCCGCAAGCTGCGCCAGAAGCTGGAGAAACGCTCACCGAAGTGGGAGTACATCCACACCCACTTCGGGGTCGGCTACCGGTTCGATCCGGAGCAGTCCGCGGGCGCCGTCCCTCCGGCCGGCCTTCCGGCCCCCGCGCAGGCGCCCGTCGCCCCCGCCG
>JBEVMR010000089.1:0-7069 GCA_040508545.1 Solirubrobacterales bacterium
CCCAGCTCAGGTGTGGTCAATGTCGGATGCGCGCAACGACAAACGCAGCAGACAGGCTTGGGAGCTGGCCGGGAGGCAGCATGGGATCGTGGCGCGGCGGCAGCTCTTGGCGCTTGGGTTCAACGCGCGGGAGATCGAGCACCGCGTTGGGCGGGGGCGGCTGCACCCCGCAATGCGTGGCGTGTATGCCGTCGGCTGGCCGGGGCTCACCCAAGAGCGGCGATGGATGGCCGCGGTCCTGGCGTGCGGAGAGGGCGCGATGCTGAGCCACCGCAGCGCAGCTGCTCTTTGGGGCATAGGGACTGAGGCAAAGGGTCGTCTGGACGTCAGCGTGAAGCGTCGAGCCGAACTTCGGCGGCCGGGCCTGTGTGTTCGCGGGCGCCCGGCGCTTGCCGCGGCGGACATCCTGAAGCAGAACGGCATCCCCGTCACCAGCCCCATCCTCACGCTGATCGACCTGGCCACCGAACTCCGTCCGCTGGGGGTCGAGCGAGCGGTCAACGAGGCGGACAAGCGAGACCTGGTCGATCCCGAGACGCTGCGCCTAGCGCTCAACGCTTACGCTGGGCAGCCTGGGGTCCCCGCCCTGCGCACGCTCCTCGACAGGCTCACGTTCCGCCTCTCCGACTCGGACCTCGAGATTCTCTTTCGGCCCATCTCCAAGGCCGCGGGGCTCCCTCCACCGTTGAGCAAACAGCTCGTCAACGGGTGGGAAGTCGACTTCTTCTGGCCTGACCTCGGGCTGGTCGTAGAGACCGATGGCCTGCGCTATCACCGCACGGCATCGACGCAAGCACGAGACGCCCGTCGCGACCGCGCCCACGCACTCGCCGGGATGACCCCGCTCCGCTTCACCCACTACGAGGTCAAGTACGAACCCGCGAGAGTCCGCCACGAACTCAGTCGAGCCACAGAGATGCTTCGAGCCCGCATCCGACATTGACCACACCTGAAGTGGGTCAATGTCGGATGCGCTAAGAACTGGCCCCAGCTAGAAGAAGGCGCCGCCCTTGTATTCGCCGAAGACGTCGCGCATCGCGCCGCAGACCTCGCCGATCGAGGCGTCGGCGGCGAGCGCGGAGCGGATTGGGTGCAGCAGGTTGCCCTCGCCGCGGGCGACGGCGCGGAGCTCGTCCAGCCGCTGCTCGACCGCGGCCTGGTCGCGGTTCTGCTTGAAGGCCTTCAACCGCGCCAGCTGGCGCTGCTCGGACTCGGGGTCGACGCGGAGGATGTCGACGTCGTCGACCTGGTCGGTGACGTATTTGTTGACGCCGACGATGATGTCCTGGCCCGACTTGTAGCGCTCGTGATAGGAATGCGCCGACTCCTCGATCTCCTTCTGCATGAAGTCGAGCGCCTCGACCGAGCCGCCCATCTCCTCGACCTTGCCGATCAGCTCCCAGGCGCGCTGCTCGATCTCGTCGGTCAGCGACTCGACGAAGTAGGAGCCGGCGAACGGATCGACGGTCTCGGCGACGCCGGACTCGTGGGCGAGCACCTGTTGGGTGCGCAGGGCGATCCGGGCCGAGCGCTCGGTCGGCAGCGCAAGCGCCTCGTCGAAGCCGTTGGTGTGGAGGCTCTGGGTGCCCCCGGCGACCGCGGCGAAGCCCTGCAGAGCGACGCGGATGATGTTGACCTCGGGCTGCTGGGCCTGCAGCGTCACGCCACCGGTCTGCGTGTGGAAGCGGATCTTCATCGAGTTGGGGTCCTTGGCCCCGAACCGCTCCTCGACGATCTTCGCCCACATCCGCCGCGCGGCGCGGAACTTGGCGACCTCCTGGAAGACGTTGTTGTGGCAGTTGAAGAAGAAGGCGAGCCGGGTCGCGAACTCGTCGATCTTCAGCCCCCGCTCGAGCGCCGCTTCGACGTAGGCGATCGCGTTGGAGAGGGTGAAGGCGACCTCCTGCACAGCCGAGCAGCCCTTCTCGCGAATGTGGTAGCCGGAGATCGAGATCGTGTTCCATTTCGGCACGTTCTCGCGGCAGTACTCGAAGATGTCCGTGGTCAGCCGCATCGTCGGCTCGGGCGGGTAGATGTAGTTGCCGCGCGCCATGTACTCCTTCAGCACGTCGTTCTGGACGGTGCCGCGCAGCTTCTGCGAGGGGACGCCCTGCTCCTCGCCGACCAGCTCGTAGAGCAAGAGCAGGATCGCCGCCGGGGCGTTGATCGTCATCGAGGTCGAGACCTGGTCGAGCGGGATCTGGTCGAAGCAGATCCGCATGTCCTCGATCGTGTCGATCGGGACGCCGGTGCGGCCGACCTCGCCGTTGCAGAGCGGGTCGTCGGAGTCGCGGCCGAGCTGGGTCGGCAGGTCGAAGGCCATCGAGAGGCCGGTCGAGCCGTGCTCGATCAGGTAGCGGTAGCGCTCGTTGGTGTCTTCGGGGGTGGCGAAGCCGGCGTACTGGCGCATCGTCCAGAGCCGGTCGCGGTACATCCGCTCGTGGATGCCGCGGGTGAAGGGGGGCGCGCCGGGCGCGCCGAGCCGCTCCTCGAGGCCGGGGGCGACGTCCTCCTCGGTGTAGAGGGGGTCGATCTCGATCCCGGAGTCGGTGAAGACGCGCTCGTCATCGGGGCCGACGAGGGGAGCGATCGTGCGGGCGGCTTCGTCGACGCCTGCTTTGTCCGTGTTGCTGGCCATAAACGGAGGATATTGGGAGCGTGCGGCAGGAGCCGCTAAGCGATGTTCAGTCCGAGGCGCCGGCGAGCTGCTCGACACCGGCCTGCTCGATCGTGCGCTGCAATCCCTCGCGCAACTCGACCTGCGGCTCCCAGCCGAGCAGGTCGCGGGCACGGGTGATGTCGGGCTGCCGCTGCTGCGGGTCGTCCACCGGCAGCGGCTCGTAGATGATCTCCGAACGCGAATCGGTCACCTCGATCACCGCTTTAGCCAGTTCCAGCAGGGTGAACTCGTTGGGGTTGCCGACGTTGACCGGGGTGTGCACGTCGGACTCGGCGAGGGCGACGATGCCGCGGATCAGGTCGTCGACGTAACAGAAGCTGCGCGTCTGACTGCCGTCGCCGAACACGGTCAGGTGCTGGTCCTTAAGCGCCTGACGCAGGAAGGTCGGGATCGCCCGCCCGTCGTGCGCGCGCATGCGGGGGCCATAGGTGTTGAAGATCCGCACGATCGAGGTGTCGACGCCCTGCTGGCGGTGGTAGGCCATCGTCAGCGCCTCGGCGTAGCGCTTCGCCTCGTCGTATACGCCGCGCGGGCCGATCGGGTTGACGTGGCCCCAGTAGTCCTCCGCCTGCGGGTGGACCTGCGGGTCGCCGTAGACCTCGCTAGTCGAGGCGATCAGGAAGCGGGCGCGCTTGAACTTGGCCAGGCCGAGCATGTGATGGGTCCCGTGCGAGCCGACCTTGAGCGTGTGCAGAGGCAGCCGCAGGTAGTCGATCGGGCTGGCCGGCGAGGCGAGGTGGTAGACGAAGTCGACGTCCTCGGGGATGTCGACCTTCTCGGTGATGTCGATGTTGCGGAAGTCGAAGGCGTCGTCGCGGATGTGCTCGATGTTCTGCAGCGAGCCCGTCTCCAAGTTGTCGACGCAGATCACCCGGTGCCCCTTGCCGAGCAGGTGCTCGCAGAGATGGGAGCCGAGGAAGCCGGCGCCGCCGGTGATTACGCAGGTGCTCATCCGGCCGCGGATGCTACAGGTGCTCCCCGGCGGGCAGGAGATAAACGCCTCAGTTCGCAAATTGCGGGGATTTGACCCGACCACCTGTCCAAGTGGGGGGAGAGCCCGGCCCCGTCCCTAGCTCTACGTGGCATGTTCGGACGAGGGAGCTGAGCCGGTGCAGGCGGGTATCGCAACAGCAGGGCGCAAGCGCGCCGCCGTCGAACTCGTCGCCCGCGAGGACGCCGAGCTGCGAAAGGCCGCACGCCGCTTCTCGCTCTGCGAGGACGACGCCGAGGACGCCTACCAGCGAGCGCTGGAGATCCTCCTCGTCAAAGCGCCCAGCGATCGCCCCCACGAGCTGATCCGCTGGATGAAGACGGTGGTCAAGCACGAGGCGCTGGCGATCCGCCGCTACCGCGAACGCCTGCTGGGGGTGGGCGAGGACGAGATCGGAGACCCGATCGCCCGGATCGCGGCGACCGGCGCCGGGCCGGGCGAGCGCACCGAGCGCCGCGAGCAGATCGCCCGCAGCCGCGAGGCGCTGCGAACGCTGAAGCCCGCCGAGCTGCGCGCCCTGACCCTGCTCGCGGCCGGCTACTCATACCTAGAGATCGGCGAGATGACTGGCTTCAGCCAGACAAAGGTGAACCGCTGCCTGGCCGAGGGCCGAGAGCGCTTTCGGCGGCTGATGACGCACAGCGAGGACGGCAGCCGCTGCGCCGAGCTGGCGCCGCTGCTCTCCGCCTACTGCGACGGCGAAGCTCGCGCGGAGGATGAGGCGACGGTACGGGAGCACCTGCGAGCCTGCTCCGCGTGCCGGGCGACGATGCGCGCTTACCGCGCCGCTCCCGCCGCCGTCGCTGCGCTGACGCCGGCGCTGCCCTTCTCACGCTCCCTGCTGGAGCGGGCACAGGAGCTCCTGATCGGCCTTCACTCGCGCCTGCCCGGTGCCGGCAACGCGAGCGAGAGCGGCCTCGCGCAGGTTGCCGTCGCCGGCGGCACTCGGGGCGCCGGAGCGGCAGCCCTCGCCAAGGCGCTGGCAATCTGCGCCGGAACGGTCGGTGGCGCTGCCGCCTGCGTTGCCACCGGCGTTGCGCCAGCACCGCTCGGCATCGAGCCGGAGCACACGACCGGGGCGAAGGTCGAGCGGATCTCCAAGCAGGTGCTTGAACCGGCTGCGCCCACCAATTATGAGACCCCCCCACCGGCGCCCGAAGCTGAGCTGCAACCGGAGCCCGCGCAGGAACCCAAGAACGATCCGCCGCCGCCGTCAGAACCGGCTCCCGAAAGCGCCGACGCGGGAGCGGTCGAATACGTACCCCCATCGCAAGAACCGGCCCCGGCGACGGAAGCGCCCGCCTCGAGCGGAAGCGCTGCAGGGGAGTTCGGCCCATGAGGACTCGCCTCGGTCTTGCCTTCCTGGGGCTGATCGCGATCGCGTCGGCGGCTTTCGCCGCCACGGCCGGCGCGAGCCCGCCGCGGCCCACCGGCTTGCAGGTGGTCGGCGGCGCCGGCGCCTGGCATGCGGACAACCGCTTCACGCTGAGCTGGGTGAATCCACCGGCAGCCGGCTCGCCGCTCGTCGCCACTCACTACCGGGTCCGCGATCCCGAAGGGGACGTGTTGATGGAGAGCCGGATCGGCTGGCTGAGGGACGGGATCGGGGGGCTGACGCTGCCCAAGGCGCCGGGCACCTACGGCTTCGAGGTTTGGCTCGAGGATGCCGCGGGCAGCCAGGGGCCAGCCGCCAGCGAGCAACTGCGCTTCGACGACGTCCGGCCAGCCTCGATCGTCCCGGAGCAGGTCAAAGGCTGGATCGGGCGCACCGGCTTCCCGCTGCGCGTCCGCCTCGGCCACCCCTCCGGGCCATCCCCTCTCTCCGGGATCCGTGGCTACGCGGTCACGATCGGCCCGCTTCCTCTCGGCTCCCCCTGCGCCGCTCCGGACCGCTGCACGGAGGCCGAGACGACCCTTCACGGCGGCGCTGGGAACGACCGGCTGACGGTTGACTCCCTGCCCGAGGGAACCAGCTACCTGCATGCAGTCGCCGTCTCGGGCTCGGGCATGAAATCCCCGGAGAGCGGCCATGCCGTTCTCCGGGTCGACACCACCGATCCGGTCACCTTGCTGAGCGGAGCGCCTCGAGGCTGGGCCAACCGCGCCGTGTGGCTCGTCGCGAGCGCCGCAGATTCCGGCTCGGGAATGGAGCCGTTGGGCGACGGCGTCCCGCCCTTCACCGCGATCCGGATCGACGGCGGCGCCGCCGCAACTGCCGCGGGTGGACATGTCGCCGCCAGCGTGATCGGCGAGGGCGTGCACCGGGTCGCCTACTACGCACGCGACGCAGCCGGCAACCTCGATGACGGCGGTGACCGGAACGGCCTCGCCAACCCCGTGCCGCAAACAGCCACCGTGCGAATCGATCGCACACCGCCCAACCTCGCCTTCGCCAACTCCCAAGACCCGAACGATCCGGAGCTGCTTCGGGTGAGGATCGGCGACCCTCTCGCGGGAGCCGATTCCTCACGTGGCCAGATCGGCGTGCGCCGCGCCGGCTCCGGCGACCGCTTCGAGCCGCTGCTGCCCGCCCGGTCGCCGGCGAGCGAGCTGCGCGCCCGCTGGGACTCCGACGCCTACCCGCCGGGGGACTACGAATTCCGCGCGATCGGCTACGACGCTGCCGGCAATGCGGCCACGACCACCCGCCGCCGCAACGGCGGTCCGATGACCCTCTCGAATCCACTCAAGGCAACGACCACGCTGCGCGTCAGCTTCCATCACGAGGGCCCGCAGCACACCGTCCCCTACGGGCGTCGCGTCCTCCTCAGCGGGCGTCTCACCGCGGGCCGCCGCGCCCCGCTGCCCGGCAAGCCACTGCGGGTGGTCGAGCGCTTCCTCGCCGGCGCCCGCCCGGCCACGCGCGTCTCGACGGCAACGACGGGGCCCGATGGGGCCTTCTCGATCCGCACGCTCGCCGGGCCAAGCCGGACGATCGCGGTTGCCTTCGACGGTAGCCCAACCCTGGCCCGGTCGACGGCGCCGATTCTCGAGCTCGGAGTGCGCAGCAGGCTGCAGCTACGGGCCTCTGCTGCCGTCGCGAGGATCGGCGGAGCGCCGCTGGTCTTCCGCGGCAGACTGATCACGCCTGGCGAAGAGCTTCCACCCACAGGCAGATCGGTGCAACTGCAGTTCCGCCTACCGGGCCTACCCTGGGCCGAGTTCCGCACGGTGCAGACCGACAGCCACGGGCGCTTTCGCTACGCCTACCGCTTCAGCGACGACGACAGCCGCGGTGCCCGCTTCCAGTTCCGCGCCTACGCGCCCGCACAGGAGGGCTGGCCATACGAGCCGGCGGGCTCGCATCCAGTCCTCGTGCGCGGACGCTGACCTGAGGGCGTAGGGCGCGGCGCTGGGAAGTGCCCGCGGCTACGCGCCGTGCAGAGCACTGTCGCTCC
>JBEVMR010000110.1:0-27743 GCA_040508545.1 Solirubrobacterales bacterium
CCGAGGCGGTCTGGCGGGTCCCCCTTCTGCGATACCGTCGCGACTCTTGAACCGCCTCCTGATCACCGGCGGGGCCGGCTTCGTCGGCTCCAACCTCGCTGTCTCGCTCGCGTCTCGCCACCCGGAGTGGGAAGTGGTCGCGCTCGACAACCTCTACCGCAAGGGCTCGGAGCTGAACCTGCCGCGGCTGGAAGAGGCCGGGGTCGAGTTCGTCAAGGGCGACGTCCGCGAGCCGGGCGACCTCGGCGCGGTCGGGGAGCTGAGCGCGCTGATCGAGTGCTCGGCCGAGCCCTCGGTGATGAGCGGCGTCGACGGCGACACCGGCTACCTCGTCCACACCAACCTGACCGGCGCCTACAACTGCCTCGAGCTGGCCCGCCGCGACGGCGCCTTCTTCGTCTTTCTCTCGACCAGCCGCGTCTACCCCGTCGCCCCCCAGGTCGAGTTGGCGCTCGAGGAGGCGCCGACCCGCTTCGAGATCGCCGCCGAGCAGGCGGTCCCCGGGGTCTCGCCGGCGGGCATCTCCGAGCGCTTCCCGCTCGACGGCCCCCGCACCCTCTACGGCGCCACCAAGCTCGCCGCCGAGCTGCTGATCGAGGAGTACCGGGCGGGCCTGGAAGTGCCGGCGGTGATCGACCGCTGCGGCGTGATCGCCGGCCCCTGGCAGATGGGCAAGGTCGACCAGGGGGTCTTCTCCTGGTGGCTGCTCAGCCACCACTTCGGCCGGCCGCTCTCCTACATCGGCTACGGCGGCTCGGGCAAGCAGGTCCGCGACCTGCTCCACATCGACGACCTCGTCGACCTGGTCGAGGAGCAGCTCGGCGACCCCGAGGGCTGGAGCGGCAGCGTCGCCAACGTCGGCGGCGGCCGCGAGTGCAGCCTCTCGCTGCTGGAGACGACCGCGCTCTGCCGCGAGCTGACCGGCAACGAGATCGAGGTCTCCGCCGACCCCGAGACCCGCCCCGGCGACGTGCCGATCTACCTCTCGGACTGCTCGCGCCTGCACGCCCGCAGCTCGTGGCGGCCGCGGCGCAGCGCCCGTGACGTGCTCGCCGACCTGCTCGAGTGGACCGTCGCCCACGAGGACGCCGTCGCCGAGGCGCTCGGCTTCGAGAGGGCCGCGCGATGAAGCTCTCGGTCGTCATCCCCGCCCACAACGAGGAGGGCACGGTGATCGAGACGCTGTCGGAGATCGTCTCCAGCCTGGACGGGGAGAAGATCGAGCACGAGGTGATCGTCGTCGACGACTCCAGCACCGACGGCACCGCGGCGCTGGTCGAGGGCTTCTCCGCCGAGCACCCACAGGTTCGCTGCCTGCCCTCGCCCTACGAAAACGGCTTCGGCTTCGCCGTCCGTGCCGGCCTCGAGTCTTTCGAGGGTGACGCCGTGGCGATCGTGATGGCCGACGGCTCCGACAGCCCGCGCGACCTCGTCTCCTACCAGCGCCTGCTCGAAGAAGGCTACGAGTGCGCCTTCGGCTCGCGCTTCGTCCACGGCTCGGCGGTGATCGACTACCCGCGCTCGAAGCTGATCATGAACCGGATCGTCAACTGGTGCATCCGCGCCCTCTTCCGCCACGGCTACAACGACACCACCAACGCCTTCAAGGCCTACCGGCGCGAGGTGATCGAAAACGTCCAGCCGTTCCTCTCACATCACTTCAACCTCACGGTCGAGCTGCCGCTGAAGGCGGTCGTGCGCGGCTACAGCTACGGCATCGTGCCGATCTCCTGGACCAACCGCAAAGCCGGCGTCTCGAAGCTGCGGCTGAACGAGATGGGCAGCCGCTACCTCTTCATCGTGCTCTACGTCTTCCTCGAGCACCACCTGAGCCGCGGCGACTACCGCCGCGAGGGCGCCGTCGAGGCGCCGCGGCGGCGGGGAATCTGGCGGGCCGGGCGCCTCCGGGACGGCTCCTAGCCCCAGATGCAGCGTCAGGCGCGAACGGCAGTCGACTTCCTCGCCACGCCCAGGGGGGCGTGGATCGCGCTGGCGATCGCGATGGCGCTCTCCGCCGCGCTGATCCTGCTCACCGCCGACGGCGAGAGCTTCGGCATCGACGAGATGTTCTACCTCGGCCGCCTGGTCGAAGACTCGGGCCGGATCGTCGCCTACGACTCACTCAGCCTCGAATACCTCTTCGGCCCCTACAACGGCCACCTGCAGTTCGGCGGCAAGCTGATCTACGAAGCGACCTTCGCCCTCTTCGGCGCCAACTACACCGCCTTCGTCGCGGTCAACGTCGCCGCCCTCTGCGCCTCGGTCGGCCTGCTCTTCGAGCTGATGCGGCGCCGAGTCGGGCCGCTCGGCGCCCTGGCCCCGTGCATCCTGCTCCTCTTCCTCGGCTTTGCGCGCGAGGTCCTGCTCTGGCCCTTCGACGTCCACACGCTCGCCGCGACCGCACTCGGGCTGGGCGCGGTACTGGCGCTGGAAAGGGAGGACCGCCGCGGCGACGTCCTCGCCTGCCTCCTGATCACGCTCTCGGTCCTGACGATCGAGGTCGGCCTCGCCCTGCTCGTCGGCATCGCCGTCCTGGTCATGCTGCGAGCGGACCGTTGGCGCCGCGCCTGGATCTTCGTCCTGCCCGTCGCCGTCTACGCGGCCTGGTGGCTGTGGGCGCGCAAGTTCGGCCAAGAGCAGAGCGCGGCCGAGCTCTCGAACCTGGACCTGATCCCGAAGACGGTCTACCACTCGGCAGCCGTGGTCCTCGGCGCGCTGACCGGCACCAACCCGGTGATCCCGGCCACCTACATAACCGCCGTCACCTGGTTCGGTAAAGGCCTGGCGGTGCTCGCCGCGGTGGCCCTGGTGGTTCGCCTCTGGCTGGGGGCGATCCCGCGCGCTCTCTGGGCCTGGCTCGCCGTGATCCTCTTCTACTGGGTGACGATGGCGGTCGCCGCCAGGCCGCCCGAAGCGACGCGCTACGTCTTCTTCGGCGCCGTCGGCCTGCTCCTGCTCGGCGCCGAGGGGATGCGCGGCCGGATCGGGCCGCGGGTCACGGCCGGCCTCTTCGTCATCGCCCTGCTCGCCCTCCCCGCCAACATCGCCCAGCTGCGCAGCGGCCACGAGACCGACGTCCTCCACCGCGACGCCGGCGTCAGCCGGGCCGAGTTCGCGATGCTCGAGCTGGCCGGGAACCGGGTCGACCCGGAATACATCGCCTCCGCCGACCCGAACGTCGCCGCCGTCGGCGGCGGCCTCTTCATCGGCGTCCCCGCCGGCGCCTACCTGCGGTCGGTCGAGCGCAACGGCTCGCCCGCTTTCACTCTCGGGGAGCTCCGCGCCCAACCCGAGGAGCTGCGCCGGATCGCCGACGTGACCCTCGCCAGCGCGATCGGGCTGCGATCCGAGGTGGTCCAGCCGCCGGTCGGCGCCGGCCGCTGCCGGGTCTTCGCGCCGGCCCAGGGCTCCCCCACCGCCTCCTTCCCGCTCAGGCCCGGGATCGTGTTCGGCCCGGCCGGCGGGGAAGCCGTGGCCGTCGGCCTGCGGCGCTTCGCCGACGAGCAGAGCGGCGAGCTGGAAGAGGTGCCCGCCGGCACCTGGCGACGGCTCGAGATCCCCGCGGACGCGGCGCCGGAGCCCTGGCGAGCCGTGATCGACGCGCCGACGCGCGTCTGCCCAGATCGCTAACCGATCACGGCACTGCGCGAGAGAAGAGTCGCAACGCGCTGGATAACTACATCGGGTTCGCGCTCGAGCCGATGGCCCGTCACGCGAATCATCTCCACTCCATGCAACTTCAGCTCCTCTTGGCGAAGGCGATCGCGCTCGAAGGCACGACGGCTGCCATGGGTCTCGTAGGCGTCGAGTTCGACGGCGAAGCGCTCCGTCTCCCAGTAGACGTCCAGCTCGTACCCCGCGACGTTGTAGCCAGTCGCAGGTGAAGGCAGGCACGCACTCCGCACTAGCTCGAGAAAACGCCGCTCGAGGCCCGAGCGGGTGAAGGGAGGTTGGCGGTAGAGAGCGAGGGCTCTGCGCAGGCGCCCAGCCCCCGGATGACCGCCGGCACGGGCAAGGAGCGCATCGACTGCCCGCAGGTCGAAGAGGCGGAGCTCTTCGCTGCGCTCGATGGCGCTGTCGAGACGTTCCGGGCCCAGAATCGCCGCCAGGTCAAGGAGCGTGCGCGGCACCGCGGTCACCGGAATGCATTCGCGGAGGTCTCGGTCGGCCTCGGCGAGGGCCGCGTAATGGAGTCGGAGATCGGACCTGGCATGGCGACGACGAACGGGGACGGTGACATCGAGGGAGTCAGGACGGCGCTTGATCAGTCCCCAGATCCACGCCGCAGCCCGGTGGCTTCCAACCGCATTTGCCCCGCACGAGAGGGTCGCCGCAAGGCACCGGCTTTGCCACGTGAGCGGTCGATGACCGACCGCATAGACGCCGCGATGAAGCTGCTGCAGGCGTCCCGAGGCTTTTGCGTAGGCGATCGCGTTCCGCGAATACCCCAACGCAATCAGCTGTCGCGCCGCGACCACGCCATGCTGACACCCGGCCAGCGCCGCCAACTCGTGATGCGTTCGTCCTTTGTCCCCCATAGGCGTACAAAGGACGAACGGGCTGGTGGTTCTCCCCCCTGGATCGAGGCGAAGCTAGCGTCCGAGAGGGCAGGCGTAAACCGGGCCGTCGACAACCACCCACCAGCGATCTGGGGCCGCATCGGGTGGGAACGTCACCTGCGCCCACTTCCCTGGCGGCAGCTCGCCCAGCACCAACCCCGGGCCGCCCTTGCCGAAGCGGCCCACGGCGACCTCGACCGGCCGCGCCGCGCGCGAGCCGAGCAGGGCGCCCCGGCGCGGCGGGAAGAAGAAGACGCCCGACCCCGGCCTGCCCTCGAGCGAGCTCGGGCAGGCGGCGGGCTCGGCCGGGGCCGGCGCGGGCTCCAGCTCGAGGCCGAGGGCGCCGACCAGGCTCGCGTCGGCGATTTCCCGCCGCTGCTGGCTCTCCCCCCGGAGCTCGTCGAGCGGCATCCCAAGCGGGCCGAAGCGCTCCGCCGCTTCCAGGTAGTCGCCCGCTTCCAGCGGGGTGAAGACGCTGCCGCCGATGTCGGTGACGCGTTTGTCCTTGCCGGGCGCGTACCCCGGCGGGATCGGGCCGCGGACGAGGTCCAGCATCGCGTACTCGACCCGGCTGGTCGTCGCGTCGTTCAGCTGCGGGCCGCGGCCGTCGTAGAGCTTCGCCACGTTCGGCGGGATCGCCAGCGCGACGACGGCAAGCGCGGCCAGCACGGCGACGGTCGGCAGCCTCGCCCCGGCGAGCGCGTCGGCGGCGACGAGGAAGACGAGCAGCGTGCCGACGAAGATGTAGCGGGAGGAATCCGGGGCGCGGCCGCCGAGGGCGATCAGCACCCAGTAGGCGACAGCTACGCCGAGGAAGACCCAGAGCGTGCGGGGCACGCCGCCGCGCGATACGCGCCAGACCAGGGCGACCACGGCGAGGGCGGCCAGTGCCGACCCCCAGCCGGTGATCCCGGTGGTCGGCTCGAAGACGCCGGGGCCGGTGTGGTTGAGGCCGAAGACCGAGCCGGCGATCGCGGCGACGGCGTCGGTGATCGTCATCGGGATCAGCTTCACGTTGGAGAGCTCGATCGTCGGCTGGTCGAAGTCCTGGGCCCAGAGCCACCAGCCGGCGTAGAGGGCGACTGGGACGAGGACGATCCAGATGCGGCGCCAGCGATCCGGCCGCAGCAGTATCGAGAGCCCGACGCCGGCGACGAAAGCGAGGCCGAGCTCGATCATCGCGACCGAGAGGACGAGCAGGAGGCAGGTGAGCACGTCCCCCCTGCGGTCGTCGCGCTGCATGACGAGGATCGCCCCCAGCCCAAGGGCGAGCGCGTAGATCGTGTGCAGGTCGAAAGCCCAGAGGAACGACTCCCAGGCATAGCCGAGGAAGAGCAGCGAGAGGCAGGGGACGAGCGCGACCAGCGGCCCGACCCGCCTGCGGGCGAGCTCGAAGAAGAGGGCGACGCAGGCCATCACCCCGGCGACGTCGAAGGCGCGGAAGACGGCGTAGTTGGCGCCGAAGGTCTCGAAGATCCCGCGATAGGTCAGCTTGCCGAGCAGCTGCAGGTGGCCGTTGCTCGGCGCGAAGAAGTATTCGAGCCCACCCGAGGGGCTGATGTCCCCCGTCCCGCGCACGACGAACTGGGCGTAGTAGAAGATGTCGTCGTTGACGAAGGTGAGGCCGTTGCCGGCGATCATCATCCAGGTCGCCGAGACGCACATCGCCGCCAGCAGCAGCAGCCAGGCGAGGTGGTACTCGCCGATCGCCTCGACCCGGGCCCCCATCAGGAGCCCTGCTTGGGCAGCTTCAACTCGAACTGGCCCGAGGTCCCGACGGTTTCGAAATCTTCGAAGATGTAGTCGGTGAGGGCCGTGTCCGGGGCGGCCTTTTCGAAGAGCCAGAGGCTCGCGACCTTCTCGTTGTAGAGGACGCAGGGGCGCGGCGAGGCGCGAAGCTGAGCGAGGATGCGGTTCTGCCCGTCCTCGTCGAGGGCCGCGATCCAGGCTCCCGGGGCCGACGGCTTCGGCGGGTCGATCGAGGACCAGAGGTAGAGGCTGTCGACGTTGGGATAGCCGATGAACGCGGTGCAATCGTTCTCTTCGAGGAAGTCGACGACGCCGACGTATTCGTCCACCTGCTCGGGCGCCAAGTGCACGGCGCCGGCGCCGGCGAACGGCAGTGAGGGCCATTCGCCGTAGGTGACGGCGTCGGATGCCGCCGGCAGGACGATCTGGCCGAGGCCGAGCATGCCGACCAGGGCCGCTCCGGCGACGGCGACGACCGACTTGAAGCGCGCCAGCTCGAGCTCGCCGCGTGCCGCGCTCCAGGCTCGCAGCGAGGTCAGCGCATCGGCGATGCAGAGCGCCCCTACCGGCACGAACATCATCGAGGCGACGCCGATCTGGGCGCCGGGAACGGGGTAGACGCCGAGCACGGAGGCGGCGGCGACCGCCGGCAGGGCGACGCGCAGGAATCGCTTGAAGGGGGGCTCGAGGGCGCCGCTCGGGGGGATCGCGGCGACCCAGGCGAGCAGCAGCGGCAGGACGACGGGCGGGGTGCTGGGGTTGAGCCCGAAGGGAGTCGCGTGGCCGATCGTCAGCCAGATCGTCAGGCCGGCGAGGACGCGCAGCAGAGCAGGCCACAGCGCCGGCTCGCCGGCGCGCGCGGAGCGCAGCTTCGCGCTCAGCACCGCCGCTGCCAGCGCCGCCGCGCCCCAGTAGACCGCCTGCGCGGGAGTCGGAAAGGCGCCGGCGGCGACGTTGCGGACGTTCAGCGCCTGCACGATCATGCCGTCGTAGAGGTCGGCCGGGCCCGTCCCCAGCACCATGATCGCGGCGAGGATCGCGGCGATCGCGGCGAGGCAGCCGGCGGCGGCGGCGAGCAGCCAGCGACCGAGCTCGGGCTGCTCCTCCCCGCGCTGCGCTCGCAGCGGCCAGGCAGCGGCGATGACCGCGGCGGACCCGAGCTCGTGCATCGCGATGAACGTCCGCACCCAGTCCTCGCGCAGGTCCGATGCCATCACCACGAACGGCATCGCCAGGAAGACGGCGATCACCGGCCAGCGCAGCCAGGCGCGGCTCAGCGGCGCGTAGGTCAGCGCCGCCGCCAGGACGACGCCGGCGATCGCGTAGGCGCCGAAGTTGATCTTGGTCATCAGCGCCGCCGCCAGCAGCGCGCCGGCGAGCCCACCCCAGAGCGCTATGCGGCGGCCCGGCCCCGCCACGGCGGCGAAGACGAAACCGCCGAGCAGGAGGACGAGCAGGCCGTGGGGGTGCATCGGCTCGGGAAAGAGCGCGTAGAGGGCGGCGAAGGAGACGATCATCGCGGCCCCGCCGAGCAGGAGGCTGCGGGTGAGGCGCTGGCAGGCGACGCCGAGCAGGAGGCTGGTGGCAACCCAGAGGACGATCACGATCGAGCGGCTCGCCTCGGTGGTGATCTCGATTCCGCTGAGCGAGAAGAAGCCGCCGAAGAGCTCGAAGTAGAACGGCCCGTAGGGCGAGAAGACGTCGGTGTAGAGCGCGTCGCCGCCGACGAACGAGTGCAGCGAGACGAGCAGCGTCCCCTCGTCGTCGTAGTCGACGAAGGTGGTGAAGATCGCCATGTAGGCGGCGAACGCGGCGCCGAGCGCGATCACGGCGTAGAGCGCGATCGCCCTGATCGCGGGATCCGCGGCGAGCTCGGCCCAGATGGACTCCCGCTCCGGCTTGGGAGATGTTTGGGATGGCCCCCCGGTCATCGGGCGGCGGACGATATCTGGCCCGCTGGTCGCCCAGCGAGGGCGGGCGCGCTCAGTGCGATTTCCCGTTGAAGCGCAGCAGCGGCACCCGCAGCGCCGCCTCGGCGACGATCGAGCGGTCCATCTTCGATTTGCCGGCGCGGCGCTCGCGGAAGACGATCGGCACCTCGACCACGTCGAAGCCCTGCTGGATCGCGCGGTAGGTCATCTCGACCTGGAAGGCGTAGCCGCGCGAGCGGATCGAGTCGAGGTCGATCGCTTCCAGAACCTCGCGGCGAAAGCACTTGAAGCCGCCGGTCAAGTCGCGCACGCGAAGGCCGAGGACCAGGCGCGCGTAGGCGCTGCCGCCGCGGCTTATCGCCCGCCTGAGGAAGCTCCAGTCGCCGACGCCGCCGCCGGGGACGTAGCGCGACCCGATCGCCAGGTCGGCCCGCTCGCCGGCCTCGAGCAGGCGTGGCAGGTACGCCGGGTCGTGGGAGAAATCGGAGTCCATCTCGAGCACCCGCCCGGCCCCACCCTCGAGCGCGCGCCGGAAGCCGGCGATGTAGGCGGGGCCGAGGCCTTCCTTCAGCGGCCGGTGCAGGACCGCGACGCGCTCGTCCTGGGCCGCGATCCGGTCGGCGATCTGGCCGGTCCCGTCGGGCGAGTTGTCGTCGACGATCAGGATCCGCGCCGAGCTCGGCAGCTTCGGCCCCACCGCCTCGACGAAGGCCTCGATGTTGTCGGCCTCGTTGTAGGTCGGCAGGACCAACCAGGCAGCAGCTGTCGACTCGGAGGGGGGCATCGGCCAATGCTAGTTGCGGGCGGGGCGGCCTACGGCTGCGCCCGGCCGCCGGTGATGCCGACAAAGGCATGCCAGGCCGGCTTGGCCAGGTAGCCGCTGCCTTCGCTGAAGAAGCCGACGGAATCGCAGAAGCTGCAGTAGAGGCTCGAGTCTTTCCAGGTGAACCAGTAGGCGGCCGCCAGGTTGAGGCGGAGGCGGTTCGCCAGCAGGTAGGTGTAGGCGCCCTTCAGTTCGCGCTTCTGGCCCTGGATCCCCTGCTCGAAGGCGACGGTGTTGGGGTTGTAGTTGGAGCCCCACCCCATCTCGGTGATGTAGAGCGGGGGATCGGGATCGTCGTTGTCGAGCATCACCGCGCGCACGTCCTCGACCATCTCTTCGAGGTCGTCGACGTGGAACGCGTACGGGTGCAGGGCGACCGCGTCGAAGTAGCGCTCGATGCCCGGCACCCGGTAGAGCGCGGCGAGGAAGTCGGCGGACGAGCGGCCGTGGGAGCCGCCCTCTTTGGGGTCGCCGAAGAGGCCGGAGAGGAGGACCTTCGCCCCTGGGTCGACCGACTTGATCGCGTTGTGGGTGGGCTTCAGCAGGCGCGCGTAGCGAATCGGCGAGACGGGGTAGGCGAAGTAGAAGAAGTTGGCCTCGTTCCAGACCTGCCAGGTGCGGATCGGCAGCGGCTTGCCGATCACGATCCCGTCCTTGGCCACCCCCGGCGCGTGCTCGGCCCAGAACGTCCCGTTCGGCCCGTAGCGCGCCACCGCGGCGCTGACGAACGCCTTCCATTCCTCCCGCGCCTGGGCGCTGTCGATCGGCAGTGTCGTCGGCGCCGACAGCAGCCAGGGCGCCACGCCGGTGAGGAAGGGCAGGACCCGCAGGCCGTGGCTGGCGGCCGTCGCGACTTCACGATCGATGCTGCCCCACTCGAAGGGGCCGCCCCTGGTCGCCTGCACGCTCTCCCAGCCCATGCCCATACGGACGCTGCCGATCCCCCCGGCGCGCATGTAGCGCACGTCTTCTTCGGTCAGCATCGTCTGCGGCACGATGCCGAAGAAGCTGCGCGGCACGGGCTTCGGGGCCTTCTTGCCAGCGGCTAGAGAGACGCCCGGCGCCAGGCAGGCGACGACGAGAGCCGCAAGGGCGATCGCGATCGTCGTTCTCCTCATGTCCATGTTGGTCCCCGCCCTATGGCCGCGCGCGGCCGCCGGTGATGTCGACGAATGCATGCCAGGCGGGCTTGGGGCGGAAGCGGTTAGCTTCGCGGAAGAAGCCGACGGAATCGCAGAAGTTGCAGTAGTAGCGGGAGTCTTTCCAGGTGAACCAGTAGGCCGCCTCGAGGTTGAGGCGGCCGCGATTCGCCAACAAGTAGCGGTAGGCGCCCTTCAGTTCGCGCTTCTGGCCCTGGATCCCCTGCTCGAAGGCGACGATGTTGGGGTCGTTCTGCGAGCCCCACCCCATCTCGGTGATGTAGAGCCGAGCGCCGGGATCGCGGTTGCGCAGGATGACGGCGCGGGTCTGCTCGACCATCCTTTCGAGATCCGCGACGTGGAAGGCATATGGGTGCAGGGCGACGCCGTCGAAGAATCGCTCGATGCCCGGCACCCGGTAGAGGCCGGCGAGGAAGTCGGCCGCCGACATGCCGCGCTTGCCGCCCTCGTCGGGTTCGCCGAATAGCCCCGAGAGCACGACCCGCGCCCGTGGGTCGGCGGATTTGACCGCCCGGTAGCTGAGCTTCAGCAGGCGCGCGTAACGGCTGGTCGAGACCGGGAAGGCGAAGTAGAAGAAGTTGGCCTCGTTCCAGATCTGCCAGTCGTGAATCGGCCGTGGGCGGCGGATCACGAGCCCGTCCTTGGCGACGGCCGGCGAGTGCTCGACCCAGAATTCCCCACCGGGCCCGTAGCGCTTCACGGCAGCCTTGACGAAGGCCGCCCAGCCCTGCCGGGCCCGGGCGCTGTCGATCGGCATCGTGGTCGTCTTGCGCGAGACCCAGCCCGGCACGCCGGAGAGGAACGGCAGCACCTCGAGGCCCTGGAGCGCCGCCGTCGCGACTTCGCGGTCCATCCCTTCCCAGTTGTAGCCGCCGCGCCGCTCGGGCTGCACGCTTTCCCAGCCGATTGCGAGACGGATGGCTCCGATCCGAGCGGCGCGCATGTAGCGGGCGTCTTCTTCGGAGATGATCGCCTGCGGGACGATGCCGAAGAAAGTGCGCGGCGCCGCCTGGGCGGCGCTCGGCGACGAGAGCAGGGCGACCGCGGCGACGCAGCCGATTGCGATCGCGGTCAAGGCCGTCACGATCGAAGCTTTCTTCACCGTCTTGCTCATCTCCTTGGCTCAACCCCGAGCCGTCCTCGAAGTCGCGGCGGCACTCTAAGGCTTACGATCGCCCGCCGTGCGCTCGCTGCTCGCCAACAGGAAGGTATGGATCTGGGCGGGCGTCTGGGTCCTCACCCGCGGACTGATCGTCAGCCACGTCGGGTTCTGGAACGACTCGACCGGCATCCAGCTGGAAGACGTCTCGATCTACGAAGTCTGGGCCGACCAGCTCTCGAACGGCATCCTGCCCGCCGAAGAAGCCTGGCAGTACCCGCCCGGCGCCGCCTTCGTGCTGCTCCTGCCGGAACTTGGCTGGGGTAATTACGGCGAGGCATTCGTGGCGACGATGCTCGTCTTCGACCTGGCCGGCCTGGTGCTGATCGCGATCCTCGGCCGGCGCGAGGGCAGCGATGCAGGGGTTTGGGTGTGGCTGCTCGCGATGCCGATGCTGAGGGCGCTGCCGGTGCTGAGGTTCGACCTCGTGCCGGTGGTGCTGGCGATCGCAGCGCTGCTCGTCATCCATCGCCGTCCCAACTGGTTCGGCGCCCTCGTGGGGCTCGGCGCCGTGATCAAGGCATGGCCGATCGTCCTCCTCTTCGGCGAGTGGGATCGGCGGCGGCTGCTCTATGCCGGCATAGCGACGCTGGTGGCGATCGCCTACGTCTTCGCGGTCTCGGCCTTCGCCTTCGACGGCGACCTGCTGGGCTTCCTGAACGAACAGAACGGCCGCGGGCTGCAGGTCGAATCCGTCGCCAGCCTGCCCTGGCACGTCGACCACTACATCACCGGCGAGGAACCGCACATCGCCCTGCGCTACAGGGCCTGGGAGATCGAAAGCAGCATCGCCGACGCCATCGCCGGCTTGCTCAAGTGGGCCTCCCTGGCAGCCCTCCTCGCCGCCGGCGCCTGGTGGTGGGCGCGTGCCCGCGCGATCCGACTCGGGCGGCAGGACCTCGCCGACGCCGTCGTCAGCCGCGACTTCGTCTTCACCGTCGTCCTGCTCCTCGTGGTGACGAGCCGGGTGCTGAGCCCCCAGTACATGGTCTGGCTGCTCGGCCTCGCCGCGGTCGTCTTGACGGCAGGGGCGAGCCGCTTGAAGCGGCCGGCGTGGATCGTGATCGCGGCCACGATCCTGACCACCAGCGCCTACGGCTCCCTGGGCACCTACGTGAGCTACTACAACGTCTATGGCTCGCCCTTCAACATGCTGATCCGCAACCTGGCGCTGCTCGTCGCCGCAATCGACGCCTCGATCGCGATGATCAGGCTGGTGCGCGAGCGGCAATCCAGCAGCGCCTGACGACGGCGGCGGCGCAGGCTGGAGCGAGTAGCCTCGGCAACCCGCGCGATGGCATCCTCACCCGGCACCGAGCTGCACGTCTGGCGGGCACGCCTCGACTCCGACGACTGGCCCCGCGGAGGCGAGCTGCCGGCGGAGGAGCGCGAACGCGCCGCATCGATGCTTCGCCTCGAGCAGCGCCGGCGCTGGGTTGCCGCCCGCTGGGCGCTGCGGGGCGTGCTGGGGCGCTACCTCGAGCGGAGGCCCGCGGCGATCGAGCTGCGCTTCGGCGAGCGCGGCAAGCCGATGCTCGCCGAGCCGGACGCGCCGCTCCGCTTCAACCTCAGCCACTCCGGCGAGCTGGCGCTGATCGCCGTCGCCGAGGGCCGTGAGGTCGGGGTCGACGTGCAGCTGGTCGGCTCGCGCCACCCGGCGCAGTTCTACGCCGACTGGACCAGGCGCGAGGCGATCGCGAAGTGCCACGGCACCGGTCTCTGGGCGCCGCTCCCCGCAGCCGAGGTAGCGGTCACCTCGCTCGACGCCGGGGCGGGATTCGCCGCGGCGGTCGCAGTCGCGGGCGACGAGGTTCCCGAGGTGCGGCGCTTCGAGCTGGAGCCCGGAGGGACCTGATTCAGTAGGTGCCGCCGAGCTTGCGGTGGTCCCAGGTGGCCACCCGCAGCGGCTTGAAGTGGATCGCGACTCGCTTCGGGGCCTGTGCTTCGAGCGCTGCCTTGGCGTCGCCCTGCACCGAGTCGATCCCCTCCGCGTAGCGCACGGTCAGCTCTTCGGCGAAGCCGATCACGGTCTCGAAATCGTCGTGCAGCTCGGCCTCGGCCTCGATCATCGCTCCGCGCAGCTCGCCGTACTCGTGGCCGGTCTCGATCAGCACCGTCGCCCGCGGGTCGCGTTCGAGGTTGCGCACCTTCTGCGACTTGGCGTAGGTCCAGATCCAGACCTCGCCCTCGCGCGGCACGAACCAGAGCGGCATCGAGTGAGGGAAGCCGCGCGGCCCGTTCGAGGAGACGACCGCCACCCGCTCGGACCCGAGCAGCTCCAGCAGCTCCTCGTCGCTGAGCTTGATCTGGTCGCGGCGGCTCACGCGGCGGACTCTATGCCGCAGCGAGAGCGCCGGGCCGGAAGGAGCGCCGGTAGGCGGTCGGGGTGGTCGCCGTGGCGCGGCGGAAGTGCTCGCGCAGCGAGGCCGCCGTGCCGAAGCCCGCCCGCCAGGCGACGTCGTCGATCGGCAGCTCCGACTCCTCCAGCAGCCGCCGCGCCTCGAGCACCCGCTGGGCGAGCAGCCAGCGCAGCGGCGTCGTGCCGGTCTCCTCGCGGAAGCGGCGGGCGAAGGTGCGCGGGCTGACGGCGGCGTGGTGGGCCATCGCGGCGACGTCGAGCGGCTCCGCAAGGTGCTCGACCGCCCAGCGCCGGGTCGGCTCCAGCGAGCCCGGCTCCTCCAGCGGGGGGTGCTTGATGAACTGCGCCTGGCCGCCCTCGCGGTGCGGGGCGGCGACCATCCGCCGCGAGACCCGCTCGCCGGCGGCGGCGCCGAAGTCCTTGCGGACGACGTGCAGGCTGAGGTCGATGCCGGCGCTGAGCCCGGCCGAGGTCATCACCGCTCCCTCGTCGACGTAGAGCGCCCCGGGCTCGACCTCGACCCCAGGGAAGAGCGCGGCGAGGTCGCGCGCGTGGGCCCAGTGGGTGGTGGCCCGGCGGCCGTCGAGCAGGCCGGCGTAGGCGAGCGCGAAGGCGCCGGTGCAGACCGAGAGGACGCGGGCGCCGCGAGCTGCGCTGCGCCGCAGCGCCTCGGTCGCCGCCGCGGGCGGCGGGTCGAGCAGGGCGAAGTAGCCGGGGACGACGATCGTGTCGGCGTCCTCGAGCGCCGCCAGGTCGTGCTCGGGGCTGAGCCCGAAGCCGGTCGTCGTCGCGACCCCGGCGCCCCCCGGCGAGCAGGTCGAGACCTCGTACAACGGCGTCCCGTCTGCCTCCGAGGCAGCGAGGAAGACCTGAGTCGCCGCGGTCAGGTCGAAGGCGACGAGCCCGTCGAGGCAGAGGGCGACGACACGGTGGCCCCGCCTCACAGTCGCTCGACCCTTTCCGCTCATGGCAGAAATCTAGCGAACATTGGCATTCCTGCCTATCGACACGGCGAGCCAGCGCGGCGATCATCGTCCCCATGCAGATAACGATCCTTCTCTTCGACAAGCTCGCCGCCCAGGACGCCGTCGGTCCCTATGAGGTGTTCCGTTGCGTTCCCGGGTGGGACATCACCTTCGCCGGCCTGCGCGCGGGCGAGGTCCGCTCCGAAGGCGGCCTCGGCCTGGTCGTCGACCGCACCCTCGACGAAGCCACCGAGGCCGACCTGGTCCTGGTCCCCGGCGGGGTCGGCAGCGATGCCCTGCTCGAAAACGAGGCCGTGCTCTCCTGGCTGCGCGAGATCGACACTGTGACCAAGTGGACGACCTCGGTCTGCACCGGCGCCCTGCTGCTGGGCGCAGCCGGCCTGCTCGAGGGCAAGCGGGCAACTACCAACTGGCTCGCGCTCGGCGAGCTGCCCAAGTACGGCGCCGAGGTGGTCGGCGGCGGCCGCTGGGTCGAGGACGGCAAGACGATCACCGCCGCCGGCGTCACCGCCGGCATCGACATGGCCTTGCACCTCGTCGGCCGCGAGGCTGGGCCTCAGGTCGCCGAAGCCGTCCAGCTCGGGATCGAGTACGACCCCGACCCGCCCTTCGACTCCGGCTCGCCCGAGAAGGCCTCGCCTGAGACCGTCGAGTTGGTCCGGTCGGTCAGCTCCGCCGCTACTTCAGCCTGATCTGCTGCCCGACCCGGCCGCCGGGGATGGCGACCATGAGGTGCGCACGCGGGCTCGCCGATCCCTCGGTGAGCAGGTGGCCGGTGCGGCCGAGGCCGATGCGGAAGGTGTGCGACTTGCCGCCGGTGAGGCGGAAGGCGCGGCGCGCGAGCGAGCGGCGAACCATCCTCGTCCTCACCACCGCGCGGCCGCGGCGGCGCACGACGAAGCGCTGGCTGACGCGGGCGCGAACGAGCACCTGGCCCGGGCACTCGGTGCCGAGCGGCCACTCGCAGCGGACCCGGACGCGGACCGCGTTGCCGCCCGTCTTCGTCCAGAGCAGCGTTATCGGCACCGGCACGCCGACCGCCCTGCAGCCGAGCAGCTTGTCCGAGCCTGGGCCGATGTCGAGCGCGTAGACGCAGAGGCGCTGGCGACCGCTGCCGACGACGGGGAAGCTGACGTCGAAGCCGTGCGCGGAGCCGGCCCGCGGGAAGAGGGTGAAGAGGTCGGTGCGCTCGAGGCTGGCGATCGGCCCGAGCTCGTAGCCGGTCGCCTCCTCTTCCTCGACCTCGCCGCCGAGGTAGGCGCGAATCGCGAGTGGCTGGCGCGGCGCGCTGGGGTCGAAGGCCCAGCCGGAGATCTGCACCTGGCCCGGCGCCGGCGAGCTGACCGTGTCGAAGCTGCCTCGCGGGTCGTCGCCGGAGGACGCCGCGCCGGCGGTCGCCCCTTCGACGTAGTTGTTGTCGATGTTGATCGTCACCCCGCCGTAGGTCTCGTCATGGCCGCCCTGGTACTGGTGGATGCGCTGGTGGTCGGCCCAGGCGCTGGCCGGCACGTAGGGGTCGCTGGCGTTGGCGCGGCCGTTCCAATTGGCGAACCAGAGATCGTCGGGCTGCGGGTAGCTCGTGCCCAGCTTCGAGACCAGGTCGGCGATGCCCGAGGCGCTGCTGCTGTAGACGCCGGAGTCGTAGCCGAGCGCGTGCAGCCGCGTCGTCCAGGCACCGAGGAAGGTCAGCGTGGCGTTGCTGGCGCTGGCGGTGCGCGTGTAGCTCTCCATGTCGTAGTAGATCGGGCTGCCCTCGCCGATCCCGACGAGGCCGGCCTGCTCGACCGCGTCGTCCGCCGCTTCGGCCCCCTGGGTGGCAGCCGCGGCGGCGCTGAGCGTCGCGCAGGAGGTGCAGCTCGACGTCGGCGCCTGCAGGCCGACGTAGGTCGGGATCAGGCTCCAGCCGGCAGCCGTCTGTTCGGCGACCCAGCTGGCGGTCAGGTTCGGCTGCGAGCAGCCGCGGTTGAGGCCGCCGATGTAGACGCCGATCGCCCGGTAGGGCGAGGGGGACCAGGCCGACATCGAGCGGCGCGAGGGCGCCGTGCAGGCGTCGAAGCCGAGGCCGGTGTATTCGGAGGCGGCGGAGATGCGGGCGGGCGCGGCGCGGCTGGCCCTGGCCTCCGCGGCGCGCTCGCGGGCGCCCGGGTCGACGAGGATCGCGCGCCGCCGCCCGATCGCGTTAGCCGGGCAGCGCTGCGCCGGGGACGGCGCGCCCAGGTAGACCGCCTTGCGGTCGAGCCGCACGCAGGTCCGCGGCCGCTCGGCGAGGCGGATGACCGGCCAGCCCGCGGGCACGGCGACGCGCTCCCCCTGGAAGGGGACCGTCTTGGCGCCGGCGCTCGCGGGCAGAGCAGCGGCCAGCGCCAGCAGGCATAGAACGAAACGCCGCATCTACCCCCCAACCATTCCATCCCCCGAACGTTTCGGCCTTATGCAATTCGAGCCGCAAGAAGACGTGCCGTCACTTATGCACCTATATGGGCACCTAAGTGACGGCACGTCCCCTGGGCGGGGTCAGACGGGCGGGACGAGGTCCAGCTCGCGCCAGGGGCCCTCGCCGGCCATCGGCTGGGTGCGGCCCTCGAGCCAGTCGGCCTGAAGGTCGTCGTAATGCTTGCTGGCGGGGTGGCCGGACTGGCCGGTGAACATCTGCCAGCGCGAACGCCCCGGGTCGGTCGGGTCGCCGACCATGCGCCAGCTCGGCGCCCAGACGGCCTTGTAAGGGTCGTTCGGGTCGTAGGCGATCTGGCTCACGGTCTCCTGCGCGCCGCCAGCGCGCAAGCTGCGGTTGAGCAGCTTGCGCAGGAGCGGGTTCGCCTCGCCCAGCGGGTGGGGGAACTCCATCTCGTGGACGTGGCCCCAGCGCCAGCCCTCCGGGTCGGGGCCGAAGCGATCGGTGAGATCATCGAGGGCTCCCGCGAGCGCTTCCAGGACGAGTCCGTCCCAAGGGCGGCCGATCAGCTCCTCGTCGCCCTCCTCCCAGAGGCCCATCAGGTGCGAGTGCCAGCGCCAGGGCGAGGTGACGTGCGGGGTGAAGCCGTTGTCGGCGCGGTCGAGCCAGCGCTCGCAGAGGTCACGATCGCCGATCGCAGCGCGGGCGACCTCGCGCGCCAGCCGCAAGAGGAAGGCCTGGTAGATGGTGCCGGCGATCGTGTCAGGGTCGAGCCGCCCGTCCCAACTGCGCAGGCGCTCGAGCGCGCTGACCTCGCGCTGCCCCGCCGGCGTCAGCATGCCGAGCCGCCGCACAGCCTCCAATCCCGGCAGCGAGAGGTTGTCGGACTGCATCGCCTCGAAGCCCTCGATGGTGTGCTCCTCGCTGCCGCGCAGCAGTTCCTCGATCCGCCGGGCGCGGAAGCCGTCGAGCCAATCGCTGGTGATGTGGTGGGGGTAGTCGTCGCCGACGATGCGGTTATTGGCGGTGATCAGGAAGCCGCTCTCGGGGTCGATCACCTCCGGCAGCTCGTCGTAGGGGACGGCCCCCTCCCACTCGAACTCGCCCTCCCAGCCCGGCTTGGGCAGGTCGGGGCAGCCGCCCTTGCGCAGCGGCAGGCGGCCGATCAGCTTGTAGCCGATCGAGCCATGGCGGTCGGCCCAGATCAGGTTGGAGGCGGGCGAGGTGTGGCCCTCCAGGGTGGTGACCAGGTCCGGCCCGGAGCGGATCCCGTGCAGATCGAACATCCCCTTGAAGGCCGTCGGCTGGTCGAGCGTGATCCAGCGCAGGGCCAGGGGCTCAGCGTCGTCGGCGCCGAGCGCCTCGTTGACCAGCGGCCCGTGGTGGGTGATGCGGACGTCGAGCACCTCGGGAGCACCGCGGCCCTTGACGGTTATCTCCTCGCGCACGTGCTCGAGCGGCAGCCACTCGCCCTCGAACAGGTAGCGATCTCCGTCGACCCGCTCGACGAAGAGATCCTGCACGTCGGCCATCACGTTGGTGAAGGTCCAGCAGACGTCGTTGTTCTGGCCCATGTAGACGCCCGGCATCCCCGGCAGCGAGGCGCCGCGGACGAAGCGGTCGCCGAGAGTGAGGCCGACCTGGTACCAGATGCCCGGCATGCTCGGCGGCAGGTGGGGGTCGCCGGCGATCAGCGGCGAGCCGGTGGCGCTGAGGTCTCCGCTCACCGCCCAGTTGTTCGAGCCGCTCGCCTCGGCGGCCATGCCGATCGAGCGGCGCACCGCGTCGATCTGCTCGGCCAGGCCGAGGCCATCGCCTCCCCACGGTTCCTGGGTGACGACCGGGTTGTCAGCGGGATATCCGGGGTCGAGCTTGGCGGCGAGCTCAGGGCCGAGCTCGCGGGTCATGTCGGCGCGCAGCAGCTCCTTCTCCCAATTGGTCGAGAGGCCGAAGGCGAGCAGCTTGCCGAGGCCGAGGATGTCAGCCGGGCGCCAGGGCTCGAACTCGAGCCGCAGCAGCTGCATCTCGAACGGCGGCGCCTTGGCGCTGGCCGCGGCCGCGTTCACACCCTCGCAGAAGCGCTCGAGTAGGCCGCGCAGCTCGGGGTCGATCGCCTCCGCCTCGCGTTCGGCCGTGCGCCGCATCCCCAGCGTGCGCATCAGCCGGTCGACCGGCAGGCCCTCCTCGCCGGCGAACTCGGAGACGCGGCCGGAGAGGGCGCGGCGGTAGAAGTCCATCTGCCAGAGCCGGTCCTGCCCATGGCAGAACCCCTCGGCGAACCAGAGGTCGGCGGCGCTCTGCGCCTCGACGTGCGGCACGCCCCAGCGGTCGCGGCGTACCCGCACCGGCCCCTCGAGCCCGGCCAGCTCGATCGTCCCCTTCTGCTTGGGCAGGGGCCGGCGGGCAAGGAAGTGCCAGGTCGCGGCGGTCGCAGCCGCGGCCAAGCCAGTGCCCACGGCACCCGCAAAGAGACCAGTTCGTGCCGCCCGCCCGGGATTCACTCCAGCCACAATACTGGCTGCCTAGCCAGTTACTTCCGGTGGCCGCCGTCAACAAGCGAAATCGGAACTTCCTACTCAGATTGTGTTGATAAGCGCGTCTCGTTCAATCAAAGACAGGGAGAGCGCATGGAACTCGGCGTTCCGCATCGTTTCCACTGGGCACTGATTGCGCCGTTGCTGGCGGCACTGACACTCGCAGCGACGGCGCTGCCGGCAATTGCCGATCCCGGCGACCTCGATTCGAGCTTTGGCAAGAGAGGCCGGGTGGCGACCGCCACCAGCCTTGGCGGCCCCTCCTGGCTGGATGCCGACGTGCGGATCGCGCGAGGGCCCGCGGGCACGATCGTCGCAGCCGTCGGCAACTCTGTGCTCCGCTATCTCCCGGACGGGCGACTCGACCGCAGCTTCGGCGAGGGGGGAAAGTTGACCGTCACCGAGGTCGAAGGGCTCCCTTTCTCCCTCAGCGACGTCGCTGTCGACCAGAGGAGCAAGATCATCCTCTTTGGCGAAGTCCAGATTCCGGGGATCAGGCTTCCCGCGAGCTACATCGGCGCAACGATTCCGTTCTCCCAGGCAGCTGTGGTCCGCTATGAAGGCGCGGGCGTTCTAGATCCGACTTTCGGGGGCGGCGACGGAAGCATCGTCACCGACTTCGATCAACCGCCCTACTACGAGGGACCGCGACTCGAGGGACCCATGAGCGTCATCGATGGCAAGGCGGTGGCGGGGGTCGTCCGGGGGACGGTCGATGCCGACGGAGGCCTGACCCTGCTCGGAAGCACCACGGAAATCATCGGATGCTTCCGCGGGACCGCGCAACGCGTGCAGCGACTGATCGCTCGACTCACTCCTGCGGGCGTCTTCGATCCCTCGTTCGGCGGCGGCGACGGCATCGCCTCGGAGACCGGCTTTGCCGGCATCGCCGGCTTCTCGGCCACGGGCAACGGCGGCGAGATGCTGGTCGGTCGGTTGAACGCAAGTGATCCCTGCAAGGAAGCTCGCCCGGAAGCGGTGGGGCGACTCCTTCCCAATGGCGGGCCCGACCCTTCCTTTTCCAGCGATGGCTTCCGACCGCTGTCCTTCGTCGGCCCAGTCAGTGCGATCGCCGTAGATAGCCTCGACCGAACCCTGGTCGTACTTGGCTCGACGGTGGTTCGCCTGACCTCCCGCGGAAAGCTTGACCGGCGTTTTGGTCGTCAGGGGGCCGCGTTCCTGAAGCTACCTGGCAGCAGTGAGCTCGCCTCGGTGATCGTCCCCCATTCAGGCCGCGTACTCCTTGCCGGCACTCAAGCCGTGAGCAAGCGCAAGAGCGACATAGGTCGCACCTACCTATACAGGCACTCGTTCACCGTCATCCGGCTGAATTCGCTCGGCCGGAGTGACCGTGGCTTTGGGAGCGGCGGCTGGCTTGCCACCCGCTTCGGCAAGCAGTCAAGCGCGGTTGCCTCAGACGCCTTCGTCGATGCGGCAGGTCGCCTCGTCGTAGGCGGGGCGGTTGCCAGGTCGGATCTCGAGCCGACTGGCGGCATCGCGCTCGCGCGCTACTTCTTGGGCGGCTGACCGACCCTTCCACTCACTCCCAGAGACCGCCCGGCGCCCGCCCCTCCGCCTCGAGCTTCTGCAGGTGGGCCTCCATGACGAGGGCGGCTGCCGGGCGGAGCTCGGTGGGGACGTCGCTCCAAGCCTCGGCGAGCAGCGCTTCCTTGCTGCGCTCGCCTCGCTCCAGCGCGGCGAGCAGGCGGCGCTCGCGCATCTCGCGGTGCTCGACGTACTCGGCCAGCTTCGCCGCCGGGTCGGTCACCCAGGGGCCGTGGCCGGGGCAGATCAGCTCGATCTCCTCGGCCTGGACCACGCGCAACGACTCCATGTAGGCGGCGAGGGAGCCGCCGTCGGGGGGAACGAAGGTCGAGCCCTCGCCCAGGACCAGGTCGCCGCTGAAGCAGACGCCGTCGGCGGTCAGGAAGCAGACGTGGTCGGCGGCGTGGCCCGGGGTGGCGAGCGCACGCAAGCCCGCGTGCTCCTCGCCCCCTTTCGGCAGGACTACGTCGTCGAACCGCTCCGCGCCGGCAGCGTGATCGCCGTGGCTGTGGGTGAGCAGGACGACCCCAATGCCGCCGCGCTCCTCGGCCGCAGCCCGCACCGCGTCGAGGTGACCAGCGTCGTCAGGCCCGGGATCGATCACCACACAAGGATCCGACCCGTACAGATAGGTGTTCGTCCCCGCCAACGTCATCGGCCCCGGATTCGGCGCCGTCAGCCGCCCTATCTCCGGATGCCCTGGCGCTTTTCCGGTCATATACGCGGGAAAGTCGCCAGAGCCCCGTTCAGGCAGCGCTTGCCGCAACCTCGGCGGCGATCGCCTCACGCGCCTCGTCGGGCTCGAGCACGACCAGGTCGCCTGCGCCGCGGAGGATCTCGCGCACCAGCCAGGAGGTTCCCGCGTAGGGCAGCTCGACGACGACGGCGCCGTCGGCCAGCTCCTCGACCACGGTCCGCTCCTCGCGCAGCCAGCGGGCGCGCTCGGGCGAGACCCAGACGCGGGCGACCTGGGCGGTCGGCACCTCGCCGTCGGTCATCCAGCCCTCGACTCCAGCCAGCTCTTCGACCTCCTGGCGCGGCTCGTAGGTCTCCTCGCTCGCCACCGCTTCTTTGACCCGGTCGAGCTTGAAGTGGCGGATCCCCTCTTTGGTCAGGTCGAAGCACTCGACGTACCAGCCCTCGCGCCCGTTCTCCAGCCGGTAGGGCTCGACCCGGCGCTTGGTGAACTGGTCCTCGTTCTCCTTGTAGTACTGGATCTCCATCACCCGGCGGCCGGCAATCGCTTCGTTGACGACGCGCGCCACCTCGCTGTCGCCGCCGCTGCCGGCGGCGATCTCCAGCCCCTCCTCGGAAGGGTCGTGCCCGAGCGCCTTGACGATCTTCTCTCGGGCGCTCTGCAGCCCGCCCTGGGGCAGATGGTCGCCGAAGAGATCGATCGCCGCGACCAGCGCCTTCGCCTCCAGCGGCAGCAGCCGCGCCGGGCGGGCGAAGTTGTCGCCGTAGGGCTCGGAGTCGACCTCGATCTCGTCGCCGAGGACTTCGGCGTAGAGGACGTAAGTGCCGCCGCCGAAGTTGACGACGTTGAGCAGGTCGATGTCCTCCTGCAGCTCCTCGCCGGTCAGCTCGAGCCGCTGGCGCAGATCGGTGACGCTGAGCCGCTCGCCTTTCTTCGCCGAGTCGATCAGCATGCCGGCGAGGGTGACAAGGCGGGCGAAGCGCTCGGGCCGGATCGCGGCCTCGCCGCGGCCGTTGCCGCGCGAGCGCGGCGGCGCCTCGCGCAGCGGGCGATCGATGACGTCAGCGGGCTCGAAGTCGCTGCGATGGCGGTCGTGCAGCAGGTCAAGGCGCTCGCGCGCTTCGCTGCGCAGCTCCTCGGGCTCCAGCACCTCGGCGTTCTGGCGCCAGCGCAGCACCCAGGCGATCAGCTCGCGCGGCGAGGCGTAGTCGGTCTCGAAGACCGACCCCTTGCCGGGCGCGTCGTCGGCCTTGCGCGCCGGGCGCAGCTCGCCGTAGGTGTCGAAATCGCGATCGATCAGCCAGGAGATCCGATCGCGGACGTAGATCTTCGCCGTGCCTCGGATCTCGCCCAGCTGCCAGTCGGCGCGCTGGCCGTAGTCGCGACGGTCGAAGTTCTCCGGCGGGGAGAAGTCGTGCTCGGCCTTTGAGGCGTAGCCGACCTTGCCCTGGATCCGCGAGAGGCGGAAGACCCGGACCGCGTCGCGCTCGTGCGAGTGGCCGATCAAATAGAACTGGCCCGAGCGGAAGACGAGGTGGAACGGGTCGACCTTGCGCTTCTCGGTCTCGTCGCGCTCCATCGTGTAGTAGGTGAACTCGATCGTCTTGCGGCGCGAGATCGCGGTCTCGATCTTGGACAGTCGCTGGGAGAGGTCGCGGCCACCGGCCGAGGCCGTCATCGCCATCTCGACCGGCGCCTTGTCGCCCTCGCTGACCGGGTTGGGGTGACCCCAGGCGACCTGCTGCAGCGCCAGCCGCAGCGGCTCGGCGTAGGCGAAGCCGCCGTCGGTCAGCAGCGAGAGCGCCGTGCTCAGCGAGGCCAGCTCGTTATCGGAGAACTCGATCGCGTCGAGGTAGAAGTTCTCCGGCGGCAGCGAGTAGAGCTCCGCCTCGAAGAAGCCCTCGCCCGGTTTCTCCACGCCGAGCTGGATGCCGAGGCTCTCGAGCTCGGCGCGATCGGCGTAGAAGCGGCGCGCGAAGGCGTCGTCGTTCATGTCGCTGTAGCCCTCGACCTCGCGCTTGATCTCCAGCGCCGATACCGGCCTGCCCTGGGCCATCAGGAAGGAGATCAGCGAGAGCTGGCGGATCAGCTTCTCGGTGTCCTTTGCCACGAGCCCAGAATAGTGAGGGCGGGCTCGCGGACTCCCCGCCGAAACCCCTCTATTCCCGCATTTTGGCGCTTTCGAGCGGGATAGAGTGCCGCTCGCATGGACATCCTCCGCAACCTATTCGGCAACGTGACCAACGGGATCATCCGCCTCGCGGTCGGCGCCGGCCTCCTCTTCTGTGTCTATCTGTTCATCCTCAAGCCGGTTCTGGACACGGCGAACGACGCGATCGAGAAGAGCGGGTTCAACGAGATCGGCAAGTCGCTGGAGGAGCTGCAGGGTCTCGGTCCGCAGATCCAGCGCGAGGTGAAGCGCTCGTTCAAGCTGACCAAGGCGCAGGGCGGCAACCCGCAGAGGTTGCTCGAGTGCGTCAAGCACGCCGATCAGGACATCGCCAAGATCGAACGCTGCACCCGGCGGTTTTAGGGCCCGTCCGGCAGGGGTTCCGCTTAACTTTTTGGGTGGGGCTCCTGCGGTCCTCCGCTATGGCGGTGGCCAAAAAGCACAAGACGCTCCACCCCTGCCGGACGGGCCCTAACTCGGAAGCTGGTCAGGCGGCGGCGCGCTGGCCGAAGTAAGCCGAGCCGGAGAGGGCCCGGTCGAAGCCGGACCAGGACTCGCCGGCGGGGAGCTCGCGCTCTAGGCGGTCGAAGCTGCCGAGTCGGCCGCCGAGATTGTCGATCATGTGGACGAGCACCGCCTCGCGGGTCGCGGGGACGACCGGGGAGCCGTGCTCGAGCGAGCCGTGGTGGCTGAGGATGATGTGGAGGACCGCCTGGGCCAGAGCGGGGTCGAAGCGGGGGATCTCCTCGATCTCGCGGCGCACCGTGTAGTAGCCGAGCGGAATCTCGCCCTGGAGGCGGCCGGCGTCGGTTAGGTCGATCGCCAGCGGGTCGTCGTTGTAGGCGACGGTCTTGCCGATGTCGTGCAGGAGCGCGCCGGCGACGGCGACCTCGCGGTCGATGCCGGGGAAGAAGTTGGCCGCGGCGCTGACCGCCTGGGCGACGGAGACCGTGTGCTCGAGCAGCCCGTGCCGGTAGGCCTGGTGGTAGACCTTCGCCGCCGGCGCCTCGCGGAAGCGCTCCCAGATCGGCGAGCGCTCGCCGAAGAAGCGCTCGAGCAGATCGCGCAGCTGCGGCTCCTGCACCGTCTCCAGCAGCTGGCGCAGCTTGCCCTCCAGCTCCTCGAAGGAGACATCCGACTCGGCGGCAAGATCCGCCGGGTCGTATTCGCCCGGCGTCGCCTCGCCCAGGGCCGAGAGCTTGATCTTCGCCCCCCAGCGCTCGCTCTGCTCGAAGACGCCCCCCACCTCGACCGCGGTCCCGGGCGCAGCGAGGGCGTAGAGCGCCTCGGCGTCCTCCCAGGCGACGGCCTCGGCGCTGCCGCTGGCGTCGCCCAGCACCAGCCGCAACCATGGGTCGCCGTTGCGCTTGCGCCGCAGCTCCCGCTGGCGCACCGCGTACACGCCCTTCACCCGCTGGCCGTCCTCGAGCTCGCGCAGCGGGACCCTGACCAGCGCTGGCTCAGGCGCCGCGGGGGCCTCGGCGAGCGAGCCGCCGGAGGTCTCGATCAACGCCTCCTGGAACATGGTTGGGTCGAGTTGATCCATCCATTGCCAAGTTAGAGCGAGTGGCGGACGGCGCAGACGCAACCATCCGCGCCGGTTCAGAGCAAGCCACCGAGCCAGTGTCCGATGGCCACGGCGGCAAAGCCGGCGAGCAGCGAGAGGCCGATGTTGAGCCAGACGAGGTGGCTGTGACCGGCCTCGGCGAGGCGGTGCGAGTCGAGGATCCAGGTGGAGAAGGTGGTGAAGGAGCCGATGCCGCCGCCGGCGACGATCACCAGCGCCTCGCCTTCCAGAGCGGCGCCGGCGACCAGGCCCAGGGCCAGCGCCCCACCGATGTTGATCGCGAGGATGCCGAGCGGGAAGGGATGGTCGGCGCGGGTGGCGACGGCGGCGTCGATCAGGAACCGAGCCGCAGCGGCAGCGCCGCCGAGCAGGCCCACCGCGACCCATGCCGGTGCGCTCACGATCGCCCCCCTGGCGACTTACCCGTCTTATAGGGCGGGAAAGTCGCCAAGCGCTCCAAGGCAATGCCGAGCCGCACGAAGGCGTAGCCGGCCGCGAGCGTGGCGGCCGTGTAGGCGGCCGCGAGGGCCAGGTGCCCGCCCTCGACCAGCTCGAACAGCTCTAGCTGGATCGCCGAGAAGGTGGTCAGCGTGCCGCAGATCCCGGTGGTGAGGAAGGGGTGGGCGAGGCTGTCCTCGGGGTGGTCGCGAAGGCGGGCGAAGAAATAGCCGAGCAGCAGTGCGCCGACCATGTTGACCCCGAAGGTCGCCCACGGCCACTCCCCTGGCCCATGCGGCGCAGCCTCCGCCAACCCGACACGTGCCAGGGCCCCGAGGACACCGCCGGCGTATATCGCCGCCAGGCGGCGGAGGTCGAATCGAGGCGAATTCACGCTGGGATCGTAGTCTCACATTCATCGAAGCTCATCGATGAATGTGGTACGGTCGAACTCTGATGCCCGCTGCCGAGCTTCCCGTGATCGAGTGCTGCACGCCCCTCGCGGGGCCTTCCCTCTCCGAGGAGCGAGCGGCGGAGCTGGAGACGGTGATCAAGGCGCTTGCCGACCGGCACCGGCTGCGGATCGTCAATCTGCTCTTGCGGGCAGGGGGTGAGCCTGTCTGCGTCTGCGAGGTGCAGCCGCTGCTCGGACTCTCGCAGGGCACCGTCAGCCACCACCTCAAGCAGCTGGTCGACGCCGGCATCGCCGCTCGCGAAACGCGCGGCACGTACAGCTACTTCAGCCTCGTCCCCGGCGCGCTCGACTCGGTGCGCGAGGTGTTCTCCTCGGCGTGAGCGCGCGCCCGGATCTCCTGCGCCGCTCCGCCGCTGAGGCGATCGGGGCCTTCGCCCTGGTCTTCGCCGGCTGCGGTGCGATCGTCACCGACGCCGTCCGCCAGGGCGCCCTCGGCGCCGTCGGCGTCTCGCTCGTCTTCGGGCTGGTGATCATGGCGATGGTCTACGCCACCGGCCACCTCTCCGGCGCCCACCTCAACCCCGCCGTGACCATCGCCTTTGCCCTCACCCGGCACGTCCCCGCCCGCGAGACGGTCGCCTACGTTGCCGCGCAGTTGCTCGGCGCGCTCGCCGCCGCGGCCCTGCTACTGGCCGTCTGGCCGAGCGAGCCGGCCTCGCTCGGCGCCACGGTGCCGAGCGTCGGCGCGGGCAGCGCGTTCGCCTACGAGGCCGTCCTCACCGCCTTCCTGATGTTCGTGATCATGGCCGTGGCCACCGACACCCGCGCCGTCGGCGCCGGAGCGGCGATCGCGATCGGCGGCGCCGTCGGCCTCGGCGCCCTCCTCGGCGGCCCGATCACCGGCGCCTCGATGAACCCCGCTCGCTCGCTCGGCCCCGGCCTGGTCTCGGGCGAGCTGCAAGAGATCTGGATCTACGTCGTCGCGCCTGTCCTCGGCGCCGCGGTCGGAGCCTTCTCCTACCAACTCGTTCGCGGCGGGCAGCTTCCGCGGCCGGCGTCGCAGACCGAGCGCGCCTGATGGCCAACGTCCTCTTCGTCTGCCTCCACAACGCCGGCCGCTCGCAGATCAGCGAGGCGCTCTTCACCCGCGCCGCCGGGGGCAGGCATGAAGCGCGCTCGGCGGGCACCAAACCGGCCGAGCAGGTCCACCCCGAGGTGATCGAGGTGATGAACGAGCGGGGAATCGACCTGCGCGGCAA
>JBEVMR010000105.1:0-17836 GCA_040508545.1 Solirubrobacterales bacterium
GTAGGCGCCGGCGACGGTTTCCTCGAAGACGCTGCCCTGGGCCTGCGCGTAGGCGTCGGCGTCGACTAGCTGGTTCTTGGCCCGCCGCTTGTCGTTGCGGGCGATAACCGCGTTGGCCGCCTTGAGGATGGTCTGGGTCGAGCGGTAGTTCTGCTCGAGGAGGATCGTCCGCGCGTGCGGGTAGTCCTCCTCGAACTCCACGATGTTGCGGATCGTCGCGCCCCGGAAGGCGTAGATCGACTGCGAGTCGTCGCCGACGACCATCAGGTTCTTGCGCTCGCCTGCCAGCAGTTGTAGTAGCCGGTATTGGGCGTGGTTGGTGTCCTGGTACTCGTCGACGAGGACGTGGCGGAAGGTGCGGCGCCAGCGCTCGCGTACCTCCTCGAACAGCTCCAGCGCGTTGACCGTGCGCACCAAAAGGTCGTCGAAGTCCATCGCGTTGGCCTCGAGCATCCGCTTCTCGTAGAGGTTGTAGGCGCCGGCGACGGTTTCCTCGAAGACGCTGCCCTGGGCCTGCGCGTAGGCGTCGGCGTCGACTAGCTGGTTCTTGGCCCCCGAGATCTGCGAGCGGATCGCCCGCGGCGGGTAGCGCTTGGGGTCGATGTGCAGCTCCTCCATGCAGCGTTTGAGCATCCGCAGCGAGTCCGACTCGTCGTAGATCGTGAAGCCACGCGAGTAACCGAGGCGCTCGGCGTCGGCGCGCAGCATCCGCGCGCAGGCCGAATGGAAGGTGGTCACCCACATCGCCCGGGTCGCCCGGCCGACCAGGGCCTCGACCCGCTCGCGCATCTCGGTTGCCGCCTTGTTGGTGAAGGTGATCGCGAGAATCTCCCCCGGCCGGGCCTTGTCGGTCGCCAGCAGATAGGCGATTCGATGGGTGAGCACGCGGGTCTTGCCGGAGCCGGCGCCGGCGAGGACGAGCAGCGGCCCGTCCCCGTGCTGCACCGCCTGGCGCTGCGGCTCGTTGAGGCCTGCCAGGAGGCGCTCGGCGCGGTCGGCGCCCGGTTCGGTCGGGGCGCCCGCAGCCTCCCCGGGGATGTCTTTTGCCGCCTCTACGTCTGCCTCCTGGAGCACTCTTCGAGCATAAAGAGGCGAGCGGCTGCCGCCCTGGCGACTTTCCCCCCGTATACGCCGGGAAAGTCGCCAGTCAGCCGCCGGCGGAGGAGCGGCCGGTGCGCGGCTGCAGCTTCTCGCCCTCGTCCGGCGTCGCCTCGCCGCCGGCGAGCTCGGCGAGGCGCTCCTCGAGCCTCGAGATCCGCTCCGCCAGGGTCTTGATCGCCTCGGCAATCGGGTCTGGCAGATGGATCCAGTCCGCGTCCGGGCCCTCCGGCCGGCGGCCTTCGACCTTGACCGGGTGGCCGGGGTTACCGACCACGGTCGAGGAGGGCGGCACGTCCTCGACCACGACCGTGTTGGCTCCCACCTTGGCCCCGTCGCCGACCGCGATCGGGCCGAGCAGCTTGGCCCCCGAGCCGATGGTGACGTTGTCGCCCAGGGTGGGGTGCCGCTTGCCGCGCTGAAAGCCGGTGCCGCCGAGGGTGACGCCCTGGTAGAGCGTTACCCGCCGGCCGATTTCGGTCGTCTCGCCGATCACCACGCCAGAGCCATGGTCGATGAAGAATTCCGGGCCGATTTTCGCCGCCGGATGGATCTCGACGCCGGTTATGACGCGACTCACATAGGCAATCCCGCCAGGAGCCAGAGGGACACCCGCGTCGCGCAACGCGTGGGAGACGCGATGGGCCAGCAGCGCCTGCACCCCCGCCCATCCGGTCAAGATCTCGAAGGAGGAGACGCCGTGCGTCGCCGGGTCGCGATCGCGAGCGGCGGCGATGTCAGCCCGTATCTCCTTGGCGACGCGACGCAATAAGTTCATGGAGCAAAGAAGGGTAGGGACATGTACCGCTCGCCCGAATCGCAGACGACGGTCACGACTCGCTTCCCCTCCATCTCGGGCCGCGCCGCGACCTCGAGCGCCGCTCGGACGTTCGCCCCGGCGGAGATCCCCGCCAGCACCCCCTCGCGCTTCGCAGCGACCCGCGCCGTCTCCAGCGCGTCCTCGTCGGAGACCGCGATCGTCTCGTCGATCACCGAGCGATCGAGGACCTCGGGAACGAAGCCAGCGCCGATGCCCTGGATCTTGTGCGGTCCCGGCGCGCCGCCCGAGAGGACCGGTGAAGACGCGGGCTCGACCGCGACGATCAGGGTCTCCGGGCTGCGTTCGCGGAGGAAGCCGCCGACGCCGGTGATCGTGCCGCCCGTGCCGACTCCGGCGACGAAGGCGCCCACCTGGCCGTCGGTGTCGCGCCAGATCTCCTCCGCGGTGGTTCGCCGGTGCGCGTCCGGGTTGGCCGGGTTCGAGAACTGCTGCGGCATGAACCCCTTGCGCTGCTCGCGGATCTCTTCCGCCAGCGCCACCGCCTCGCTCATCCCGCCCAGCGAAGGCGTCTCGCGCACCTCGGCGCCGTAGGCCCGCAGCAGCTTCGCCCGCTCCCGGCTCATCCCCTCGGGCAGGGTCAGGATCAGCTCGTAGCCACGCGCCGCGCAGACCATTGCCAGAGCTATCCCGGTATTGCCGCTGGTCGGCTCGACGATCACCGAGCGACCCCGCTCGACCAGCCCGGCCTCCTCGGCGGCGTCGATCATCGCCACGCCGATCCGGTCCTTGACCGAGCCGCCCGGGTTGAAGTACTCGAGCTTGGCGCAAATCTCACCGGGCAGCCCCTCGCCCAGCCGCCGCAGGGCAACCAGCGGCGTGTTTCCGACTACCGCCGACGTCTCGGCCCCGACCCGCATCAGCTAACTCCTCGTGCTTCCACGCGCCGACTCTACCCAGAGACTAGGAAAACGGTCCGGATTGCCGGTTGGGGACCAGGGCTGTCGCTACCGTTGAGCCGATGAGGCCCTGGGCCATCTCGCTTGCCGCGACCGTTGTGATTTCGCTTCTCCTGCCCTCGGCTGGATCCGCCGCGACCCTCGTGCCCCTGGCGCCGAGCTCCGCCTGGGACAGCACCCCGATCCACGGCTCGTCTCCTCCTGGGGATCCGCGGCTGTTCGTCGTCGAGCGCGGCGGCGGCGTGCGCATCGTCGAAGACGGCGTCCTGCAGACGAGGCCTTTCCTTACCGTGCCGAACGTCGACACCTTCAACGAGCGCGGCCTGCTCTCGATTGCCTTCGCCCCGGACTACGCGACGAGCGGGCTGTTCTACGTCTTCACGGTCGCCGCCGGTCCCGACGCGCTCGACTCCTCCGGCGAAACGGGCGACCTGCGCATCGTCGAGTACCGCCGTTCGGCAGCGGATCCCGACCTGGCCGATCCCAGCTCGGCTCGGCTCGTCCTCAAGCTAGCCCACGGCGGGGTGGCGAACCACAACGGCGGCCAGCTCGCCTTCGGGCCCGAAGGCCTGCTCTACGTGACGATCGGCGACGCCGCGGTCAGCGCCAACGCGCAGGATCTGAGCAACGACCTCGGCAAGCTGCTGCGGATCGACCCCAACCCACCGAGCGGCGTGGGCTTCGGCATTCCTCCCTCCAACCCGTTCTTGGGAACGGTCGGCGCCAGGCCGGAGATCTATGCCCTGGGGTTGCGCAACCCGTTCCGCGCCTCCTTTGGACCCAGCGGTGAGCTCGTCCTGCCGGACGTCGGCCAGACCACTTGGGAGGAGGTCAACGTCGGCCGGCCGACCGGAACCGCTGCGGCCACGACCCTGGCCGGGGCAAACCTGGGCTGGCCGACCTGCGAGGCCGCCTGCCCGTCTCCAAATCCCTCCTTCGTCGACCCGATATTCCAGTACGGCCACGGCCCCGGGGCCACCGAGGCGACCGGCTGCGCGATCGTCGGCGGCTACATCGTGCGCGACCCAGCACTGACGGGCCTCACCGGTCGCTACCTCTACGGCGACTTCTGTCGCAACGACCTGCGCACACTCGACCTCGATGCTCCGGGAGCCGACCCCCGGCCCGCTGGAGTCTCGATCCCAACCTCGGACGGCGGGCCACTCGGCTTTGGCGAAGACGCGAGCGGGTGCCTTTATGTGATGACCGCGGTGACCGTCTACCGCCTGGCCGAGTCGGCCGCAGCGGGAACGGCGTGCGCGCCGCCAAGCGCGAGCGACGCCGGCCGTGGTCCCTCATCTGGTCCCGGCGACACGATCCGGCCCAGGCTCTCGCTCAGCGCCGCGCGTCGTCAGCGCCTTCGTCGCTTCGTCACGGTCTTCGCCAGCTGCGACGAGGCTTGCGCCCTGAGGGCCGGTGGGACCCTGGGGCTCTCGGCCGCCACCGCCTCGCGCTCCCTGCCGCTGATCGCCGCGACCGGGTCCGGCCAGGCGGGACAGCGACTGCGCCTGCGCTTGAAGCTGAGGAGGAAAGCCCTGATGCAAGCCAAGTGGGCGCGGCGACACGGCGCCAAGGTCAGGGTCCGCGCCAGGGTGAGAGCGACCGACCCCAGCGGCAACACCGTGACGAGAGTCGTGCGCGTCCTGCTGCGCTGACCCTCAATCGGCCAATCCGGGTGCGTGCGGCAGGCCGTGGCGGTCCAGCAGATGCCGCACGATCCCGTCCTCGTCGTTGGCGCCGACGACCTCGGTCGCTATCCCCAGAACCTCAGGATGTGCGTTCGCCGGGGCGATGCTGTGGGCCGCGACGGCGAACATCGAGAGGTCGTTGAGGTGGTCGCCGCACGCGACGACATCTGCATCCGGGCTGCCGCATGCCGCCAGCAGTGCCGGAATCGCAGCGCCCTTCACCGCGTCTCGGTGCTGGACCGTGATTTCGGTCCAGCCAGGCCAGTAGAAGTTGGCGGCGCTGTGCACGATCGCCCCATCTCCCGCGGCGCCGTGAAGCCGTTCGACCAGGGCCGGCGCCTCCTGGTCGAGGACAAAGGTGGTGATCTGGGCGACGTCCTCCTCTCGCGCGATGCCCAGCAGGTCCAGGCAGGGCTCCAGCCGCGGATCGCGGTGCTTCCGCTTCTCCTCGACGTACCAACTGGTCGAGTCGTTCGTGCGCGAGCCGAAGTGGACACCGTCCCTGCGGCCGTCCCAAGTCGTGATCACCGGGTCGTTGCCGGTCGCGAGGATGACCTCGACCGCAGCGCAGGACTCGCCCGCCAGGAGGACATTGCTGATCAGATGGCGCCCGCTCTCGATCTCCGAGACGAAGGCGCCGTTCAGCTCGATCACGGGCAACCGAATCGCGACGCCGGTGAGCAGCGAGCGCATGCCCGGAGTGCCGCGAGCGCTGGCTACCGTCAGGCTCACACCAGCCTCCAAGAGCCGATTCAGCCCCTCCCTCGCGAAGGGGCTGAGCGTGCCGTCCGAGCGCAGTAGCGTCCCATCCAGGTCGCAGACGTAAACCTCAGCCCTGTCCATCGTTAAGTGAATCCCAACGGCCGATCAACTCTCAGCGTCAGCACAGCCTCTGATCGTGCGGCCGTAAGCCTTGAAGCTGTCAAACGAGAGGTCGGGCCGTGGAGCCGCGAAGTCTTGGCGCCTGTCGTATCTGACGTAGCGGGCGCGCCAGCATCCCTTGTTGTTGATCTTTAGATGCAGGTGACCCGACCAGCCGCTTCCAGGGTCACCTTCGACCTTGCAACTCCAAAGCTGCCGCGACGCGTAAGGCATGCACTCCACGCGCCCTTCAGCCTGGATAGCCTCAGCGAGGCTTTGGTCAACTCCGCCCATGCCGGGCTCGGAAGTTAAGCCAAAGGGGTCACAACCGGATAGCGAAACGGCGAGTATGCATGCCAGCAGAGCAACCAAGGCGCGCCCGCGCCCCAAGCGAGGCACGGCTTGCCACGATCTAGATACAGGTCCGTTTGCCTTCATCGGGTTGGGGCCGTCAGCTTAGGGTTCGGAGATGACTCGATCCGAGGCCCTACCTAGATGAAGTACATCCCCGAGCCGGCCTCCTCGGCCTCCCGGCGTGCCACTTCGGCGATCGTCGTCTGGCCGAAGACCTTGCGCAGCGCGGTCACCCCCTCGGCCCAGATCCCGCCAGCCTCGTCGGCCTCTTGACCGACTTTGCCGTCCAGGGTCTGAACTACCTCGAGGACCGTGATCTCGTCGGCTGGCCGCGAGAGCGTGTAGCCGCCTTTCATGCCGCGATGGCTGGTCAGCAGACCGGCCCGTCGCAGGGTCGAGAAGAGCTGCTCGAGGAACTGCTCGGGGATGCCGCGCCGCTCGGCCAGCTCTTTGATCGGCACCGGGCGCTCACCCGATCGCGCCAGCTCCGCCATGGCTACGACCGCGTAACGCGACTTCGAGGTAATGGAGATCATTTGCCCTTTCTACCGCACGATGCGGACTTTGGCGGGTATAGGATCGAAAGGTCCCGAGCGAGCGCCCACATTGCCTTGTGATCGACGCCCAGCCACTCGTCCGGCTGGGCATGCGCCAGACCCTGGCCGGCGATTTCGTGATCCATGAGAGCGAGACCCGCGACGAGGCGCTCGGGCTGATCCACGACATCGGCAGCGTCGACGTCGCGATCGTCGACTTGCGGCGGGGGCTCGGCGAGGGCGACTGCGCCCTGCGCGGCGACGAGACGATCCGAACACTCCACAAGACGGCCCCCGGCATGGGGATCGTCGCCCACGGAGAGCGCCCCGAGCGCCACCTTGCCTCGGCCGCCATGCAGGCCGGGGCCAGCGCCTACGTCGCCCGCACCGCCGCCGCCGAGGAGCTTGCCAAGGCGGTCTGGGCGGCAGTCGAGCAAGAACGGTTCGTCGACCCGGCGGTGCCGCCGAGCGGCAGCCGCGGAAAGCTGACCCGCCGGCAGCGCGAGATCCTCCAGCTCCTCGCCGACGGCGGCTCGACCGTGGTCGCGGCACGCGAGCTCGGCCTCAGCGAGGAAACGGTGAAGACGCACACCAAGAACATCCTCGGCCGCCTCGGCGCCAGGAACCGCACTCACGCCGTCGCTATTGCGCTGCGCGAGTGCCTGATCGACTAGCCGCGAACTAGATCCAGCCGCGGTCGCGAGCGGTGAGCACGGCCTGGGCCCGGTCCACCGCGCCGATCTTGCCGTAGACGTTGTGCAGGTGGGTGCGGATCGTCGACACCGAGAGCTGCATCTCGCCGGCGATCTGCTTGTAGACCATGCCCTCCGAGAGGTGCCGCAGCACGTCGAGCTCGCGGTTCGAGAGCGGGCAGGGCTCGCTGACCCGCGATTCGGCCTCGCGCGGATAGGGAAGCTCGTAGAGCAGTTCGCGCAGGCCCTCGGGACCAAGGCCACAGCGCTTCGCGGTCTCACGCAAGCGCTCCGGGGTCACCGCCTCGCCTTGCGCGTAATGGGCGACCATGTCAGCGGTGGCAACGATCGCGGCAAGGCCGTCGGCATCCTCAGCGTGGTGACGCTCGATCGCCACGGCAATCCGCTGCGGCACGTTCCAGCGCCGCGCCAGAACGCCCCCGACCAGGGCGTGGTCGATGCCGAGCTGATCGCGTTCTTCGCGGATCCGCTGCTCGGGCGTGCGCGAGGTCGCGTCGAAGTAGGTCCTGCGGCCAGGGTGCAGCTTGGAGATCACCAGGCGGCCGATGTCGTGCAGCAGCGCCGCGACGATCAGCTCGTCGCGATCGGCCCAGCCGATCTCGCGCCCGATCCGGGCCGCCGCCTGCTGCGTGGCGAGGGCGTGGACGCGGAACTGCTCCGGGCGCAGCTCCCAGCCCCCGTTTGACTCGAAGAAGTCGAAGACCGGCGCCGTGCCCGCGATCGCCAGCACGCCGGACGGCTTCAGCACGTCGACCGCCGCCGGTATGCCGCCGATGTTGCCGCCGCTGGCGCGATTGGCGAAGCGCAGGACCGAGATGGTCAGGGCGACATCGGCCTCGACGGCCTCGACCAGCTCACCGACGCGCGCCGTCTCGGCGGTCGCCGCCTGCATCACGCGGGTGCGGGACTCGATCAGGGCGGGGAATTTCTCCACCGCCTCGAAGGCGGCGGCGAGGCGGGCTCCAGGTGCGGGGGCAGTTGCGCCACGGGGCGCATCGGCCTTCGCGACCTTCCCATTGCTCTGTGTCTTGCTCGACGCCATGACCGGGTTGCTCCGCCCCCCTCATCGGCAGCGAAGGACGCACGGTTTAGCTCTTGCCTCCTCAGAATTGGGTGTTGTTATGCGCTGAGGCGTACGAGCGCGGCGTCGATGCGCCGTAGCGATTCCTCGCGCCCCAGCACCGCAAGGGACTCGAAGATCCCCGGCGAGACCGTGCCGCCGCTGATCGCGACCCGGACCGGCTGGTAGACCCGGCCCGGCTTGGTCCCCAACTTCTCCGGCAGCTGCGACAGTGCCGCCTCCACCGCCTGGGCGTCGAAGCCGGCGGCGGCGGCCAGGGCCTCGCGGGCTGCCCCTAGGGCCACCGGGGCCTCGTCCTTCATCGTCTTGCGCCAGGCCTTCTCGTCCTCGATCGGCGGCTCGAAGAGGAAGCGGATCAGTGGCCAGACCTCCTCGAGGGTCTGCGCTTTCTCCTGCACGATCTCGCAAGCCGCCCGCAGCCGCTCGTCAGCCGGGCGCCCGAGGTGGGCCGCCACCGCACTCAGGTAGTCCTCGAGGGGCATCTCCCGCATGTAGCGGCCGTTGATCCAGCGCAGCTTCTTCTCGTCGAAGATCGCCGCTGCCTTGCCGACGTCGGCGACGTGAAAGCGCTCGACCAGCTCCTCGGTCGGAATCAGGGTTGCGTCGTCGTCGGCCCCCCAGCCGAGCAGGGCGAGGTAGTTGCGGACCGCCGCGGGCAGATAGCCGGCATCGCGCAGCTCCTGCACCGAGGCGGCGCCATGCCGCTTGGAGAGCTTGCGCCCGTCGGGGCCGTGCAGCAGCGGCAGGTGGGCGTAGCGCGGCGGCGTGAAGCCGAGCGCTGCCAGGACGAGCAGCTGCTTGGGCGTGTTGGAGAGATGGTCATCCCCCCTGACCACGTCGGTAATGCCCATCTCGGCGTCATCGACGGCGACGGCGAAGTTGTAGAGGACCGAGCCGTCGCCGCGGGCGATGACGAAATCGTCGTAGCTGCGGTTGGGGAAGCTGACCGGACCTCGAATCAGGTCCTCAACCACGGTCTCCCCCTCGTCGGGAACCCGGAGTCGCACAGCGGCGCCGTCCTCGTCGCTCGGCTCGCCCCGGTAGCCGCGGCCTGCCCCGTGCTCGGCCTTCCAGGCCTCTACGTCCTTCGCCGTGGCTGAGTCCCGATACGCGGCGCCGCTCTCGAGCAGGCGCTGCAATGCCGCCTCGTGGCTGTCCGATCGCGAGGCCTGGGAGACCGGCCCCTCGTCCCAGTCGAGCTCGAGCCAGCGCAGCGCGTCGAGGATCTGCGCGACGTTCTGCTCGGTCGAGCGCTCCCGGTCGGTGTCCTCGATGCGCAGGACCAAGGACCCGCCGTCGTGGCGAGCGGCCAGCCAATTGTAGAGCGCCGTCCTCGCGCCGCCGATGTGCAGGGCGCCGGTTGGCGAGGGAGCAAACCTCAGTCGCATCGTCGAGTCGGCCGTCATCTGATCGGCGCGGATGTTTCCACAGTGGCCGGAGGCCGCCTTCGTAGCCTGCATCTTCTGAGTCGGATGTAGGCTCGTTCAAGAGGTAGAGCACCGACCGAGGAGGAAGACATGTACGCAAGAGTCGCGCGCTTCGAGGGCTCCGACGCAGAGGCGCTGGAGCAGACCGCAAGCGAGATCAGGGCCCGGGCCGAGTCCCAGGAAGGGCCTCCGGAGGGTGTCCCCGCGAAGGGGCTGCTGGTCCTGAATGACGGCGAGAACGGCCGCCGGCTCGCGATCAGCTTCTTCGAGACCGAGGACGACTACCGCGAAGGCGACGAGACGCTGAACTCGATGTCGCCACCAGGCGAAACCCCGGGCGAACGGGTCTCGGTCGAGAAATACGAGGTGGCGGTGCGGCTGGAGTCTTGAGGAGCCATAGGATGCCGCCTCGATGTTGATCGGGGCACACGTATCGACCGCGGGCGGTCTTTCGAAGGCGATCGAGCGCGGCGCCGAGCTGGGTTGCGAATCGATCCAGATCTTCAACCAGAGCCCGCGGATGTGGCGGCCGACCAAATACGGCGCCGACGACTTCGCGGCCTTTCGCGAGGCGATGGACGACTCGTCCGTGGAAGCAGTCGTGATCCACGCCGTCTACCTGGTCAATTGCGCGACCAAAGACAAGGAGATGCGCAAGAAGTCGCTTGACTCGCTGACCCATGCGCTGCGCATCGGCGACGGCATCGGCGCCGCCGGCGTCGTCCTCCATCCGGGCGCGCAGAAAGGCGAGCCGCACGGCCCCTCGATGAAACGGGCGGCGAAAGTGATCGCCGCCGCGGTCAAGGACAGTGAGAGCTGCCCGCTCCTGCTCGAGCAGACTGCCGGCCACAAAGGCCTGCTCGGCCGCGACTTCGACGAGACCGCGGAGCTGATCGAGCTCGCCGGCAGCGGCAAGCGCCTGGGCCTCTGCCTCGACTCCTGCCACCTCTTCGTCCAGGGCTACGACGTCACCGATGCCGAGCACCTAACGGCAATCGTCGACGAAGCCGACGAGAAGGTCGGCCTCGACCGCCTGCGCTGCCTCCACGTCAACGACGCCGCCGCCCCTTTCGGCTCCAATCGCGATCGCCACGCCAACCTCGGCAAAGGCGAGATGGGCAAGCAGGGCCTAGCCGCATTCCTCTCCGAGCCCCGCTTCGAGGGGCTGCCGGCGACGCTGGAGACGCCGGGTCCGAATAGGAAAGGGCCCGACAAGAAGGAAGTCACGGCAGCCAAGCGCCTCCGCAAAGCCGGTTTAAAACGCCGGGAAGCCTGAGGGCGGGCGATGCGGCCTCGCGTGAATTGATGTCGCACGCGCTTCGCGCTTAGCGACTGAGGTTGAGCGCGGCTGCGCCGCGCAGAACGAGATTGCATATCGCCGCTTCGCGACATTCCCGCGAGGCCGCATCGCCCGCCCCTGCTGCTATGCGGGGGGACCGCTACGGCTATCCGTTACCGCGCAAGCGGGCGTCCCTCCGGGGAGCCGGTAGCGGTTGTTTGCGACTAGGCGGTAGGCCTTTGCCGCAAGCCATGAGATTCCGGGTAGCTGGATCGTCCGGCCGATCAGCTTCCAGGGCAGTCCAGCAGCACCCAGCACAGCTGAGATGGCTTCGTGCCCCGAGCGCACCGTGCCGTCGACCTCAACCCACTGCACAGCATCACTCGCCTGCTCAGCGGTTATCCCCAGCTCGTCCAAATCGGTGAGCTGCCAGGCGACGATTTCCGCTTTTGGCTGGAGCCGCTCCAAGAAGTGGGCGCAGTTCGTACAGAACGCACAGTCCCCATCGAAGACAAGCACTGGAAGCTCTCGGCGGCGGCCCACGTCCTGATTCTCCCTGGTCTCAGCACCGAGAGTTCGCGGGAGGGAAGTCCGGCCATCCCCGGGTGAATGTCGCGAAGCGGCGATATGCAATCTGTCTTCCGCGCGGCGAAGCCGCGCACCAACTCAGTCGCTAAGCCCCGAAGGGGCGTGCGACATCAATTCGCCCGGGGATGGCCGGGCTTCCCTTTGGCCGAGCCCTATTTGATGTGAACGCCAGAAATCGCGCGCGAAATGACCAGCCGCTGAATCTCAGACGTACCCTCGAAGATCGTGTAGATCTTGGCGTCGCGGTGCATCCGCTCGACCGGGAACTCACGGGTGTAGCCGTTGCCGCCGAGGATCTGGATCGCCCGCTCGGTGGCCCAAACGGCGACCTCGCCGGCCTTCAGCTTTGACATCGAGCCCTCGGCGTTCTCGAACTTGTGGCCGTTGCGGCCCATCCAGGCAGCGCGCCAGACCAGCAGCCGGGCGGCGTCGATCTCCATCTTCATGTCGGCGAGAGCAAAGGCGATCGACTGGTTCTCGATGATGGCCTTGCCGAACTGCTGCCGCTCTTTGGCGTACTCGAGCGAGTACTCGTAGGCCGCGCGGGCGATGCCGATTGCCTGCGCGCCGACCGTCGGCCGGCTCGCCTCGAAGGTCTGCATCGCCGCTTGCGATTTGGCGCTCTTGCCCTCGCGCACGCGGGCCAGCCGCTCGTCGAGCTTCTCTTTGCCGCCGAGCAGGCAGGAGCCGGGGATGCGACAGTCGTCGAGGTGGACGTCGGAGGTGTGCGAGGCGCGCAGACCGTGCTTCTTGACCTTGGCGCCCTGCTCACAGCCCTTGGTTCCCGGCGGGATGATGAAGGCGGCGTGCCCGCGCGATTTGAGTTCGCGGTCGACTGAGGCGATCACCACGTGGACGTCGGCGATGCCGCCGTTGGTCGCCCAGGCCTTCTGCCCGTTCAGCACCCATTCGTCGTTGGCCTCGTCGTACTTGGCGGTGGTGCGGATCGCCGCCACATCGGAGCCGGCGTCGGGCTCCGAGGAGCAGAAGGCAGCCACCTTGGGGTCGTCTGCGGTGCCGAAGCACTGCGGGATCCACTCGCCCATCTGCTCCGGGGTCCCCTGCCCGAAGATCGCGGCGACGGCAAGCGAGGTGCCCATGATCGCCATGCCGATTCCCGCATCGCCCCAGAACAGCTCCTCGTTGGCGATCGGCAGCGTCAAGCCGGTGTCGTCGGCGAAGAACTGGCCCAGCGCTTCGAAGCTGTAGAGGCCGATCTTGGCGGCCTCCTGGATCACCGGCCAGGGCGTCTCCTCGCGCTCGTCCCATTCGGAAGCCGCGGGCCGCACGACGCCCTCGGCGAAGCCGTGGACCCAGTCGCGGATGTCCTGTTGGTCCTGGTTCAGCTCGAGCGTGAACTTGGGGCCCTCGGCCCCGCTGCCGTCCCCGGCCGCGTCCGTCGCGAGCTGCTCTGCATCTGCCACTGCTGAAGAATCGCTCATGCCGCGATCCTACACGGAACCATGTCGTCTTAGAGCTGCTCTAGACGCCGGGGGGCTCGGAGGCGAGATCGCGCAGATCGAAGGCGCGCAGGCCCTCGGGCCCACCGTCCGTGTGGTCGAAGAAGCGCCGGTTGACGCAGTCGTACTCGGGCCCATCGCCCTGGTAGGCGCGCTCGACCGAGAAGGGGCAGTGCGGCAATGCCCCGCCGGTCATCTTGACCCCGCCGAAGCCACCGGGCTGCAGCACGGCGTCGAGCTCGACCTTGGCACCGAAAACGCCCTGCATGCAGCCGACGTACTGGGTGCCGGTCAGCGAGTCGACGACGCTGTAGAGGAAGCGGCATCCGAGCTCGACGCAACCCCGCGGCTCGACCATCTTGTCGCAGAAAGAACGGCACTGACGGCACTCACCGGTCTTCTGGCGCGTTACTGGCATGGGAGAAGTCTAGAGAGCGGCGGGGCCGGTCTCAGGCAGCGAGAGCGCTCGAGCCGAGAACGTGATCCAGCTCCGCGAGCAGCTTGCTCGAGTGGCGAATCTTGAACTCTTCGCCGAGCTTCCACTCCTGCGCCTTGCCGTCCTCTCCCGGGATCGCCAGGTAGACGTCGGCGGTGCCCTTGTGCCCTTCGAAGACGGTCTTCAGTTCCTCGATCAGGTGAGGGTTGCCGAGGCTCTCCGAGGCGATCGTCAGCCGTAACGGCTCGGCGGGGGCGGTGGCCGCGGCGCTTGCCCGGGCGATCTCCTCGTTGTCGGGTTCGAAGCGTTCCGCTTCCTGGACGACGAGCTTCGTCTCCCCCCGGTCCTTGTGGTCGATACGGCCACGCACGACGACGATCGCGTCGGTCTCGATCGTCGTCGCGCTCTCGGCCTCGTCGGCCTTGAAGACCAGCATCTCGACCTGGCCCTCGACGTCGTCGAGGGTGGCGAACATCATCTGACTGCCGCTCTTGGTGCGAATCTTCTTGCTCTCGGCGACGATGCCGCCAACCGTGACCCAGGCCCCGTCCGGCTTGCCGGCCAGCTCGGCCAGGCTGCAATCGACCCGGGCGCGCAGCGCCTCGCGCACTTCGGAAAGCGGGTGCGAGGAGAGGTAGGTGCCAAGCGTCTCTTTCTCCATCGCGAGCAGCTCCCGGCGCTCGAACTCGACGGCGGAGATCGGCGGCCGGTGATGGGAGCTGGCGGCGCCCTCCCCACCCCCGCTCGCCGCGGCGTCGCCGAAGTCGAAGATCGAGCCCTGGCCCAGCTGCGCGTCTTCCTGGGATTTCTGGCCCGCCGACTGGGCCGCCGGCAGCGCCTCCAGCATCCCCTTCCGGGTCGCCCCGGTCGAGTCGAGGGCGCCGCACTTGATCAGGCATTCGATCGCCCGTTTGTTCACCGCCCGCGTGTCGACCCGCTCGCAGAAGTCCCAGATCGAGGCGATCGGGACGTCCTCGCGGGCCCTGAGGATCGCCTCGACCGCGCTGTGGCCGACGTTCTTCACCGCGTCGAGCCCGAAGCGGATCGCCTTCTCGGAGACGACGAAATCGTGGTCGGAGGAGTTGACGTCAGGGGGCAGCACGTCGATCCCCATCTCCTCGCAGCGGTTGACGAAGAAGGGCACCTTGTCCTTGGTGTTCATCACCGAGGAGATCACGGCCGCCATGTACTCGGCCGGGAAGTTCGCCTTGAGGTAGGCCGTGCGGTAGGCGATCAGCGCGTAGCAGGCGGCGTGCGACTTGTTGAACGAGTAGTCGGCGGCGGCCTCCATCAGCGACCACATGTCGCTCGCGACCTTGGTCGCGGTGCCCGAGGCCTTCATCCCTTCCATGAATTTGGCCTTCATCGTCGCCATCAGGTCGCGCTTCTTCTTGCCGATCGCTTTGCGCAGGTCATCGGCCTCGGCCGGGCTGAAACCGGCCATCCGCTTGGCGATCTCCATCAGCTGCTCCTGGTAGAGGACGCAGCCGTAGGTCGGCTCGGTGATCGGCCGCAGGCGCTCGTCGGGGTAGGTGACCGCTTCGGGGTTGCGCTTGCCCTTGGCGTAGTCGGGGATATAGCGCATCGCCCCCGGCCGGTAGAGGGAGACGAGGGCGACGATGTCGTCGAACTCGGTCGGGCGCACCTTCTTCATCGCCTCGCGCATGCCCTCGGACTCGAGCTGGAAGACGCCGGTGCCGTCGCCCCGGGTGAGCATCTCGAAGGTCTTGGCATCGTCCATCGGGATCTCGGTCATCTCGAGCTCGACCCCACGGGAGCGGCGGATGATCTCGACCGCATCCTCGATCACGTCGAGGTTGCGCAGGCCGAGGAAGTCCATCTTCAGCAGGCCAATCTCCTCGATCGGGCCCATCGAGTACTGGGTGACGACCTTGTACTGGCGCTCGCCCTTGCTGCCGTTGCCATTAGCGGGCGCGCCGCGATCCTCGGCCAGCTGCAGCGGCACGATCTCCTGCAGCGGCCGGTCGGCGATCACCACGGCGGCGGCGTGGATCGAGTTGTTGCGGATGATCCCCTCCAACCCCTGGGCGACGTCGAGGATCCGTTTCGCCTCGGGCTCGGAGTCATACGTCCGTTTCAGCTCCTGCCCCGGCTGCAGGCATTCCTCGAAGGAGGGATTGCGGCCGAGGATCGGCTCGGGAATCTGCTTGGCGAGGCGGTCGCCGCTGCCGTAGTCGAAGCCGAGCACCCGCGCGGCGTCCCGGGTTGCGGCGCGCGGCGCCATCTTGCCGAAGGTGACGATCTGGGCGACCGACTCGCGCCCGTATTTCTCGCCGACGTAGCGGATCACGCGCTCGCGCCCGCGCACCGAGAAGTCGATATCGATGTCCGGCATCGATTTGCGCCCGGGGTTGAGGAAGCGCTCGAACAGCAGATCGTTGGCGAGCGGGTCGAGATCGGTGATCGTGAGCGCGTAGGAGACGATCGAGCCGGCCGCCGAGCCACGGCCCGGACCGACCGCGACGCCGTTCTCCTTGGCGTAGCGGATGAAGTCCCAGACGATCAGGAAGTAGGAGGAGAAGCCCATCTCCTCGATCACCCCGAGCTCGAACTCGAGCCGCTCCACCGCCTCGGCGGGAGGTGGGTCGCCGTAGCGGGCGCGCAAGCCCTCGGCGGCGATCCGCCGCAGCATCGCCTCTGGCTCAGAGCCGTCCGGGGTCGGGTAGCGCGGCAGCAGCAGCTTGCCCAGCTCGATCTCGATCTCACAGCGCTCGGCGATCTCCAGCGTGGTCGGGATCGCCTCGGGCCACTCAGCGAACGAGGAGGCCATCTCCTCGTTGCTCTTGAGGAAGAACTCGTTGGTGTCGAAGCTCATCTTCGGCGCCTCGAGCGTCGACTTGGTCTGCACGCAGAGCAGCGCCGCGTGGTTGTCGAAGTCCTCGCGGCGCAGGTAATGGACGTCGGCGGTGCCGACCAGCGGCCGCCCCAGCTCACGGGCGAAGCGGACGATCCCCTGGTTGGCCTTCTCCTGCTCCTCGATGCCGTTTTTCTGCACCTCGAAGTAGACCTGGTCGGGGCCGAAGGCCTGGATCAGGTCATCGAGGTGGGCGCGGGCGTCGTCGGCCCGCTCTTCGACCAGGCGCCGGCAGAAGCGCGAGGCCAGGCAGCCGGTCAGCGCGATCACTCCCTCGGAGTGGGCAGCGAGCATCTCCATGTCGACGTTCGCCTTGCCGCGCGAGAAGCCCTCGAGGAAGCCCGCCGAGGTGAGCTTGACCAGGTTGGCGAAGCCGGTGTCGGTCTCGGCCAGCAGCGTGAGGTGGTTGCGCTCGTACTTAGGCTTCTCCTTGATCGTCTTGACGTCGTCGACGAAGTAGGCCTCGAGCCCGGCGATCGGCTTGATCCCGTGCTTATGGCAGGCCTTGTAGAGGTCTACCGCGCCGTTCATCACGCCGTGGTCGGTCAGTCCCAGCGCCGGCTGCCCGAGCTCCGCCGCCCGCGCCGCCATCGCATCGATCTTGCAGGCGCCGTCGAGCAGCGAGTACTCGCTGTGGGCGTGCAGATGGACGGCGGAGGGGAAACTCACGGTCGCGCTCGATCATGCCAAGCGAGGCAGATGGCAACTGCCCCGAAACAGAGCTCTTCCCCGCTATCTCCGTGCCTAAATTCGCGCTAAAAGGAAATAGAAACGTGTCGGTGCCGGGTTAACATCGCTGCGATGCTTGCAAACGCGAACGGGGGCGATTCGATCGAGGGGCGTGTGCTGGTCGTCGAGGACGACGAGGAGATCGCGGACGTCCTGCGCCGCTCGCTGCGCAACGAGGGTTATGAGGTGCGCACCTCGGCCGACGGCGTCGATGCGCTCGACGTCGCCTCCGGCTTCGTGCCCGACGTCGTCGTGCTCGACCTGGGCCTTCCACGCATGGACGGGATCGAGGTCTGCCGGCGGCTGCGGGCCGACGGCGACGTGCCGATCCTGATGCTGACCGCGCGGGTCGGGACCGAGGACCGCGTCGAGGGGCTCGACAGCGGCGCCGACGACTACCTGGTCAAGCCGTTCGAGCGCAGCGAGCTCCTGGCCCGGATCCGGGCGCTGCTGCGGCGGCGGCCACCGCGCGGCTCGGCCTCGCTCCAGGTCGGCGATCTGACGCTCAACCCGGATACGCGCGAGGTGCGGCGCGGCGAGCGCGAGATCGAGTTGACCAACCGCGAGTTCGAGCTGCTCGAATACCTGATGCACAACGAGCGCCTCGTCGTCTCGCGCGAGCGCCTCCTCGACGAGGTCTGGGGCTACGACCCGATGGCGGCGACGAACACGATCGACGTCTTCGTCTCCAACCTGCGACGCAAGCTCGAGGCCGGCGAGGAGCCGCGCCTGTTGCACACCAAACGCGGCGCCGGCTACGTGCTGAAGGACTAGTCGATGCGGACCGCGGGCAAGCGCGCCGGGGCGCTGCTGCGACAGGCGGCCCATCCCCGCTCCTGGCCGGTGCGCTGGCGCCTGGCCGCGGTCTCGTCCGGGCTGACGCTGCTGATCCTGCTGATCGTCGGCGGCGCGATCGGCCAGATTACGACCCAGCGGATCCGCAGCGACTTCAACGAAGAGGTCGAGGGGGCGGC